>CACZCX010000028.1 GCA_902779875.1 uncultured Bacteroidales bacterium | reverse complement strand
GGAGATGAAGATAAGCACAGACTGGCCTCTTTTCCTTATTATACTGGCATCCTGGGGCCTTGCTCTGTTTGAGTACTGCTTCATGGTTCCCGCCAACCGCCTGGGGTCCGATATCAACGGCGGCCCGTTCAATCTGGTTCAGCTCAAGGTCATCCAGGAGTGCGTGTCACTGATTGTTTTCTCACTCATCCTGGCGTTCTGCTTCAAGACACAATCACTCCATTGGAATCATTTGGTTTCATTTGTGTTTCTAGTGATTGCTGTGTTCTTTGCGTTCATCAAATAAAACCATCAGCGTATATTTATTTGTCGCATACGTAAGCACCCAGCCGTTGAAACGGCTGGCTACCCATATTGTGTGCCTGACGGCACAGATAATGCCATAGGCATAGGATAATGGTAGCCATCCTGTCCCCAATGTCCTCATCAGAAGTAGTAGATTACTGCTGTGGTGAAAGTGTTCAGGTCAAAGTCATAAGTATACATCGGATTGGGAACGTTGTTTGAGGTTGATTTTATATAAGTTATGCCTCCCATGCCGAAACGCACACTGAAAGGCGTATCATTTGACTTGAATTCAAAATTCAATAGGTTAAGTCTTACACCTATTGAATGGGTGGTCGTGCCTGTATACCATTCCCAGTATGCTTCAACGAATTGAGACGGTTCGGAATTAATTAATCCGACACTCAGCTGAGGTACATAGTATAGGCGCGGTATTACTGTCAAATGATAGCCCAATGCCAGAGTAGCGCCTGTCAACTTCTCCTTGGTATTAGGCATTCCATTTATATTGGTGTAAGAATTGTTTTGGGCTCCTATTTCAACCCCCATTTCTATACTTATGCCCTGTCCGTCATTATTAGGGCTGAAAAGATAGCCCCAACCTATACCTGTGCCCATAGTTGACACATCCTGTGACACATTGTTATTTTGTCCATCCTTTGTTGACGTTGTATTACGTTTGAAAAAACCATCTACAAAGGCATACGAGCCCGAACTTTGAGCCTTGGCATTAATACTAACAAGGATAAACAACGCCATTAAAACCGGCAGAATACTCTTTTTCTTCATAATGCAGTCAATTGCTATTTAATGATTAAGTTCAACCACAGGACGCACATTAAGGCAATCACTTCTGGTATTATAAGTCGTCAAACGTACGGCCTCACTACTTGCAGAATGAACAATCATCCCATAGAAACTATTAAGATCTCTTGTCCAGAAGCAGGCATAATCCCAATCCATATATTGTCCACCGGTATAACATCCGGCTACCGGGATTAAAATGTAGTTACCATTAATCTTACTGGTAAATTGCACAACCTTTTGGCCGTCAATTGTCAATTCACTTTTAGTGCAATTTTCATACAGAGTAACTATATCGCCTTGATCAGGCATGTGCCAGGGGGCGCCCCACTTTACTGTAGCCACATCATCCACAGGCTGAAGAATAGTTATTCGATCCTTTTCATTGTATTTTGAATAATTGATAGAGTTGCTAAAATAGTCAGTTACTTTCGTACCCTCAAGTGTCAATTCTTCTGTCTCGCCCCAACAATAAAAACCACCGGGTTCCAATGGGGAGTGTGCCCCGACATTGTAATAGGCCCACATTACAGATAATCCCAAATCAACATATGGCGTTCCGTTAACCGTTTTCAGCGCTGGCGTAGAAACCTTTATCACATTACCGTAATAAGATACAGACTTATCCTCAGAATAGAAACGTATCCTGTAATAATAATCGCAGAACGGCTTCAGGTATTTGAATTCAAACTCCTTTTCCGAGAAGTAAAAATGGAAAGGCATAACTGTAACGTTATCTGAGAATGTGCTATCTTCAGAAAACTCAAGACTGCAATCAAAATTGTTTAAATTGGCGTTAATCATCTCATTAACGTCACATTCTATCCCTATATTGAGATTCATCGGTCCCAGTTCTGTAACTGAAGCATGCACATATTTATTTACATCTGCTGAATGTGGCATTGTTATAGAGACGGTTTTCCCTTCTTTGATTATATGAGTATACTCGTTGACATATCTGTTTCCGAATCTATCGCCGGAAAAAAACTGACCCTCCTCAGTCAACTTATCAACAAATATCAACAATGCACGGAAATAATATGTTGAATCGGGATATAAATCACCCACCTTCCCCGTAGCAGTATAATTACTTGACATAGAACTGCCAAAGCGGAAGCCGAAAACGATCTTGGTGGATGAACGGAAAAGACTGTCAGTAGAGTACTCTAATCCACATTCATAATTTGGCAGGTTGTTTTCATACATTTCCTTGGTCGGCCAGATTTTACATGATAAATAACATGTACCCACTCCTCCGATACTATAGGATTGTATCTCGACTTCCGGCTCCTTATAAAAGAAACCGTTCTTTTCATCATCATCTTTAAAGCAGGAAACAATGCATAAACTGCCGACAAGAACTGCAAACAATACTTTAAAATTCAATCTTTTCATTCCGTATTAATTGGATAGGAACACTATCAGTTGCAAATCTATTATAATCATTTAATGTTTCAGTGTGATGTTTTTTGCTATTTGCCATACAAGCACATTAATCTTTGTTAAAACGAAAAACGCCCGGAAACCTCCGAGCGTTTTTCATTATCCATGTCTCAATTCTCACTTGGACAGTTCCGCGTGCATGGAAGCGGCAGCGCGACACGATATCACCACCTGCAAAGATTGTAGGTATTGATGACTGCATGTTGTCGTTTACGGCGATGGTGTTCTTGCGGCCCAGCTCCAGACCCTCGATTGACTTGGGAACGATGGGGTTGGGTGATACACCTACAGCTACGATTACCATATCAACATCGACTGTGATGGTCTCGCCTGTGGGAACCGGGCTGCGGCGACCGCTTGCATCGGGCTCACCGAGAGCCATCTTTTCAAGTACAGCCTGCTTTACGCGGCCGTTCTCGTCACCGATGTAACGGATGGGGTTGTGCAGTGTCATGAACTCTACACCCTCTTCCTTGGCGTGCTTGACCTCCTCAAGACGGGCGGGCATCTCCTCCTCGGAACGGCGGTAAACGATCATGGCGCGCTCGGCACCCAGACGCAGGGCAGTGCGGACAGAGTCCATAGCGGTGTTACCGCCACCTACGATCATCATCTTCTTGCCGAATGTTACGGGGGTATCGGACTCCTTGCTTGCGGCATCCATCAGGTTGACGCGAGTCAGATACTCATTTGATGACATTATGTTGATAAGGTTCTCACCCTCAATGTTCATGAAGTTGGGCAGACCGGCACCTGAGCCTACGAATATGCCCTTGTAATCCTCAGCCTCAAGTTCCTTTACGGTGATGGTCTTACCTACGATGCAGTCCTTTACGAACTTGACACCCATCTTCTGAAGGTTCTCGATCTCAACGTCAACGATCTTGTTGGGCAGACGGAACTCAGGAATACCGTACTTGAGCACACCGCCGATCTCATGCAGGGCCTCGAATACGGTTACGTCATAACCGAGCTTGGCCATATCGCCTGCGAATGAGAGGCCTGAAGGACCTGAACCGATGACTGCTATCTTCTTGCCGTTGGATGCTGCAACCTCAGGTACTGAGATGTTGCCGCTCTCACGCTCGTAATCGGCAGCGAAACGCTCCAGATAACCTATGGCAACAGGCTTCTTACCCATCTTGAGGTGTATGCACTTGCTCTCGCACTGCTTCTCCTGGGGGCAGACACGGCCGCAGACAGCGGGCAGGGCGCTGGTCTTCTTGAGCACCTTGGCGGCAGCCAGATAGTTACCGCGCTCAATATTCTTGATGAATGAAGGAATCTCGATGTTTACGGGGCAACCCTCCATACATGAGGGGTTGGCGCAGTCAAGGCAACGCTTGGCCTCCAGGAGTGCCTGCTCCTCGGTGAGGCCCTGGTTAACCTCCTCCTTGCGGCTGTGACGACGGTAGTCAGGTGCCAACTCGTTCATTACGCAGCGCTCGATTGCGGTGCGGTCCTTGGGTTTCATGGTAGCACGCAGGTCAGCTCTCCACTGTGCGTTACGGTCGGTCAGGACCTCGATGGGCTCAACCTCAACCTTGGCCTTACTGCCACCGCAGCAGCAAGCGGCCTTATCAGCGGCAGGAGCTGCAGCTGCAACTGACTCCTCAAGCTTTTTCATCTCCTCGCGCTCGGTCTCCTTGAAGGCACCCATACGCTTCATCATACCGTCCCAGTCAACCTCGTGGCCGTCGAACTCAGGTCCGTCTACGCAAACGAACTTGGTCTTGCCGCCAACGCTTACACGGCAGGCACCGCACATACCGGTACCATCGACCATGATGGTGTTGAGCGATACATCGGTAGAGATGTTATATTTCTGAGTGAGCAGGCAGCAGAACTTCATCATGATGGCAGGGCCGATGGCGAAGCACTTGTCAACCTTCTCTCTCTGGATTACCTGTTCCATACCGACTGTTACCACACCCTTGTTGCCGTATGATCCGTCATCGGTCATGATGATGGTCTCGTCGGCATACTTGTTAACCTCATCCTCAAGGATGATGAGCTCCTTGGTACGGCCGGCCAGAACTGCGATCACGCGGTTGCCTGCCTCCTTAAGGGCCTTGATGATGGGGAGCATGGGAGCTGTACCTACACCGCCGCCGGCGCAAAGTACCGTTCCGAACTTCTCGATGTGAGTGGCCTGGCCAAGAGGACCTACCACGTCGGTTATCATGTCACCAGCCTCCAGCTTGCAGAGTCTGTTGGTGGAGAGACCTATACGCTGCACTACAAGAGTGATGGTGCCGCGCTTGACGTCAGAGTCAGCGATGGTAAGCGGAATACGCTCGCCCTTCTCTCCTATACGGATGATTACGAAGTGACCGGCACGGCGTGATTTTGCTATGAGCGGTGCCTCAACTTCAAACTTGAAAACATTCTCTGAAAACTGTTGCTTGGATACAATCCTGTTCATATTTTGTCGTTTTTCTCTGCTTTCTGTTATTTTGTCGCGCAAAGTTATCAATTAATACTATTTCTGATTATATTTGTCTAATCTAATTTTAACAAAGGACGTTTATTTTGCATTAATTTGCAGAAAATCAGGATATCAAATAAGAATTTATACAAGACCGATGAGCTATCTGCGTTTTGAGAAAACATTGATGACCAATCTGGAAGAGACGCTCCCCAGAGAGATACTTCGCACGAACCGTTCCGGAGCTTACCACTGCACGACCATCGTGGACTGCAACACGCGTAAGTACCACGGACTTCTGGTGGTGCCTCTGCCCGAACTTGATGATGAAAACCATGTGCTGCTCTCGTCACTTGATGAAACGGTGATCCAGCATGGAGCGGAGTTCAACCTGGGACTCCATCAGTATTGGGGTTACAACTTCAGTCCCAAGGGACACAAATACATAAGGGAGTTCAACTGTGACAAGGTCCCGACCACCATATACCGTGTAGGAGGCGTGCTCCTCAAGAAAGAAAAGCTGTTTGAGCATAATGAGAACCGCATACTTATACGTTATACGCTTCTTGACGCCCATTCAGAGACCACATTGAGGTTCCAGCCCTTCCTGGCATTCCGCAGCGTACGCCAGTTCACTCATGAGAACAGCAACGCCAGCCGCGAGTACCAGATGGTGGAGAACGGTATCAAGACCTGCATGTATCCCGGCTATCCCGAGTTGTTCATGCAGTTCAGCAAGGAGAACGAGTTCGTGTTCCGTCCCGACTGGTACCGCAAGTTCGAGTACTCCAAGGAGCTTGAACGCGGATACGAGTTCAACGAGGACCTTTACGTGCCGGGCTACTTTGAGATGCCTATTAAAAAAGGTGAGAGCATAGTGTTCTCCGCGGGTTTATCGGAAGTAAAGACCAAGGGACTCAAACGCACCTTCACGCTCGAGGCAAACGAACGCACTCCGCGTGACAACTTCTATCACTGCCTCAAGAACGCCGCACACCAGTTCCACAACAAGGTGGGCGGTCATCACTATATCCTGGCCGGTTATCCGTGGTTCAAGTGCCGTGCCCGCGACCTCTTTGTGTCGCTGCCCGGACTGACCCTCTCGCTAAAGGAGATTCATGAGTTCGAGAGTGCCATGTACACCGCTCAGGAGGCTATACGCGACTTCATGAAAGGTGCGCCCGGCCGTCTGCAGATATATGAGATTGAACAGCCCGATGTGATGCTCTGGGCCGTTTGGGCCATACAGCAGTATGCCAAGGCCACATCGAGGGAGCAGGCCTGGAACAAGTACGGCAAGCTGCTTACCGAGATGATGGATTTCCTGCGTCATAACCGCCACTACAACTTCTTCCTGCACAGTAACGGACTGGTGCACATAAACGGCAAGGAGAAAGCATCGACCTGGATGAACTCCACCGCAAACGGCGTGCCCGTGATTCCGCGTACAGGATATGTGGTTGAGATCAACGCCCTGTGGTACAATGCGCTTATGTTCGTGGCCGGTCTGACAGGAGAGTTCGGTAAGGCTGACTACTCCAAGCGAATAGAGACACTTGCTGCAACGACTGCCAAATCATTCGTACGCACCTTCGTAAACCAGTACGATTACCTGTATGACTTTGTCGATAAGGACGTTCCTGACTGGAGCGTACGTCCCAACCAGATATTCGCTGTGGCTCTGGACTACTCTCCGCTGGATATCAAGCAGCAGAAAGCTGTGGTCGATATCGTGACCAAGGAACTGCTTACACCCAAGGGACTGCGTTCGCTCAGCCCCAAGAGCATGGGTTACAACCCCAACTACGTAGGACCGCAGCGCGAGCGTGACTATGCATACCATCAGGGTACCGCATGGCCGTGGCTGGCCGGATTCTACTTTGAGGCTTACCTCAAGGTGTTCAAGATGAGCGGTCTGTCGTTCGTGGAGCGCCAGATGATAGGCTACGAGGATGAGATGACGTCACACTGCATAGGCTCGCTGCCTGAGCTGTTTGACGGCAACCCGCCTTTCAAGGGCAGGGGAGCGGTATCGTTCGCCATGAATGTGGCCGAGATACTGAGGACCATTAAGATGATAAATGAATTTGAATAATAGCATATGCGAGTACTGATGTTCGGCTGGGAGTTTCCGCCCCATATCCTGGGCGGTCTGGGAACGGCCAGCTACGGATTGACAAGAGGACTGGCTAACCAGGGGAATGTGGATATCACGTTCTGCCTGCCTAAGCCTTGGGGCGATGAGGATCAGAGCTTCATGAAGATTGTGGGCATGAACACCGTACCGGTGGTCTACCGCAATCCGGACAGCAGCGTGCTCAGGGAGAGATACCCCTGGATGAATGCGGATGACTATTACCGTTTCCGTGACCATATCTACGCCGATTTCAGCAATATCTATACCAATGACCTGGGCTGCATAGAGTTCTCGGGCCGATATCCCGACAACCTTCATGAGGAGATAAACAACTACTCGATCGTGGCCGGAGTGGTAGCCAGGACCGAGGAGTTCGATATAATCCATTCGCACGACTGGCTTACCTATCCTGCAGGCATCCATGCCAAGCAGGTGAGCGGCAAACCGTTGGTAATCCATGTCCACGCCACCGATTTTGACCGTAGCCGCGGCAACGTGAACCCCACCGTCTATGCCATCGAGAAGAACGGCATGGATTACGCCGACCACATCATGTGCGTGAGCGAGCTGACCCGTCAGACCGTAATCAACAAGTACCATCAGGATCCGCGCAAGGTATCGACCATGCATAACGCAGTCGAGCCTCTGCCGCAGGAGATTCAGGATATAAAACCCGTACGTAAGCCTCACGAGAAGGTCGTTACGTTCCTGGGCCGTATCACCATGCAGAAAGGCCCCGAGTATTTCGTGGAGGCTGCCGCACTGGTGCTCAAACGTACTCATGACATCCGTTTCTGCATGGCCGGAAGCGGTGATATGATGAATGCCATGATAACCATGGCTGCAGACCGCGGCATCGCCGACAGGTTCCATTTCCCCGGTTTCATGAAAGGACGCCAGGTATACGAATGCCTCAAGTCGAGCGACGTCTACATAATGCCTTCGGTATCAGAGCCTTTCGGCATTTCACCCCTTGAAGCCATGCAGTGCGAGGTACCTACCATCATCTCCAAGCAGTCAGGCTGCGCCGAGATCCTGGACAAGTGCATCAAGGTGGATTATTGGGACATACACGCCATGGCCGATGCCATATACTCCATCTGCAACTATCCGGCACTCTACGAGTACCTCAAGGTGGAGGGTAAGAAAGAGGTCGATGCCATCACCTGGGACAAGGTGGGCGAGCGTATCCTGGCACGCTACAAGAAACTGCTGGGGATTAAATAATTGTGGAAATAAACAAGAATCAGGATATGAAAACAATCTGTCTGTATTTTGAGATTCACCAGATAATACATCTCAAGCGGTACCGCTTCTTTGATATAGGAACGGACCACTACTACTATGACGATTACGCTAACGAGACCAGCATCGGAAATATCACCGAGAACTCCTATATCCCCGCTCTCAAGACTCTGATAGCGATGGCCAAGGAGAGCGAAGGTGCCTTCAAGGTGGCTCTCTCGCTGTCAGGCGTGGGCCTGGAGCAGCTGGAACGTTACGCACCCCAGGTCATCGACCTCCTTCAGGAGCTTGCCGGAACCGGATGCTGCGAATTTATAGCCGAGCCTTACTCCCATGGCCTGGCTTCGCTTGCCCCCAACGGTGAGGCTTCGTTCCGTGACGAGGTCAAGCGCCAGGTGGACAAGATCAACCAGCTGTTCGGTCAGAAACCCAAGGTGTTCCGCAACTCCAGCCTTATCTACGACGATGAGATAGGAGGTCTTGTGGCCGAAATGGGATTCAAGGGAATACTCACCGAGGGTGCCAAGCACATACTTGGCTGGAAGAGCCCCCATTATCTCTATCACTGCGCCCTGAACCCCAACCTCAAGGTGTTCACACGTGATTACAAGCTGTCCGATGACATAAGCCTGAGATTCTCCAACCCCTCATGGGAGGCATATCCGCTCATGGCTGATAAGTATATGGATTGGATTGCACAGTGCCCCGAGGATGACGGCGTATTCAATATATTCATGGAGCTCTGCGCCCTGGGTATATATCAGCCGCTCAGCTCCAACATCCTGGAGTTCCTCAAGAACCTGCCGGTTGCAGCCAAGGCACGTGGCATCGGATTCCAGACTCCGAGCGAGGTCATAAAGAATCACAAGTCCGTATCGGCCATAGAGGTACCTTATCCCATGTCATGGACCGATGAGGAGCGCGACATAAGCTGCTGGCTCGGTAACGTGATGCAGCGTGAGGCATTCAACAAGCTCTATTCAATCGGTGAGCGCGTGATCCTGAGTAAGGACAAGCATCTGCTTCAGGACTGGGATTACCTGCAGGCCAGCAACAACTTCCGTTTCATGACCACCAAGAACAACGCCGTGTCCATGGACCGCGGAATCTACGAGTCACCGTACGATGCGTTCACCAACTATATGAACGTGCTGGGTGATTTCCTGCAGAGAGTGAACTGGGCGCTGCCCCGTGAGATCGACACCGAGGAGCTCAACGCCTTCCAGACCACCATCAGTAACCAGGATAAGAAAATCCAGGCGCTGGAGAAACAGGTGGCCCGCCTCAAGTCAGCTGCCGCCAAAAAGTGATACATCGGGGACGGTTCCTAATGTGTTAGTTTTGATACCGCATCAAAATAGAAGGCCGGAATTTCCGGCCTTCTTTTTATGGTTTTTTCAAAAACTAACACATTAGGAACCGTCCCCGATGTTAAAATTTGGAGCGGATGGTCTTGATCTTGATTTTGGTGTCGCCTCCTATGAGCTTGACCTGATGCATATCCATGTCCAGGCTGTAGCTGAGAGCGCCCTTCTGTGCGTTCAGGTTCACGGTCACGGGCACCAGTACCACCTTGTCCCAGTCCGGACGCTCCTGACTGTACGCTGCGATTCCGGCGGCATCGGCCTCCATGTTGTTTGCCTTGAGCCACTTATCGCGGTCGTAGTGGATTTTCTCAACCATTGCGGCGATATTGCTGTATGTGTATGTGCCGTACTTCTCAGAGTAGGAGGCAACATATGATTCCATATTGTCTACGTTATGGCTGCCGTCAAAGAAAGACTTGAGCATGTCCTTGCGGATAAGCAGAAGCGTTGACGGAACCGAAGGCTTGTAGGGCGTAGCAGGCGTTACTGCGGTCATGACACGCAGCATAGCCGAGTTGAGTACGAAGTCGCCCTTCATGCTGTCAACAGGCAGCGTGATCTCTGTCAGCAGGCCGAACGGGCTGCGTATCCAGGTGCAGCTGTTGTCGGCAAGCTCGGCGTCCAGTCCGGTCCACTTGATGGAGTTGAGTTGGAGAACCTCGCTGTTTCCCTGAAACTCAGCCATGAGGGACTGCATCTCGGGCTCATCGTCATCATCAAGTCCGATGCATTTGAAGTTCACCTCGAATACCGTACGGTCAATATAGAACATGGTGCCGTCACCCTGTGTGCATCGGATGTAGAAACCCTTGTAGAGATTCTCCATGAATGCCCTGGAATCGGCGAAATAGTGCCTTGTAGCGGGGTTCATATATGACTCAAGTATATGCTTGGCTATGGAGTCGGGCAGGGGGATGATGAAACTCGGGTAGTAGCCGTCTATGTTACGCAGTGAGTCGCTCATCTGCATGTTACGGGCCGATACGGTGAGGCTGGCCAGCGGCTCGGCGGTCTCGTCGTAGAACAGTGACGGGTCAACATCGGAATAGTACGTGGTGTTAACGTCAACCATTTGGTCGAGCGGGAAAACATCAATCTTAAGGGTGTTGGTGGGATCTCCGAAATAGCTTGTGTAGTAGAGCCTGAGTTCGGCGTAGTAGGGCTTCTGTTCACCCACCGCGTCTATGAACCACTGCGGGAACGTGTGGTCGCCGATTCCGTAGACCGAGTCAGTCAGCAGATCAAAGTTCTCGATGCAGCTGAGCTGTGTTATGAATCCGGCCTGTATGGTTGAGCCGCTTCCCTGTTCGGTGAACCTGCCCAGGTTGCAGCGTGATGACAATACAAGAAGTGAGTCACTGGCCTTGATGGTACGTGACTGTGCGTAACAGGAATCAGATGTGACAGTGATTTTGTCATCCTGAGGGGTCAGTGAACCTCCAAGCTCGGATGTCTCATTATCGCATGATATCAGAAACAGAACTGCAAGCAAACTGCAGACGGTCGTCTTGATATTCATAGAAACAGTATGTATCAGATTGTGTTGTAAAAATCGTTGATGGCGCTGGCCTCCATGGTGGTGGCGTCGCCCTCCAGGACGGGAATGCCCTTCTGCTTGGCGTATGCGGTCAGGGATGCATCGACATCCGGTGAGTTGCATATCACGCCGTCAGAGAACTCGATGGCCTTCTTCATAACCACATTGTAGTCAATGGGTGATTCGAACTGACCGATGTCACCGGGCTTCATATCCTTGGTGGGGATGATCTCGGGGTACTTGTCGGAGAAGTTCCTGTTGAAAGCCTTGTCATAGAGCGAATATACGATCTTGGAGTCGCGGAATGCGGGCTCCTCGCGGTACGCGGTCTTGATGTAGAGGGGAATCAGTGCTGAAAGCCAGCCGTGGCAGTGTATGATATCGGGATTCCAGCGGAGTTTCTTTACGGTCTCAAGGACGCCGCGTGCAAAGAATATGGTGCGCTCGTCATTGTCCTCATACTCCACGCCGTCCTTATCGGTCACCTGGAGACGGTTCTGGAAGAAATCCTCATTGTCTATGAAATAGACCTGGATGCGTGCAGACTGCAGTGATGCAACCTTGATTATGAGCGGGTGGTCCGTGTCATCGATTATCAGGTTCATGCCTGAGAGTCGGATAACCTCGTGCAACTGGTTGCGTCGTTCGTTGATGTTACCCCACTTGGGCATGAAGGTACGGATGTCATTACCTAATTCCTGGATGCTCTGAGGCAGCTGCCTGCAGTAATCCGCCATTGGAGACTGTCCCACGAAGGGTGAAATCTGATCAGCAATGATAAGGATTTTTTTCTCGCTCATAAAATCTTATTTAAATTGGGCCTATGAATAGGTCTTACTGGGTTAAGACAACGGATTGTCCGAACTACCGGAAAGCAAAGATATAAAAAAAAAGCTTGATTTTGGCAAGCAGTTGGGCCGAAACTTTTGAAATCCCACAAATAATAACTTATTTTGCGGACTTTTTCAAAGTAAGTATAAATTAATATGATAAAGGTAGTAACGACGGTTAAGGAGCTGAAAGAGGCTCTTGCCGGAGAACGCAAGGCCGGTAAGTCAGTAGGTCTTGTACCCACTATGGGAGCTCTTCACGAGGGACACGCATCGCTGGTTCGCCGCTCTGTGGCTGAGAATGACATCACCGTAGTAAGTGATTTCGTAAACCCCACCCAGTTCAACGACAAGAATGACCTTAACAACTACCCCCGTACTCTCGAGGCAGACTGCAAACTGCTGGAGAACGTAGGTGCACAGTATATCTTTGCGCCGTCGGTTGAGGAGATGTATCCGGAGCCCGATACCCGCACATTTGATTTCACTCCTCTTGACAAGGTCATGGAGGGCCCCAACCGTCCCGGTCACTTTAACGGAGTGGCTCAGATTGTAAGTAAACTTTTCTATGCCGTGGAGCCTGACCGCGCCTATTTTGGCGAGAAGGATTTCCAGCAGCTGGCCATCATACGCGAGATGGTACGTCAGCTTGACCTCAAGATTGAGATTGTAGGCTGCCCCATCGTCCGCGAGGAGGACGGCATGGCACTGAGCTCACGCAACATGCTGCTGAGCAAGGCCGAGCGCAAGCTTGCCGCCAACATATCACGCACTCTCTTTGAGAGCCGTTATTTTGCACGTCATCATACCCTGGCATCGACCCGTAAGTATGTCATCGACACCATCAACTCCTATAACGGACTTGAGGTGGAGTACTACGAGATCGTTGACGGCCGCACGCTCCAGCCGGTTGACAACTGGGACGCTACCGATTACATTGTAGGCTGCGTAACCGTACACTGCGGCAAGGTAAGACTTATTGATAACGTAAAATACAAGGAATAATGCTTCTGACAGTACTCAAATCCAAGCTTCACCGTGTCAAGGTGACCGATGCCAATATCAACTACATTGGCAGCATAACTATTGACGGCAACTGGATGGATGCTGCCGGCATCATTGACGGCGAGCAGGTTCATGTGGTCGATGTGACCAACGGTGCCCGTCTGGTAACTTACGTCATTCGCGGAGAGCGCGGCTCCAAGTGCATCTGCCTTAACGGTGCTGCCGCACGTCTGGTGTCAATCGGTGATACGGTCATAATCATCGCTTACGCCCAGGTTACTCCGGAGGAAGCCAAAACCTTCAAACCTACGGTGGTGATTCCGTAAGAATTGAGAATTTAGAATTGAGAATTTAGAATTGAGAAATGAGAATTAATACGCAGGACCTGCGTAACAAAAAATCCAGTCGATAGCTCGGCTGGATTTTTTTATTCCACGCAGGTGCGTTGGATTTAATTCTCAATTTTCAATTCTCAATTCTCAATTGGAATCAACCAAGCATTGTGAGAAGAATGCCAGCTGCAACTGCAGAACCTATAACTCCTGCTACGTTCGGGCCCATGGCATGCATGAGCAGGAAGTTGCTGGGGTTCTCCTCCTGACCTACCTGCTGTGATACGCGGGCAGCCATAGGAACGGCCGATACGCCTGCAGAACCAATCAGCGGGTTGATCTTCTCCTTTGAGAACAGGTTCATGAGCTTGGCCAGCAGGATACCGCCTGCAGTACCGCAACCGAATGCCACGATACCCATTGACAGGATCATGATAGTGCGGATGTTCAGGAATGACTCCGCTGTAGCGGTGGCACCTACGGTGAGGCCCAGGAATATTACCACGATGTTCATGAGCTCGTTCTGCATGGTCTTGCTCAGACGCTCAACCACGCCGCACTCCTTAGCCAGGTTACCCAGCATGAGGCAGCCTATAAGCGGGGCTGCATCGGGCAGGATAAGAGCCACGATGGCGGTGATGGCAATCGGGAATATGATCTTCTCGGTCTTGCTAACAGGACGAAGCTGATTCATCTTGATGGCACGCTCCTTCTTGGTTGTGAGGGCACGCATGATAGGCGGCTGGATAACCGGAACCAGAGCCATGTATGAGTAAGCGGCAATGGCTATCGGGCCCAGAAGGTGGGGAGCCAGCTTTGATGTCAGGAAGATTGATGTAGGACCGTCGGCACCACCTATTATACCTATAGAACCGGCCTCAGCCTCGGCGAATCCCATGGCGTTGGCGGCAAGGAATGTAAGGAATATACCAAGCTGAGCGGCAGCACCCAGAAGCAGGCTCTTGGGGTTGGCGATCAGAGGTCCGAAATCAGTCATGGCACCTACGCCCATGAAAATCAGACAGGGATAAACGCCGGCTTTTACGCCGATGTAGAGAATATCAAGCAGACCTCCATGGCTCATGATGGCGCCATAGCTGTGATAGTAAGGACTGCTTTCGTCAAGGAATGCTGACCAAAGCTCTGCGTGGTACATCTCTGCACCGGGCAGGTTGGTAAGCAGCATACCGAATGCGATGGGGAGCAGCAGCAGCGGCTCGTATTGCTTCTTGATGGCCAGGTAGAGCAGGAAGAAACTGATGAGAAGCATCAGTCCCTGCTGCCAGGTCATGTTCATGAAGCCCATCTTACTGAAGAATTCCAGAATATCAGCCATTTCTTTACTGTTTTGAAATGATGATTAACCCAGAATTATCAGCAGGTCGTCCTGCATAACGTTCTGTCCGGCGGTTACGGCAATCTTGGTTACCTTACCGTCGCGGTCAGCCATAACGGCATTCTCCATCTTCATGCTCTCAAGTGTAAGCAGGGTGTCGCCCTTCTTTACATCCTGACCCTCAGATACGAGAACCTTGATGATTGAGCCGGGCAGGGGGCTGGTTACCTTGTAACCGGCTGCGGGTGCCTCAGCTGCCTTGGGAGCTGCTGCCTTGGGAGCGGGAGCTGCCTTGGGAGCAGGTGCTGCGGCAGGTGCGGGCTCTGCTACGGGAGCTGCGGCTACAGCCTCAGTCTCAAGCTCAAGCAGCTTGTCATCCTGCATTACGGTCTTGCCGGGCTCTACGAGTATGCTCTTTACGGTGCCGTCGGCCTCGGCGCATACGTTGTTCTCCATCTTCATTGATTCCATGGTCAGGAGCACATCGCCTTTCTTTACAGCCTGTCCGGCCTTGACCAGAACCTTTACGATTGAACCGGGCAGCGGTGACTTTACGGTCATTACGCCGGCGGGACGTGCTGCGGAGGTTGCTGCTGATGCAGCGGCGGGGCGGGCGGCAACAGCGGGAGCCTGCTCCTTCTCGATCTCTACCTTGTAGGTCTTGCCGTTGATGGTTACCTCGGCAAAGTTATCCTCAAGTTCATTAACGGCTGCATTGTACTGCTTGCCGTCTATTGTAAACTTAAACTCTTTCATAAAAATAGTATTAACGATGCAAGTTGTTCATTCCGTAGAGCTTGGAGTTCCAGCCGGAACGCTCTACTCTCTTGATATGAATCTCAGTGGGCTCTACGTCATGTACTCCGTTAAAGTACAGATGCAGTGCCATTGCGATGGCTGCCAGGTCATCATCGGCTCCAGTCTGAGCCTTGGGGGCAGCGCTGACGGCGGCGGGGGCATCGGACTTAGGGGCACTTGCCTTGGCGGGAGCCTTGACTGCACCGCTGATAACTGTTCCGAGCAGCTTCAGGATGAAGATGAGGACCACCAGGAGCGCGATAACCATAAGGAAACCAAGTCCTGTCACCATCCACACATGTGACCAGTTTGCTAAAAGAATCATAGACGCTGGTTTTTAGAGTGGAATGTTGCTGTGTTTCTTGAGCGGGTTGGTCAGACGCTTGGTCTGCGGGCTCAATTACATCGTCAATATAACCGCGGTTGGCAGCCTGGTAGGGTGAAGCGAACTTCTCCTTGTAAGCAGCCTCCTTCTCGGCAATGAATTTCTTTTTCTCCTCAGGATCCTCGATAGCCTTGAGGGCCTTGGCCTCGAGAACGCCTACTGCACCGCTGGCACCCATAACTGCGATCTCGGCGTTGGGCCAAGCGTAGTTGAAATCACCGCGCAGCTGCTTGCAGCTCATTACGATGTGTGAACCACCGTAAGACTTACGTACTGTTACGGTTACCTTGGGAACGGTAGCCTCACCGTAAGCGAACATGAGCTTTGCACCGTGATCTATGATACCGGCGTACTCCTGACCTGTTCCGCAAAGGAATCCGGGAACATCGACCAGGGTGAGGATCTGGATATTGAATGCGTCGCAGAAACGTACAAACCTTGCGGCCTTACGTGAAGCGTCGCAGTCAAGCACACCTGCAAGCCAGTTGGGCTGGTTGGCTATGATACCGGTTGAGCGGCCGTTGAAACGGGCAAAACCGCAGATTACGTTCTTGGCAAAATCCTTCTGAACCTCCATGAAGTCACCGTTATCTACGATTGAGTAGATGATGTTCTTCATATCGTAAGGTTTGTTGGGATCGGCGGGAACCATATCGTTCAGAGCGTCCTCCAAGCGTGCGGGATCATCCTTGCACTCAACAACAGGAGCCTCCTCCATGTTGTTCTGAGGGATGAAGCTTACCAGACGGCGAACCTCCTTTACGGCCTCCTCCTCAGTTGCAGCAACAAAGTGTGTCACGCCTGACTTGGTGGCGTGAACGCGGGCACCGCCCAGTTCCTCAACTGTTACGTCCTCACCGGTAACGCTCTTTACTACCTTGGGACCGGTTATGAACATATAAGAGTTCTGCTCGGTCATCATGATGAAGTCAGTCAGGGCAGGGCTGTAAACCGCACCGCCGGCGCAGGGGCCGAAAATGACTGAAATCTGGGGGATAACGCCCGATGCCAGGATGTTGCGCTCAAAAATCTCACCGTAACCGGCCAGTGCGCAGGCACCCTCCTGGATACGTGCACCACCTGAATCGTTCATGCCGATGACGGGAGCGCCCATCTTCATGGCCATATCCATGACCTTGCATATTTTCTGTGACATGGTCTCAGACAGTGAACCGCCGATTACTGTGGCATCCTGTGCGAATACGAATACCAGACGGCCGTCTATTGTACCTGAACCAACGGCAACGCCGTCACCCAGGAATACTTTCTTTTCCATACCGAAGTCAGTGCAACGGTGTGTCAGGAACATGTCCACCTCCTCAAATGATCCCTCGTCAAGAAGCATGTTTATACGCTCGCGGGCAGTGTAGCTGCCTTTGGCGTGGTGCTTCTCAATCGCTTTCTCACCGCCTCCGGCCATAGCCTCGGCGCGTTTGTCTACCAGCTTCTGAAGCTTGCTGTTTTCCATTTCTTTTATTATTGTGTTTATTTGGGTTGTTCGCAAATCTCAGTCAGCACTCCGCATGTTGATTTGGGGTGCAGGAAAGCAATCATGAGGTTCTCGGCGCCCTTACGCGGCTTGAGGTCGATGAGCTGCAGGCCGGCAGCCTCAGCCTCCTTGAGAGCCTCCTCTACACTGTCTACATTGAAAGCAACATGGTGTATACCTCCTCTGCCGCCGTTCTTCTCAATGAACTTGGCGATGGTTGACTCGGGGCAAGTGGGCTCCAGGAGCTCTATCTTGGTCTGTCCGACCTTGAAGAAAGCTGTCTTGACCTTCTGGTCGGCAACCTCCTCAATGCTGTAGCACTTGCTGCCTGTCAGGAACTCAAAGAAAGGCATGGTAGCCTCAAGTGAGGTTACGGCAATACCCAGATGTTCAATGTGTGTAGGTCTCATAATCGTTCTGTAATTATTGTTAGTACTTGTTTGATGATTCTATCTTTTCATAGATTGCAAAGGTACAATTTTTACCTATAATAAAAAGCAAAACCTTCTTAAAAGTGACACAATAGGGACAGTCCCTTCCGTGTCATGGCGACGACACGGAAGGGACTGTCCCTATTGTGTCATTTCACTTCAGCTTGACCTTGTTGAATTTCTTTACGCTCTCATAGGTGGGAGGAGTCTGGATCAAGGGAGCGTAGTTAATAAGCATTACCCATTCGTAGCATCGGCAAAGCATGCTCTCAATCCACTGGCGGGCGTAAATCCTGGCGCCAACGTACTCTATGGTTATGGGGTCGTCGCCGTGAAGCGCCTCAAGCTCCTTGATATAGGGCAGCAACTTGGCAAGAACCGCCTTGTCCTTCTCGTAATAGGGCCTGACCTTGGCAATCCAGCGCTCAGTGATGTAGCGGTTATAACTCTGCACGTATTCAAGCTCAGCCTTGCGTCCCTCAATGAACCAGGACGGAGCCTTGCGCGGTCTCTCTGCCAGAGCACGTTCCACCAGCGGAGCATCCATACGGTCAATCTCCTGGCACTGGTCCGATGCAAACCACTCCTGGCACAACTGCTTGCGCAGCGGAGCCATCTTTTCAAAGAAATGCCTCTCGGCAGCCTGACTGTTCTCCAGGATGAAATCAACATATCCCGGGTCGGAGGTCTGGGAATAGACATTCACTATATCGCTGGCCAGTTTGGCCACTGGTTCCTGCACTGCGTTCATCCTCTTATAAATCAGGTCCTGATACTGCTGTGCCTTGGGGTCAAAGTGCAGGACCGAGTCATACGGGAGTCCCTTTGCTGCCCTCTTTGCATTGTCCATCTGCGCCTTTTCCAACGAGTCCTTTGCGGCATCCACCTTGTCGTGCGGCTCATGCAGCTGCACAGCCAACGCAATAGCCTCCATACGGTTCAGGAAATCAGTCATCTTCTCCCTTGTGTCAACATCCGACGGATCAGGGAAATCGGGCAGTTTCTCAAAAGCCTCTTCGTAACTGCCAAGCTTCTGAGCCTCAATCAGATACCGGTTGCTCTTCTTGCTATAGTCTATGCTCAACGGCACAAAATCATAGTCCGGCTCAGCGTAACCGCCCAGTTTCTGGGCATACGTGCGCTCTTCCTTGGGAACAAAAAACGATTTTGTCTGGGCCGATGCCCCCACGCTCGCAGTCATAAGCGTCAGGACTGCGATATGGAAAAAGAGTATACGTTTCATATGTAAGGTCTTAATAGTTTACACAAATTGCAGGAACCACGCCGTTCGAATCGTACGCAACGCCGCATTCTTCCAGGCCGGCGTCCGAGTTTACACCCGCCACGAACTGCGCAATCTTAGGTTCACCGCGAAAGAAAGCCGGCATAAGGGGAGTGCGCAGATACCATCCGGAGTTCTCTGATATCACAGGATGATTGACTCCGTTCGCCTTGCAGAAATCGGTCACCCTTCGTGCCAGACCCTTATATGTCGTGATTAAGTCGGCCCCTGAGTACGCCTCACCTCGTTTGATGTAATCCATGAAATTGTCATCGGTAACCTTGGGTGCTATCGGGGTGAATCCGTAGTTGCTCTTTAAGACATCAGTGCGGCTCAGTATGAACACCTTGTCCTTTGTGTTGTTTGACAGGTACGATGGGTAATAGACGCGCTTGTGTTCCGCGCCGGTCTCATAATACATGGTGCCTTGGTAGAATCTCTGCTCCTTGGCCGATAACTCCTCCAGGATATCGGCCGTACTCTTGATGCTGTTGTCAACATTGGTCACTGCTATGCCTGCCTGCATATCGGACGTAAATGCCGTCTGAAGGAATCCCGCTCCCACAAACTCATTGTTTATGGCCTGGTTTCCGTCATTATCGCCCTTCAGGTAAGAGAGACCGTTCAGGTAAGCGCGCAGACGGCTGTGCTCATAGTTGCTATGCTGAATGTACGAGCCGTCATCATTGCGACGTATGTTCTTGTCCAGCTTGAAATATACCTGTGTGCCGTCAACGTTATCAAATCTAGTCGCATCCTTGTCGCAGTCATAGTAAGCGATATTGGTAAGGATGTACTCGGACAGCAACAGCTTCTTGCCGCTGCCGTTATAGTTGTTTGTAACCACACGCCATTTTATGGGCTCGACCTTGAAATAGAGAGTCTTTGTGCCGCGTACACGGGTGCCGTCCGAGTATCGGTAGCCCTCAGGACCCTCGGCGCCGGTTGCAAATACTGACGTGCGCTTCATATACCATGCTCCGTCGCTTCCCTTGAAATATGTGTGGGCGCCCACCTTGACGGATTGTGACTCATCCACCGTTACAGACTCCGCCTTGATGGTCTGCGGCCAGTCTCCGAACGCCACATATGTGGCCTGCTTTCCGGCAGTGCCGTCTGTACCGGCCGGCAGAACGGTGTAAGGCGTTCCCTTGAACTTGCCTGCGCTGCTTGAAACCGCAGCTATTGCGACACCCGGGTCGGGCGACTGGGGCGTTTCATAAATATGTGGGGTACTGCTGGTCTGGGCATTGATCTGCGCGGCCGACGCTGCTGTCGAATAGGTTGCATCAAGCTGTTTGTTCATCTCCTGTAAGGCTGTTGAGAGAGTGGCCATGTATGCCGATGAACAATTTATGCAACAAATGATTAAGGCTGATGCTGCCACTGCGGCAGCAAATCTGTTTCTTGTTTTCATTATCGGGACTATTTGACTACAAAAATAGGAAAAAACGCAAAGTGACACAATAGGGACGGTCCCTACTGTGTCACTATCAGCCGGAGGTTGAGCTGGCGGCCGGTAAGGTAGTTGGGCACGGCGAACTGGGTTCCCGTGATGTCGGTGATCCAGTAGTAGGAGTTCACATTGTTTATGCCGAGCAGGTTCAGGCAGTCGGCACCTATCCATATATCTTTGAAAAATCCTGACTTCCCGTATATATGCGGATGTTTGTCATAATCAAAAAGCTTGTATGAGAGACCTATGTCCACGCGCTTGTAGGCAGGGGCGCGGAAAGTCTGTTTCTCGCGTCCGCTGTGAGTGGGGCCGAACGGGAGTCCGTCGGCGAGTGAGCATCGGAGTGACATCTTCCAGTTTTCACGGTGCGGGAAATAGTCAGTGAAGTAGAGTGACAGGTTGTAGAGCTGGTCGGTAGGACGCGGCAGCCACTTGCCGCCTATGTTCTCACGGGTTCTCATGAGCGAGAATGTTATCCATGAGGCGGTACCCGGCACAAACTCTCCGTAGAGCTTCATGTCAATACCTGCGGCATAGCCGTATGCACAGTTTTCTCCGTAGTAAACAATCCTTACATTGTCCACATTGTACGGGATGAGCCTGTCAAGACTCTTGTAATATATCTCGGTCGTGAACTTGAACGGACGGTTGAACACCCTGAAATCATAGTCGCCGCCCAGCACGAACTGCACCGAACGCTGCGCCTTTATCCTCTCGTTCAGGTTTACCTTGTAAATGCCGCCCGAGCTCACGGTATCCTTGATCTCCTTGTAGAACGGAGTCTGGTAATAGACGCCGGTCGAGAACCGGAAGGTGAAATCCTCGTTGAAGGCGGGCGTGAAACCGACCAGCAGCCTGGGACTCACGGTGAGTTCACGGTTCCAGCTCCACCAGGAGGCCCTCACGCCGGCATTCAGTGTGAACAGTCCGGCATCGGTCACGAACCGGTACGTATCCTGAACGTATGCGGCGGCCTTGTGGTTGCGCACGCCGTGGTCCGACTTGAGCGAGTAGATCATCTCCATGGGGCCGGTCTCGCTGTGGGGCAGGGTATAGCCGGCCGAGTCACGCATCTCCCATTCCCTCATGTAATCCTGCACCTCCTCGCTGCGGTAATCCAGACCCCAACCTATGGTACCTGCCTTAAAGGTGGTATGACTGCCCTTTATTGAGGCCGATAACACCGTAGACTTAAGTCTGTTCCTGGCGTGCTGCATGAAAGAACCAACAGCCAGTTCCCGCTCGGAGTCACCCTCGTCAAGCCAGTACTGGCTCAGTATGTCGAATGACTCGCTCTCGCGGCTGCCGAAAGCCGACAGGTTGAACCTGTATTCCGACCTCTCCCTTATGTGCTTTATGTCAAGCGCGCCGAAAAGAGTGTTGAAGCGGTCCTTCTCCCAGCCCTCGTAGTAGACCTTGAACTGCTTGGGGTCCTGAGACGTTCCGAATGAGGTGTTACGGTCCCTCGGCGTGAACTCGTAGTTGTTTACGGCGGCGTTGCCTATCACTCCGATCTCCCATTTGTCATTGGGCGTCCAGCAGGCATAAGCCTGGTAGTCGGTGAACGAGGGGTTGTACTCGCCCTTGGTATCGAGCGTGCCAAGCAGGTAGGCGGTGGTCTTGTATCGGACACTACCCGCAAAACTGAACTTGTCATTGCCGGCACCCACATATGCGCTTGCACCCAGCAGGCTGGCCATAAGGACCGACTCCAGCTTGCGCGGTTTATGATAGGTGATATCCAGGACCGATGACATCCTGTCACCGTATGATACGTTGAATCCGCCGGTCGAGAAACTGATGGACTCCACCATATCGGGGTTGATGAAACTCAGACCCTCCTGCTGTCCTGCACGTACCAGAAGCGGACGCAGTATCTCAGTCCCGTTCACGTATACGCTGTTCTCGTCAAAGTTTCCGCCTCGCACGTTGTACTGACTGCTCAGCTCGTTATGGGTGCTCACTCCGGCCTGGGTGGCTATGATGGACTCTACGGAGCCGCCGTTTGCATCGGCCGTGAAACGTAAGCCCTGGGCACTTATGTCCTGCATGCCGTCCGAGCGACGGCGGGTGGCGGTCACATCAACGTTTTCAAGGGTGTAGTTTGATGTGGGGAGCATTATGTCAAGCTGCACGGTATCCGGCGGGCTTATGAGCGTGCGGCGGCGCGTCTCGTGACCAACCATGCGGAACACCAGGTTCAGCGTATCGGTCCGTGTGTTGACGGTGAACGAATACTCGCCCTTGAGGTTTGTCATGGCTGAGTGGAGCGTGCGCTCCTCATTGACGGTGGCCAGCTCCACCGGATCGCCGGCCTCGTCATAGACACGTCCGTGGATATACACACGACGTGCCTGAGCAGCGACTGTCAGGCACAGAAGAACGGCGGTGAGTATGGTCTCTTTTATGCGCATGCGTTATTAATAACGGAGAATTGTGCACGAAAGTATGCGGTTACCCATAGTTGTAAGGAGAATTATGACTAAATTCGCAGACAACTAATTGTTTTTCCGTTATGAATAAGTTCAGCGATCTTATAGCAACGCGCCGCAGCATGCGCAAGTTTACCAGTGAGAAACTTACCGAGGAACAGAAACGCACCATACTGCGTGCGGCCCTGATTTCACCCACCGCCAAGAACAACCGCGGATGGGAGTTCGTGACCGTTGAGGACCCCGCCATGCTCGAGAGCCTCTCCAAGTGCCGCGCCATGGGTTCGGGATTTCTGGCCGATGCAGCCTTTGCCGTGGTGGTGCTGGGTGACCCCTCCAAGACCGACTGCTGGATTGAGGACTGCGCCATTGCCGCTATCGATATGCAGCTCCAGGCCGAGGACCTGGGACTGGGCAGCTGCTGGTGCCATATGCGCGGCCGTGCCGATGCTGACGGCAAGACAACCAAGCAGACCCTGATGGAGCTGCTCGGAATCCCTGAGATGTACGAGCCTGTATGCATAATAGGCGTGGGCCATAAGGATATGGACCGCAAGCCTTATGAGGATGACAAGATAGAGTGGACCAAGGTACACCAGGGTAAGTTCTGAGTAATGAGGATAGCACTGATAGGATCGGGCCGTGTGGCCTCCTGCATGGGACCCCGCCTCAAGGAGGCAGGTCATACCATCACAGGAGTGTTCAGCAGGACTCTTGCAAACGCGGAGCAGCTTGCTGGGGTCCTGGGCGCACCTGCCTTTGATGACCTGAACGCCATACCTGAGTCCGATGCCTGTCTCACCATGCTGACCGATGACGCCCTGATGCAGCTGGCCCCCGCCATCGTAAAGGGTAGGGAGGACTCTCTGTTCATCCACACCGCCGGTAGCGTATCGGCCCAGGTCTGGAAGGATGCGGGCGCCAGACGTTACGGAGTGATGTATGCCATGCAGACCTTCTCCAAGGGTGCTGTGATTGACTGGCCGCAGGTGCCGGTGTTTGTGGAGGGCAGTTCTGATTCGGAACAGGAAACCATAAAAACACTGGCTCATGACCTGTCCGGTAACGTATCGGTCCTGAGTTCAAATGGCCGCAAGAAACTGCATATAGCCGCTGTGTTCGCCTGCAATTTTGCCAACCATATGTACGCCATAAGCGAGCGGCTGCTCGAATCGGAGGGCGTACCGTTCAGCGTCATGCTGCCACTGGTCCGTGAGACCGCCCGCAAGGTGGAGACCATGAGCCCTGCATCGGCCCAGACCGGACCTGCAGTGCGCGGTGACCGCAAGGTGATTGATGAGCACCTCAGGCTGCTCAGCGAGAACCCTGAATACGCGGAACTCTACAGACTCATTTCAATTGACATAAACAAGGAACTCAAATGATAAACTACGACCTTTCCAAGCTCAAAGCCCTGATCTTTGATGTAGACGGGGTGCTCAGCAAACCCATAATGCCTCTCTCGCCCGCAGGCGACCCTGTCCGTACCGTAAACGTAAAGGACGGATACGCCATGCAGCTGGCCGTCAAGATGGGACTCCATCTGTGCATCATCACCGGAGCCCGTGTGGAGGAGGTGCGCAAACGCTATGAGGGCCTGGGAATTCAGGATGTATATATCTGTTCAAGTGTCAAGATCAATGACTTCAACCACTTTGTACAGAAGTATGACCTCAAGCCCGATGAGATACTCTACATGGGCGATGACATACCAGACTGGCAGGTCATGAGCCTGTGCGGACTACCCTGTTGCCCGGCCGACGCCTGCCAGGAGATACAGTCGCTCTGCAAGTACGTATCGCCCTACAAAGGAGGTGAGGGCTGCGCCCGTGACGTGCTGGAGCAGGTGCTCAAGGTACAGGGCAAGTGGATGAAGGATGAACACGCATTCGGTTGGTAAGATGGAGTTGCCCTACAAGATAATACTGGCATCGAACTCACCCCGCCGCCGCGAACTGTTAGGCGGACTTGGGATAGACTTTACCGTCAAGGTGATTGACGGCATAGACGAGTCGTGGCCCCATGACCTGAAAGGAGAGGATATCCCGTTGTATATATCGAAAGAGAAGGCGGCTCCGTATAAAGCCGCAATCGCCAACGATGAGCTCGTAATTACGGCCGATACCATAGTCTATGTGGATGGTGAGGTGCTTGGCAAACCTCATGACAAGGCCGATGCGGTGCGTATGCTGAAACTTATTTCAGGCCGATGGCACGAGGTGATAACAGGCGTGACACTTATGACAAAAGAACGTGAGCGCAGTTTTGCCGTGACGACCAAAGTCAAGTTCAGCAACCTGTCCGATGACGAGATCCGCCGATATGTTGACAGCGGCCTGCCCATGGACAAGGCCGGCGCGTACGGCATCCAGGAATGGATAGGATATGTTGGAGTCGAGGCTATAGAGGGCAGTTACTTCAATGTGGTGGGATTGCCGGTCCAGCGGCTTTACCGTGAACTCATGGAATTCATAAAAATATGAGAAAAAACCTTTTTATCCTGTTGGCCGTGGTTCTGCTGACCGCCTGCTCAGAGGGAATCTTTGTTGACAATACGGTCAAGTCACCTGATGGCAGGATTGCGGTATGCCTTACCGACTCCGGCCTGAACGTCTCACGCGACGGTAATCCGGTCCAGTTCATAAGAATAAACGTAGGCAAGCATGACAGTTTCAACTGCGCATTCGATAATCCCGTATATTTTGAATATGAGATGGTGAGCGGAAAACGCAAGAAGATATCCGGCACCTTCAACAGCATAGTAGTCTGGGTAAGCGACAAGAGCCTTATCGAGTTGAGAGTACAGAATGACGGTCTTGCGTACAGGTTCTATCAGACCAAAGGAGACAGGATGGAGGTCACATATGTCATACCTGACGGACAAAGGCGATGGGCACAGACCCTCAAGACCGATTATGAGGGCTTCTATCCCATGCAGACCGAGTCGCGCCGCGGCAAGTACGGCTATCCCATGCTGACACAGTACGGTGATAACCTGTTCGGCCTGATAACCGAATCGGATGTGTCCGGTTACATGAGTGCGACCCATCTTGCCGTACAGGAAAGCGGAGAGTATAGGGTTGAGTACATGTCTAATCCGGTTAATGACGGCGATTTAATCCTCACACCGTTCAATATCCTGATTCTCGGTTCATTGGCCGATGTGGTCGAATCAACCCTTGTGACCGATGTCATCGGCCGATGCAGCATAGAAGACACCTCATGGATAGAGCCCGGATTGTCATCATGGATTTACTGGGCAAACAACCACGGGTCAAAAGACTTCAAAAAGGTGAAGGAATACATAGACCTTGCCGCCGAGATGAAATGGCCATACACCCTGATTGACTGGGAGTGGGACGAGATGAGTAACGGCGGTGACATAAATGATGCCTTGGCCTATGCGCGCAGTAAGGGCGTCAAGGTAAACCTCTGGTATAACTCCGGTACGTCATGGATCGGACCCGGCGCTCCTGGACCGCAGGACCGTCTTGTCACAGCCGATGCCCGCGAGAAAGAGATGACGCGTCTTGAACAGATGGGAGTGACCGGCATCAAGGTGGATTTCTTCCAGCCTGACAGCGCAGGTATGATACAATATTACACCGATATCCTCAAGGATGCCGCCCGTCATCACCTGCTTGTAGATTTCCACGGATGCACCGTACCGAGAGGATGGAACTGCGCATGGCCCAACCTCATGTCCATGGAGGCTGTCTATGGAGCTGAATGGTACAACAACAATCCGCGCATGACCAATGCCGCACCCGCTCACAATGCCACGCTGCCTTTTACCCGCAACGTGATAGGCCCCATGGATTATACCCCCTGCACGTTCTCCGACAGTCAGCACAAACATATAACGACCGATTGCCACGAGCTGGCGCTTCCCATACTCTTTGAGTCGGGCCTGCAGCATATGGCAGACCGTCCCGAATCGTACCGCGCGTTGCCAAAGACTGTCAAACAACTGCTTATGGAACTGCCCGCAGCATGGGATGACACACGCCTGCTCTACGGCTATCCCGGTGAGAGCGCCGTCATAGCACGCCGCTCCGGTGACCGCTGGTTCATAGCCGGAATCAACGGCACGGCCGAGCCCATGGAGGTGAAACCGGACTTTGACCGTCTGGACTACGACGGTATCGTGACCCTCTTTACCGATAAGGGCAGTGAACCCGGCAAGGGCTTTGACATAAAGACCGGAATAAGAATTCCCCAGACCCTCACTATACCGGCCAGGGGAGGATTCGTAATGGTAACCCAATCAAATTAATCCAACTAATAGCAACATTATGAAGAAAAAAGCATTACTGACCATCTCTGCTGCTGCAATGGCAGTTCTGGCATCGGCCCAGAACCCCATAATCAGCACAATGTTTACACCTGACCCTGCTCCGTTCGTACACGGTGACAAGGTCTATCTTTTTACCGATCATGACGAGGACGGACGCAACCGTGACTTCAACATGAAGGACTGGGCCCTGTTCAGTACCGATGACATGGTAAACTGGACCTATCTGGGTACCCAGGTCAATACCGCCACATTCAAGTGGGCCCGTCAGGGACAGCGTGCATGGGCTTGTCAGGGCGTGGAGCGTAACGGCAAATGGTACTGGTACGTGTGCTGCAACAAGGCCACCGGTGGTGACGCCCTTGCTGTTGCAGTGGCCGACGATCCGCAGGGACCCTGGACCGATGCCATAGGCGGCCCCCTGGCCGAGGGATTTGGTTTCATCGACCCCACCGTCTTTGTTGATGACGATGGCCGCGCCTACCTGTTCTGGGGCAACAAAGGCCTCTGGTACGGCGAGCTCAATGATGATATGGTATCATTCAAGGACGGCTGGCAGGAGGTTCCCGGCTATCATGATCCCGAGTGTTTTGGCGAGCTCCAGTCAAAGATGAACTGGGCCAAGGGACAGAACGAGATGATGACACAGTACGAGGAGGGCCCCTGGGTCATGAAACGTAACGGCACATACTACATATCATATCCTGCAGGCGGCGTGCCCGAGCATATGGCATACTCCACCGCACCTACAATAAACGGCCCGTGGACATACCGCGGACGTATTATGGATGAGGCTGAGAACAGCTTTACCATTCACGGCGGAAACATCACATTCAAGGGCCGTGACTTTATGTTCTATCACAACGGCGGACTGCCCGGTGGCGGCGGTTACAACCGCTCCGCCTGCGTAGAGGAGTTCAAATGGAACGATGACGGCACATTCCCCTTCATACCGTTCACCAAGGAGGGAGTCAAGACTCCTGTCAAGAACCTGGATCCCTACACACGTGTCGAGGCCGAGACACAGGCCGAGTCCCGTGGCCTCAAGGTTGACCGTCGCGCCGGCAAGGACCATTTCGTGACCGATATCGATGACGGTGACTGGATCCGCGTGCGCTCAGTTGACTTTAAGGACTGCGGCCAGAAGGCTGTAGTGGTTGTAGTCGGTGAGCAGAAGGGTAAGGGCACCATAGAGTTCTACGTTGACGGCATGGAGGGCGAGCCGTTCTGCAAGGTTCCGGTCAACACCGACAACGCAGGATTCCGCACCACCGCATTCTCCTATCTCATTGACACCGATATCCGTGGCGTGCATGACCTGTATATAAAGTTCAGCTGTGAGGTGGAGAAACCTTTTACACTTGACTGGTGGCAGTTCAACTCCGTAGCCAACATGCCTATTATCCAGACCAAGTACACCGCCGATCCCGCACCTGTAGTGATTAACGGCAAGGTGTTCCTGTACACCACTCATGACGAGGACGGTGCCCGCGGATTCGAGATGTTTGACTGGCTCCTCTATACCTCCGATGACATGGTCAACTGGGAGGACCACGGCGCCGTGGCATCGCTCGATGACTTTAAGTACTACGACGGCAAGAATGGTGCGTGGGCCGAGCAGGTCATTGAGGCCAACGGCGCATATTACATGTACTGCCCCATACACGGACACGGCATTGGCGTGCTCATGTCAGACAGCCCTTACGGACCGTTCAGCGATCCTCTGGGCGAGCCTCTGGTATGGCAGAAAGAGCACTGGAATGACATAGACCCCACCGTATGGATTGATGACGACGGCCAGGCATACATGTACTGGGGTAACCCCAACCTCTACTCGGTAAAGCTGGGTAAGGACATGATCTCACTCGACGGCCCCATCACACAGCATCCCCGAATCCAGGATTACCAGGAGGGTCCCTGGTTCTGGAAACACGGCGACCACTACTACATGGCGTTTGCATCGACCTGCTGCCCCGAGGGTATAGGTTACGCCATGAGTGACGGCCCCGAGGGTCCCTGGGAATACAAAGGTCATATCATGGATCATACCGTACGTACCCGCGGCAACCATCCCGGTATCATCGACTATAAGGGTAAGAGCTACGTGTTCGGCCTGAACTATGACATAATGCACCTCAAGACATTCGCACACGCCGAGCAGCGCTCCGTATCGGTCGCCGAGATGCATTACAACGAGGACGGCACCATCCGGGAGGTACCTTACTTCCTTGACAACAAGGTGGAGCAGATCAAGTATCTGGATCCCCTGCTGCGTGTCGAGGCCGAGAAGATGGCCTGGGGTTACGGCCTCAAGACCGCTATGGCCGATGACAGCAAGAAGGATGAGTTCGGACGTGAAATCCCCAACCTCTACGTCACTGACATTGACAACGGCGAGTATCTGGAGGTTCGCGGAGTTGACTTTGGCCTGAAGGGCGTAAGGAGACTGCACACTCATCTGGCATCCGATGACTATGCTGTGATTGACATCCGTCTGGATGGCCCTGACGGTGAGTCTGTGGGACTCGTGTCGGTAGCGCCTACCGGCGGCAAGCAGCAGTTCGTAACCCTCAAGACCAAGCTTTCACGCAGGGTGTACGGAATACATGACCTCTACTTTGTGTTCTCCGGAGTGGGGAAGGACCTTATGAACTTTGACTGGTGGAAAGCCAAATGAATTATTTGCGGACTATCATTATGCTTACCTCGTATAGGAGGTAGATTGGGAGCGTAACGATAGTAAGCGTAAAGACATCGGTAGTCGGAGTTATTACCGCCGCTATGATCATTATCACGACAATGGCATGGCGGCGGTATTTTTTCATGAATGCCGAGTCGATTACGCCAAGTCTGCCCAGGAACCACGCCAGGATGGGGAGCTCAAAGAGTATGCCCATAAGCAGGGTCAGGGTAATGAGCAGGTCAGTGTAAGACTCCAGCGTAATGATGTTGGGAATGGCGTCGCTCACCTGGTAGGTGCCCAGGAAACGGAACGCGAGCGGGAAAATGATGAGGTAGTTCAGGACTATGCCCGTCATGAACAGTATGTAAGACCAGACCACGACCTTGGTCGAGCTGCGTTTCTCGTTCTCATGCAGTGCAGGTGCCACGAATCCGAATATGAGATAGAGCGAGTAGGGCAGAATGGCCACCATGCTTATGTAGAAGGCCATCTTCATGTGAATCATGAACTGGGCCGTGAGGGTGGTGCTGAAAAGGTCCACCTGGAAGTCCTGCAGCGCGGATGCATCGATCCCCATGGAACCGGCGGCAGCGGTGATCCATCGGTAAAGTATGAAATCGGGGGTGCTGGGTGCCAGGATAAGCCTGAACAGAGGCTCCTTGAGGGCAAATGCGGCAATGAACCCTACCAGAGCGACGGCGAGGATGCGCAGAATGACATCCCTGAGAGCATCCAGGTGATCCCAGAATGTCATGGGTTCGTCCTTGTGGGCAGCCATGACTGTATGAACGGTTTACTCCTGATTCTTGTCTGAATCCTGCTGGGGCTTGGCGGGCTCGTCGGGAGCGTTTATCTCCTTCTCGACCTCTTTCATGCCCTCCTTGAAGCTCTTGACACCCTTACCCATGCTTTTCATGAGGGCGGGAATACGTGCTGCGCCGAAAAGGAGCAGGATGATCAATGCTATGAGGATTACCTCACCGGTTCCAAGTCCGAGAATAAGCGGATAAAGTTTCATCGCGTTTGGCTTTTTGTAATGTATGTGATACGCGAAAGTAATCATATCTTGCGGAATATGCAGGAATGTGGTTCGTTTTTTTTGCCGGAGGCCTTTTTTGGCAAGCGTCGGGATTGGAATAACCGCGGAATTTACCTAATATTGCACCTTAATAGAATAATATCAGTATATATCAATGAACACAGCAGATTTCTTCATTACCGGAATACAGCAGATAGGAGTAGGAACCACATCGGTCTATGACTCATGGAAATGGTTCATAAAGATGTTCGGAGTTGACATACGCGTCCTTGAGGATGACACCGTAGCCGAGCGTATGCTGCCCTATACCGGTGGAAAGGCCCAGAAAAGACATGCAGCTATCGCCATAAACCTTCAGGGTGGAGGCGGATTCGAGATATGGCAGTACTCGGAGCGCAAACCCAAACCCGTGGATTTCCAGGTTCAGGTTGGTGATCTGGGCATATTCTGCGCCAAGGTCAAGTGCCGTAATACCGAGAGTGCACACAAGTACGCCTCAGAGCGTTGGGACAAGGTAAGCCCCATCGTGACCGCTCCTGACGGCAGCAAGACATTCTACATAACCGACCCCGAGGGCAACTGGTTCCAGGCCGTACAGGATGATTACCTGCTGCTTGACGAGGGTAAGGAGTTCGGCGGAATGATAGGCTGCATGGTCGGCGTAAGTGATATTGAAAAGGCCCGCAAGGTCTACTCTGACATACTGGGTTATGACAAGGTCGTATTTGACGAGACCGGCAGCTTTGATGACCTTAGCCCGCTCGTAGGTGGCGACGGCAACTACCGCAGGGTGCTGCTCAAGTGGTCCAAACCCAACAGCGGCGCATTCTCACCCATATTCCCCAGCGGATCGATTGAACTGGTCAAGTGCAATGACCGTGAGCCCCGCAAGATATTCGAGGGCCGTTATTGGGGTGATCCCGGATTCATCCAGATATGCTTTGACGTGACCGGCATGGATAACCTGGCCAAATGGTGCAAAAAGAACGGCCATCCGTTCACTGTTGACAGCTGCCCCGACGGCAAGGTATTCAACATGGGTGACGCATCGGGCCGTTTCACCTATATCGAGGACCCCGACGGCACGCTGATCGAGTTCGTGGAGACCTACCGCATATCGGTAGCCAAGAAACTGGGCTGGTACATAAACCTTCTTAACCGTAAGCGCGAGAAACCCCTCTGCAAGCTGCTTTTCCGCGCCATGAAGATGAATCGCAAGAAATTCTAACCCCCTCCTTTGCTTATGGGAAATCTTATTGATATAATCAAGTCCGATGTAAGGTACGAGGAGTCTCTCAAGGCCTGCATGAACTGCGGTATCTGTACCGCCATATGCCCGGCTGCAGAGTTTTATGACTACGACCCCCGTCGTATCTGTGATACGGTGCAGCGTGGTGATGAGGAGCAGGTGGAGAAACTGCTCCGTTCCGATACCATCTGGTACTGCGGACAGTGTATGTCATGCAAGCCCCGTTGCCCGCGCGGCAATGTTCCGGGCGCCGTCATCAACATACTGCGTAAGGTATCACAGGAGATGGGCTACTACAAGGAGAGCCACATGGGACGCCAGCAGGTGGATCTGATGAAAGGCATCGGCAACAATATCCTTGAGATAGGTTACTGCGTCCATCCGGACAAGGTATATCCTGATAAACATCCTGAGCAGGGCCCCGTCTGGGAGTGGTATGTCAAGAACATCAAGGCTGTATCGCCCAAGTTCGGCGCCAACTATCACGGTGAGGGTGCCGGTGCACTCCGCACCATCACTCCTGAGACCATGGAGGAACTGCGCAATATATTCCGCGTGACAGGAGGTATGGATTTCCATGACGCTATCATAAACGGACCGCAAAATGATTAAATTCGGATTTGCCATAAAGACTCCACGTTCAGAGAACATGGACAGCGTATCGCTTGAGCGGTTCAACAAACTGCAGGAGCGCGTACCCTCATTCAAGCGCTGTTTCCAATGCGGATGCTGCAGTGCCACATGCTCGGCCCGTCAGTTCACGGATTTCAGCATACGCCGCATACACACGTCGTTCCGTCGTGGTGATTATGAGGGACTGGATGAGGCTCTCAAGAAATGTATGCTGTGCGGTAAATGCACACTGGTTTGTCCGCGTGGGGTAAATCTGCGCTCACTCATTATCAACATGCGTCAGATACTTGATGAAAAGGAGTAGGAGAGATGAAGATTCACGCTTATCCATATAATGACTTTGTGATTCCGTTCCTTATCGGAACCATACTGCTGTTCTCCATCATCATATGCAAATATGTACGCTGGATAAAGAAGTTCAGCCCGGAGCAGCGCAAGACAATAAGGAAGAACTGGTATTCATGGAAGATAATCCCCGCCATCTGGGAGATGATACGCGAGGGCCTGCTCCATGTACGTATACTCAAGAAAAACCTTCTGCTTGGAATAATGCATCAGGCGTATGCCTTAGGATGGTTCCTGCTCATACTGGTGGGAGCTATTGAGAGCCGTGACGCATTCTTTACCATGCAGCACGAGCAGTCCATTGAGACGCTCCACGAGCTGGATGGTCAGAACGGATGGTATATATACAATACCGGTGAGAACAAGGACCCGGAGTACCTGAATCAGCGCCGTTACCGCGTGGAGACTGAGGACGGAATAGCCCGTATTCATTACCACAAGCCTTTCTACGTAAGTATTTTCTACCGTTATTTCGTACATAAGGCACCGACTTCGTTCCGTCAGCATCATGCATATGCCAACCTGATGGATGCCCTGCTGCTCTATGTGTTCCTGGGCCTGACCATGGCCATCATCAAGATATTCTGGTCCAAGGTACTGGGCATGCGCCGTACCACCAAACATACCATCGTAGACAGATTCTCCAAGTTCTCGCTCTGGATGATATTCCCGTTGCGTCTGCTTGCCGAGTCTGTTACGGCATGTCTGTACGGCAACGGCGGATTCTTTACTCAGGCAGTAGGAAACCTGTTTGATCCCATGATCGTGCGCGGTCTGGAGACATCGCTCTGGATGTTCTACTCACTCATGCTGGGGGTATTCTTCGTGACCATGCCGTTCACCCGTTACATGCATATCTTCACGGAGCTCATGCTAATATACTTCCGTAAGATAGGGGTGAGGGAGGAAAAACAGAAAACCGGCTACACCTACTTTGAACTCAACGCCTGCTCACGTTGCGGTGTGTGCATATCGGGCTGCCCCATGGACAAGGTGCTTGAGAACCATGATATACAGTCTGTATATCTTATCCGTAGCATCCGCAACCAGGAGCGTGCCAGCCGCATCAATATTATTGCCGATAACTGCCTTATGTGTGACCGATGCACGGTTGACTGTCCTGTCGGTATAGACCTGAGCGCGATACGTCGCATGAGCCGTGACAAGGGAGCCATCGATACCACCGGCAACTACACCTATCTGGCAGGTAAACAGAATCCGTTCAACGCCATAGGACGTGTAGCTTATTTTGGCGGTTGTATGTCACATCTTACTCCCGGTATAACCGAGTCCATGGAGAAGATATTCAATGCCGCTGACCAGAAATACTGGTATATGGACAAGTTGAGCACCGTTTGCTGCGGACGTCCTCTGCAGCAGCAGGGATTCATGAATCAGGCGGCAGAGTTGCGCAAAAAGAATACTGACATGATAGAGAAATCGGGAGCCACGATGCTTGTCACATCATGCCCCATCTGCTATCAGTCATTCACCAAGGAGTATGACCTTAAGATACCTGTAATGCACCATACCGAGTATATCGATATGCTCATCAAACAGGGTCGTGTCAAGGTTCGTCACGATGACCGCAAGGTGTCATATCATGATCCCTGTGAGCTGGGTCGTGGATGCGGTATCTATGAGGAGCCGCGCAGTGTCCTGAGTGCCGTGACCAACTTGCAGAAAACACGCTACCAGCGTGAAAAGAGTGTGTGCTGCGGATTCAATCTGGGAAACACCAAACTCAGCATTGATGAGCAGACCAAGATTAGGAACGCATCACTTGCCAACCTGACAAGCAAGCCGGTCGATGCCATCGCCACCGCATGCCCCATGTGTAAGAAGGCGTTCCAGCATGCCACAAATGATTATCCGGTCAAGGATATTGCAGAGATTGTGGCAGAAAACCTGATAAACTGATTGAACTATGGCAAACCGTTTTTGGAACGAGTATCAGAAAACAATAGCTGATGACCACTACTTCTACGAGCGTAGTTGTATCCGTCAGACCTTCTTCCCCGGATCAGAGACCGCGTTCCTGCGCATGCTCAGGGAGGAGTTGGACAAGGATATCTTTGATGATTTCCGTCAGCACACCTGTACCGGTATAGGTTATCATACTGACGTGGTACCCTTGGAGACAACCATGACCGTCGTAGCCCGTCTGTTCTCGCTTATGACCGAGCACGGCTATGAGAACTACGTGCCCTCATGCGTAACATCGTTCGGAGTATTCACTGAGATGGTACATACGTGGCAGGAGCGTCCCGACCTGCTGGAGAAAACACGTGAGAACCTGTATAAGGCATGCAAGCGTGAATTCAATCTACCCAAGAACATCGCCCATCCATCGGACGTGATATATCATTTCCGCTTTGAGCTTGCCGAGAAGATGAAATACCGTCTGGTGAACCGCTTTACGGGTAAACCCCTCAAGGTAGTTGAGCATATCGGCTGCCATTATGCCAAGATATTCCCTGACAAGGGTGTGGGCAAGGCGGAGTTCCCGTATGTACTGGCCGGTATGATTGAGGCCTGGGGCGGTGAGGTGGTTGACTATCCCGAGCGCCGTCACTGCTGCGGATTCGGATTCCGTCAGTATCTGGTTCAGGAGAACCGTGGCTACTCAGTCTCCAACACCAAGAAGAAACTGGAGTCCATGGAGCCTTATGAGCCTGATTTCATAGTATCCAACTGCCCGGGATGCTCCATGTTCCTGGACCGTTGGCAGTATACCATAGCTGAGATGGAACATAAGACCTATGACCGTGAGGGCTACGGTATTCCGGTTCTTACCTATGAGGAGATGGCCGGACTGCTGCTGGGTTATGACCCGTGGGAACTGGGCCTTCAGATACATCAGGTGCAGGCAGAGCGTCTTCTTGACAAGATAGGTATACCTTATAATCCAAAAGACAAATACAAATCGGCCGACGGTAAGATACTGCGTGCCCCGGAGAAACCGGAGAACCTTTTAGTGTAATTGATTATGAAGAAAGTTGCAATCATAGGAGCCGGCCCCGCCGGTATAGAGGCTGCATCAATACTGGCCAGGAACGGTGTTGAGGTCACCCTTTTTGAGAAATCGGAGACTCCGCTCAAGAACCTCCAGGACAAGGCATTCCTGTTTCCTAACTTCCAGAACGCGCAGGAGATCGTTGATGACCTGAGCGGCAAGCTGCTCACTGACGGTATTACATCGGCCTTTGGTATTGACATAGCCGATGTCAAGTGGCAGGGAACGGAATGGAAACTGGTTGATTCCAAGGAACAGACATATGTGGCCGATGCAGTGCTGCTGGCCACCGGTTATCAGGTGTTTGACGCCCACCGCAAGGAGGAACTCGGCTACGGTATATATAAAGGTGTAATCACATCGCTCGATATGGAGCAGATGATCAAGCACGGCAAGATCCTGAACGCCAACGGCGATGAACCCAAGCGTATCACATTCCTGCAGTGCGTGGGCTCCCGTGACGAGAAGAGCGGCAACCACTACTGCTCCAAGATCTGCTGCGTGACAGCCGTCAAGCAGGCCATCGAGGTCCGCAAGCATCTGCCCAAGTGTGAGGCATCGGTATTCTATATGGACCTGCGTATGTGGGGCCAGGGATTTGAGGAGATGTACCGCACCGCCCAGGAGAGATACGGCGTAAGTTTTGTCCGCGGCCGTATATCGGAGGCTGCCGCCACCTTTGACGGACGTGTCCAGCTCAAGAGTGAGGATACCCTGATGGGCCTTCCGCTCAAGATGACCACAGACCTGCTGGTACTTATGGTAGGCATGGAGGCATCATGCGGCACCAAGGCACTGGGCAAGTCATGTGACATAAGCGGTGACTACGGCTTTATCCGCACCGTCAACCCCCACCTCTACGACAACGAGACCGGCAAGCCCGGCCTGTTCGCCGCCGGCACCTGCAAGCGCCCCATGAGCGTGAGCGACTCCATCAACGACGCCCGCTCTGCGGCGAATGCTATCAAGGACTACCTGGATACCATTCGAATTGAGAATTGAGAATTGAGAATTGAGAATTACACGCACCTGCGTTAATTCCCGCGACATTAAAAAAGGTTCGGAAAAATTCCGAACCTTTTTTACAATTCTCAATTCTCAATTTTCAATTCTCAATTATTTTTCGATCCAGCCGATCACCTCACCCTTAGAAACGAGTGCTCCGTGCTCCTTCTCGACCGATACCAGATGGCAGTCGTAGGGAGCTGTGGCGTTGTCGATGAAGGTGTTGCCGCTGGCCTGAATGCCGACCATCCAGTCGCCCTTCTTGTACTGCTTGCCGAAGGGAGGATTGGTTGACTGATCCATGTAATCCAGATCCCAGATTACGCGACCGCTGACAGCAGCCTCGATGGGCTCTGCATCGGGATGCAGGATGGCACGCTTGTCGGCAGCGGTGAAGTGCTTGACAGGAGCACCTGCGGTGCCGGCCTGAGCCTTCTCCATACGCTCCATAAGGTCCTTGTTGAACTGATCCTTGGCCTGACCGCTCTTGTACTCGCGGTACTGCTCCGCTCTTGTACTCGCGGTACTGCTTCTCGTGCATGGCGAACTCAAAGAGCTCCTCATCATCCTGGCCGCGGTCCCAGCCGTTCTCCTCCATCTCCTTGATGAAGCGGGGCAGGTCGTTGGGGTAGAGAACCTGAGGATCATCGGTATAGAACTCCTTACCCTGCTCCTTGGCCAGCTGAATGATCTCGGGAGCCAGCTCACCGGGCAGTTTACCTGACTTGCCAAGTACCATACCCCACATGGCGGGATCCATACGGGTAAAGGGCTTCTCGTCCATTGACTTTGAGTAGAGGTTCATTAGGGCGGCATTCTTTACGTACTGGCTGAACGGTGTAACAAAGAGCTCAACAAGCAGCTCGTCCTCAGACAGCTCCTTCTCACCCTTCTTGCGGAGGTTGGCGTTGATGGCAGCGTGCATACCCTTGAGGTCAGCCATGAGTGAACCCATCATACCGCCGGGCAGACCGCAGCCTACCAGCAGTGAACTCATGATTGAGTTCTTGGGATCGATCCAGTAGCCCAGGAAGTCGTCCATAAAGCTCTGAGTGAGTGAACGTGCCTCCATGTATGCCTTCATGTTGATATCCTTAACCAGGAATCCGGCATCCTTAAGCATAGCCTGGATGGTGATTACGTCCGGATGAACCTTACCCCATGACAGAGGCTCCATAGCTACGTCCAGGACATCGGCACCGGCTCTTGCAACCTCAAGCATAGATGCTACTGCAAAACCGGGACCGTTGTGGCCGTGGTACTGTATGACGATATCGGGATGTTTCTCCTTGATGGCGCGAACGATGGTGCCCAGCATAGCGGGACGACCGATACCGGCCATATCCTTGAGGCAGATCTCCTGTGCGCCGCCCTCGATGAGCTGCTCGGCCAGGTTTATGTAGTACTCGGCATTGTGTACCTTGGAGTAGGTGATACACATGGTAGCCTGAGCGGTCATGCCTGCCTCCTTGGCCCACTTGATTGAGGGGATAATGTTACGCGGGTCATTCAGACCGCAGAAAATACGTGTGATGTCAACACCCTGTGCGTGCTTAACCTTATACATGAGCTGACGTACATCGGCAGGTACGGGGTTCATGCGCAGCGCGTTAAGACCGCGGTCCAGCATGTGAGTCTTGATTCCTACTTCGTTGAAGGGCTTGGTAAATGTGCGTACGGCCTGGTTAGGATTCTCACCGTACAGAAGGTTTACCTGTTCCATGGCACCGCCGTTAGTCTCAACGCGGTCAAAGCAGCCCATGTCTATGATAACCGGAGCAATCTTGGCGAGCTGGTCCTTGCGGGGAACATACTTGCCCGATGACTGCCACATGTCACGGTAAACAAGGCTGAACTTAATTTCTTTCTTCATAATCTTTTATGTGTTTTTATTACTCTATTTACATTGGGTCGATGTTACGGGCTATTCTTGCACAGAGTCCCGGGAAGAAACGCTTTATGTAAACCATAAGCAGTTCCTTGCGTCCCACCAGGACCTCACGCTTCTTCTTATATACAGCACGGACTATCTTGCGGGCAGCCTGTTCGGGAGTGCAACCTCCGGCCTGTCCTGCATCCATCTTGGCATGCTGCTTCCCGTCTTTTTCAAGGGCATAGAACGATATGCGGGTCTGCACACGTCCGGGGCATACTATGGTAACGCGAATGTTATCCTTGTAGTACTCAGCCTGGACGGTCTCAAAGAATCCGTAGAGTGCGTGTTTGGATGAGCTGTAGGCGCAGCGCAGGGGGAATCCGAACCTTCCGTTGATGCTGGTGGTGACCATGAGCTGACCGCCGCCGCGCTCAATCATCTTGGGCAGGATTACCTTGGTCATGATAACGGGTGCGAACCAGTTAATGTCCATGACCTTGTTTATGACCCTCATCTCGGTCTCGCAGGTGGTTCCGCGCTGGCTTATGCCGGCGTTGTTGTAGAACACGTCTATGTAACCGTAAACCTGCCAGGCCTGCTCGGCGAGCTCTGCAACCTCATCCTTGCGGGACAAGTCAAAGGGCAGGGGACGGGCATCGGGAGCACCCAACTCCTTGCAGCGTGCGGCAACCTTTTCCAGAAGGTCTGCCTCAAGCGCGGTGAGTATGAGCCTGGCACCCTCGCGTGCGAACTCGTATGCGGTCGCCTCACCTATACCTGATGATGAGCCTGTTATCCAAACTACCTTGTCGGCGAATTTATTCATTTGCAGCTGTCTATTGCTTGTTTGAACCAAAGGGCGCGCTCGCAGCCCTCACCTGTGTTGAGCAGGATCAGGTCACCGCTCTTGAGTTTGTTCTCCTCAAGTGCCTTGAAGAATCCGGCAATACATACGACCGATGCAGGTCCCATGTATATGCCCTGTGCGTCCTTGACCATACGGCCGTAACGCTCCAGACCCTCCTCCTTTACACGGATGAACGATCCGCCGCTGTTCTTTACGATAGGACCTACCAGCGGATACATGCCGGGAGTGCCTGCCGTGAGGATTGATATCCTGGTCTGCGGAACCACGGTGGGGAAGTGCTTGTTCCAACCCTGCGGGAAACCGTTCTCGATTGCCCACTCCCAGGCCTGGACCATAGGATCGCATGTGTCCTGCTGAACCAGCAGCATGCGGGGCATCTTATACTCGGGGTAGGCATCGGCAATCTCACGCATTCCTTTCTCGAACGCGATGGGGCTTGTGCCGCCTGCCACAGCCTGCATATAAACGTCAGGTATGCGGCCCAGCTGACGCATGCACTCGAATACAAGCGTCTTCTTGGCCTCCACACGGATGGGGTCGATGTTACCGGCCGATATCATCACGTGCTGGTTCTTGTGGAAATCGGCAGCCTCGGCCTTGGCCTGACCGTATCCGCCCTCCGATACCTGAAGGTTCTGACCGGTGGCGCGTATGGCCTGCTGGGTCTCCTCATACATATCGTGCGGAGCGAATACGTCAAACTTGACGCCTGCCTTGGCCAGATATGTTGCATATGCGGTGGCTGCATTGCCGGTCGATGCCAGGCAATACTCCTTTACACCGTGTTTCTTGAACAGCGTTGCTGCCAGTGATGCGGCAATATCCTTGAAAGTGCCGCTGCCTCCGTTCAGGTCATTACGGGCCACTACGACCTTGCAGTCTATGCCGTAATTGTCCTTGGCGTATCGGCTCAGGAATTCCCACTCCTGGATAGGTACTGCGCCCTCGCCGCAGGTTACCTGCTCATCGGCCCCGTCAAGAGGCAGGAAAGGCAGGTAGTGGTAGAGGTTGTCTACCTTCCGGCCGGGTTTGCAGAGCTCGTCCAGCTGGCGGTAATCAGAGTCATAGACTACCTCTGCGTGATTGCTTCCGCACTCACACAGCTGGTCCTGGCTGAACCAAGCGGCAAAATCTCCTATTACCTTGCCGCACTTCTTGCAGACAAGCTGGTATTTCATCCTCTCTTTATCTGAGCACGCTTGAATACGTTCATATCCTGGATGGGGCCCTCATAGTAACCGGCCTTGAGCTTCTTCTGTACATCCTTGAATACCTCGATGGTACGCTTAACATGATCCAGAGTATGTGAAGCGGTAGGAATGATACGAAGCATGAGCTGGCCCTTGGGGATAACGGGATATGTAACGATTGAGTAGTTCTCACGCAGGTCAACAACAACGTTGGTACCCTCGTTGATACCACCCTCAAAGAATACGGGTGTTACAGGTGACTCGGTTACGCCGATGTTGAATCCCTCTGACTTGAGGCCGCCCTGCAGAGCGTTTACAACCTCCCACAGATGCTCGCGGTACTCGGGGTGAGCCTTGATCAGGTCCAGACGCTTCTGGTTACCGATAACCAGAGGCAGAGGCAATGACTTGGCGTAGATCTGTGAACGCATGTTGCACTTGAGGTGGTCGATGATCTCAGGCTCTGAGCTTACTACACCACCGATTGAAGCCATACTCTTGGCGAAAGCGTCGAATATTACATCGATCTCGTCGATTACGCCGTAGTGCTCGGCGGTACCGCGACCGTGGGCACCCATGGTACCGAAACCGTGTGCATCGTCAATCAGTATGCGGAACGGATATTTCTTCTTGAGTTCTACGATGTCAGCGAGATGACCCAGGTCACCGGCCATACCGAACACACCCTCGGTGATAACCAGGACGCCGCCGCCCTGCTCATCGGCCAGCTTGCAGGCGTGGTTGAGCTGCTTCTCCAGGCTCTCCATGTTGTTGTGCTGGAAAGCGAAACGCTTGGCAAGGCTCAGACGCATACCGTCCAGGATGCAGGCGTGTGACTCAGAATCGTAAACGATAACGTCCTTGCGGCTGGTCAGAACGTCGATGATTGAGATCATACCCTGATAACCGAAGTTGAGGCAGAGACCTGCCTTCTTGCCTACGAACTCTGAGAAGTCATTCTCAAACTTGATGTGATAATCAGTATTACCTGACATCATGCGGGCACCCATAGGAGCACCGAGACCAAACTTGGCGGCTGCTTCGGCATCGGCCTTTCTTACCTCGGGGTGGTTAGCCAGACCCAGGTAGTTGTTAAGGCTCCAGTTCAGCACGGGCTTGCCGTTGAACTCCATCTCGGGGCCGATCTCACCTACCAGGCGGGGGAACATGAAGTAACCGTCGCCGATTCCCTGATACTGTCCGAGCGGGCCCGGAGTCTCTTTGATTCTCTCAAAAATGTCTTTAATCATACTGAAAGTCTTTATTTATGTCTATTATATACAATTTGTTATGCGCTTTTAGGAAAAGATACGCTTAAACTTCGCGAAATTACTAAAAACTCCGGACTCCCTATTATAAAATAAGTTATAATTCTGCTATTTTAGATTAGTGCGTTGCCTCCGCGGGACTGACATTAGTTGGAGACGACGTTCCGGGCTACTGCGTGCTCCCTCCAAGGCCTAAACATCGATCGCCTCCTTTTTAGCCACCTGAAGGTGTCTAACAGTATTCTAAGACTTTTCCAAATATTTTTGGACGTTTTTTTAGAAACTGTTATCGTTGAGTTTGTTACAATACGGATATCGCGGGGGACGCT
>CACZCX010000027.1 GCA_902779875.1 uncultured Bacteroidales bacterium | reverse complement strand
GGTTCAGTAGTAGTTGACAAGATTCTGGTAAAGTAACATTTATCGGGATAAACCTATAACGGGCCGGCGGAGAGCATTGAATTGCTCCCCGCCGGTTCTCTTTTATTACTTTTTATGCCTTGCCTAGGCTGTTGTTTGACAAAAAGAGGGTATCTTTAGGGTTCGAATCGCAAAAGTGCATATTATTAACCTCATTATAATCAACAATGGAATCAAAATTCGCTATTCTGGCAGCCATGATGCTGGCCGGTCTTGCCGTTGAGGCACAAAACCCCATTATTCGCGACCAGTTCTCTGCCGATCCTTCGGCTCTCGTAGTAGGAGACCGCGTATATGTATTCCCTTCACATGATATCAAGGCTCCTGCCGACTATGCCCGTAAAGACTGGTTCTGCATGGCTGACTATCATGTATTCTCATCAAGCAACCTTACCGACTGGACTGACCACGGTATGATTGTTGACCAGTGGACCGCTCCCTGGGTAAACGAGAAGGGTTACTCGATGTGGGCTCCCGACTGCAAGCAGAACCCCACAAACGGTAAGTATTATTTCTTCTTCCCTGCAGGTTCAAAACCCATGCCCAGCGCAAACGGACGCCGCAGTTTTGGCGGTAACCGCGTAGGTATCTGCACATCGGACTATCCCGAGGGTCCTTACACTCCCGAGGCTACTCCTATTGAGGGTGTAAGCGGCATTGACCCCTGTATATTCATTGATGATGACGGTACCGGTTATCTGGTTATGCCCGGCATCACTATCACCAAGCTCAACCCTGACTGGAAGTCTGTATCGACCGATCCTGCTGACCGTCATCGCGTAGAGGGCGTTCCCACAAAGGGTCTGGTTGAGGGTCCTTACCTGTACAAGCATGGTGGCAAGTACTATATGACCTTCCCCTGGGCTCGTGACGTTGAGGAGGTGCTGGCTTACTGCGTAGCTGACAATATCTTCGGTCCTTACGAGTTCAAGGGAGTATTCTTTGAGGAGCATGCCAACAAGTGCTGGACAAACCACCACTCAATCATAGAGTTCAAGGGTCAGACCTATCTGTTCTATCATCACAACGAGTTCTCACCTGAGTTTGACAAGAACCGTTCAGTTTGCGCTGACAGCATATTCTTTGATGACGAGAAGGGTGAGATCAAGATGGTTAAGCCTACTCTTCGCGGTATCGGCGTAACCCAGTCAAACACTCAGATCCAGCTTGACCGTTATTCAGCACTGAGCCAGAGCGGTGACTCTATCGCTTACCTGGAGCCCAGTAACTACTTTGCAGGTTGGAAGACCGTATTCTATGAGAAGAACGCATGGGCTCAGTATAACACCGTTGAGTTCAAGAAGGCTCCCAAGAAGGTTACCGTAAAGGTAGTAGCTCCCTCTGCCGGAAAGCTTGAGATTCTCCAGGATGAGAAGGTCATTGCTACCGTAGAGATTCCTGCAGACCGTCAGCTGGTAACTGTCGATGCTCCCGTCAAGGGCGCAGCCAAGGGTATCCATCACCTCAAGGTTCGTATGATTACCGACGGTAAGATCCAGGTTGACTGGCTCACATTCAATTAATAGTTATTCCTGTTTTTCAATTAAGTCATGAAAGCTAAATCAATTATTACATCACTCCTGACCATGCTTGTTTTTGCGTGGTCAGGTTGTTCTGCAAGTAAGGGTACCACAGAGTGCGTCAACCCGATTACTTACACCGATATCCCCGATAATGACTGGATTCGTGTAGGTGATGATTATTACATGGTCAGCACCACTATGTATTTCTGCCCCGGAGCTCCGATCATGCACTCCAGGGATCTTGTACATTGGGAGATAGTAAGCTATGTTTACGACTACCTTGAGGATGATGACGTTTACAACCTCCGTTCAGGCCGTAACGCTTATGGAAAGGGCCAGTGGGCTACGTCGCTGAGATATGTGGACGGAACCTATTATGCCCTGTTCATAGCGAACGACCAGAACAAGACCTATATCTATAAGACAAAGGATATTACCAAGTCCGGTTGGGAGCGCTCAGTCATTGACCGCCCGTTCCACGATGCATCCATGCTGTTTGAGGATGGACATCTTTACGTGGTTTGGGGTAACGGAGAGCTGCGTATCATCGAACTTGAACCCGATGGCTCAGCCATCAAGGCCGGAGCCGAGGAGAAGATCCTGATAGATTCTCCGCGTCAGGGATTCAACCTTCGCGCAGAGGGTGCTCATATATATCATATAGGTGACTATTACTACATCCTTGAGATTGACTGGCCAAGCGGCGGTGTACGTACCGAGACCTGCTGGAGGTCCAAGGACCTGTTCGGTCCCTATGAGAGCAAGGTTATCCTGAGTGGTGCTTTCGATGGCCGCGGTGACGGAGTCGCCCAGGGCTGTATCATCGAGACCCCCAAGGGAGACTGGTATGCCATGATGTTCCAGGACCATGGAGCAGTCGGCCGTATTCCTACTCTCCAGCCTGTAAAATGGGTTGACGGATGGCCTATACTTGGTGATGAGACCAAACCTGTCAAGCAGTTCACCGTAAATCTCCCTGAGAGCGGAAAGAACCGTACCTGGGATAATGACGAGTTCAACTATCGTGAAAATAAGCTTGATCTGGTATGGCAGTGGAACCATAAGCCCGATAACAGCGCATGGTCAGTAACAGCCCGTAAGGGTTGGCTCAGACTCACTAACGGCCAGCTTGCCCAGGACGTGATGAAAGCCCGCAATACCCTTACACAGCGTACTGTGGGACCGCGTTGCTGGAGTGAGGTCCTAATGGATGCCAGCGGAATGAAACCCGGTGACAAGGCCGGTATCGTAGCGTTCCAGAGCAACTACTGCACCATCGGCGTAGAGGTGGCTCAGGATGGCAGCAAGAGCCTAGTAGCTATGACTCATCGGGCTCAGGGACGTCGTTGGGGACAGCCGGCAGGAGAACAGACCAGTCCCGATACCGAGGCTCTCAGAATTCCTCTCAGCCAGGATAAGGTATGGCTCAAGATCCGTTATGTATTCACTCCCCAGGAGGAGGGTGAGCGTGCAGACCAGGCTTTCATGAGCTATTCTCTTGACGGCAAGAACTGGACCGATGTTGACGCAACTCTGCAGATGTCATTCAGTCTGGATTACTTTACCGGATACAGGACCGGCCTCTACAGCTTCGGTACAGAACAGTCCGGAGGTTATGCTGACTTTGACTATTTCCGTCAGTCTGCATATTAACGGCATGATAAGTTAACCAGCCATCTTACGGTGGCTGGTTTTCAAAAAAATGTATATCGGATTTAACCTTTTGCACAGGCATTTATATTAAGGATGAAACGTGATGAAAGTAGCATAGTGAACAGCCAGGGATCCTTATCAGTGAGCGATGAATCCATTGCCCGTCTGCTATGTGATGACAATCACGTAGAAGAGGCCGTACGCCTCATCATGAAAAAATACGGAGAACCCCTTTATTGGCATATACGCCGTATGGTGGTCGCCCATGATGACGCAGAGGATGCTCTTCAGGAGACTATGATAAACGTGTACAAGTACAGGAGCACATACTCCAACGAATACCCGCTTTCTTCATGGCTCTACAAGATTGCTACGAATGAGAGTCTCAAACTGCTCAAGAACAGGTCCGGCTTTATGATGTCGGTCGATGATCTGGGCGACTCGCTTAAGGAGAGTGTGCGTGAGGAGGCCGCTCCCGATGCAGATGAGACACTTATACTGCTCCAGGAGGCAATTGCTCTCCTGCCGGCTAAACAGAAGATGGTGTTCAACCTCCGTTATTATGATGACAAGAGTTACGAGGAGATACACCAGATAGTTGGGGACAGTGTGAACACCCTTAAGACCAACTATCATTATGCTGTACAAAAGATAAAGGATTATATATTAGAACATCAATTATGAAAGAGTTTGATCTGGAAGGACTTAGCAGGGAGATGCCCTACAGAATGCCTGAGCATTTCCTTGATGACATGACAGAGCGTGTCGTGTCTCAGATCGCAGGTCAGCAGCGTAAGCAGCACAAGGAGCGCAGGATTGTGGCTCTGTTTGCAAGTGCAGCTAGCGTTGCCGCCGTTGCCCTGCTATTCCTGCATCCTTTCGGGGGCGGTTTTGACATCCCCGATTACGAGAGCATCTCTCAGTGCGCAAGTATTGACGAGGTGTTCCAGAACATGACAGCCGACGAGTTGGATGTCTATTCTCTGATGAGTAACTATTACGGCAATTGACATGAAGAAACTGTTGACAGCATTACTCATTCTTGCAGGTTTGTTCCTTTCTCAGCCTTCACAGGCTCAGGAGAGGGATGAACAGATGATTAATGCGTCACTGCGTTTCATCAAGGAGAATGCCAATCTCACCAAGAAGGAGTACCAGAAGTTTGCCAAGCTTTACATTGAGTATAATGAACAGCTTGCCAAACTCAACCGGGAACTGAAGCCTGAATCGCCTGACTACATGAAACGTTGGCAGGAGATTAACCGTGACTACATGCAGAAACTTGACAAGGCTCTTCCTGATACCACCCGCCAGAAGGTGGGAATAGCACAGTGGGAGCTTGGTCAGAAGATCTGGAGTCAGAGGAATGAGCAGAATCGCAATCATGCAGAACAGGAGTTCCGTATGATGGGACAGTGGAATCAGATGAATCCCCAGTTCATGATGCAGCCTCATATGTTTGATTTCCAGCGTTTCCGTCAGCGTCAGATACAGCAGGATAATGAACAGCAGCAGCAGTGGTGGGAGAACTACTGGAACAATTGGGGTAAGCCTGATTCTGCCATGATACGCCGTATGGATGAAAACCGTAAGCGTTTCCATGATCGCGACAGTATATGGCAGCAGCGTCGTCAGCAGTTCGCTCCTCAGTCACAGTACGGACCGCAGTTCGGTATACCTCAGTTCGGAGGTCCTCAGTTTGGTCCGCAGCAGCAAGCTGTTCCTCAGTTCGGAGGTCCTCAGTTCGGCCGTCCTTACGGTAATCCGTATGGTGGTGGAAATAACCGCTGATATTTAGCTTAAATTATCCGATATTCGCTTTTATGACTTGGGCCGGAATCCTTCCGGTCCAAGTTTTTTACATTAGGAACCGTCCCTAATGTTACAGTTTTGTGGGAAAACTAACACATTAGGAACCGTCCCTAATGTTGCAGTTTTCTTAAAAAAGAATCGGAGCAACCGTTTGGCTGCTCCGATTTGTTGTTGTATGAGATTGGATTAGTGTCTGTCCTCAGGAGTCTCACCAGCGTAGATGTCCTTAGGAACGATCTCGATGAAGCTGAACGGGATTACACCAGCCTCCAGGATCTGACGGAGTCTGAGGTAGTATGTTCCATCAGCTCTCATATACTGATTGGTGATAATCTTTCTGTGGCAGTCAGTCTCATTAGCATTAAGATCCTTATAGATATCCGGAGCTCTCATGTAACCTAAGTTACGGGTAGCTCTCTCATTCTGAAGGATAAGCTCCTCATCATTCTTGATATCATCCCACTTAACAAGACCGATGAGCGGGCTCTTGTTGCTGAGACGAAGGTCTACAGGAATATCGCAAGGCTGCCACTGCTCACCCTGTCCCTTGAAGTAGAACTGTGCTACACCGCGGTCCTGCTTACCCTGACTCTTCAGTGAGAAGATAGAGTTGTTCCAAATACGGATCTCATAAGTTCCGTCAACAGGTACTGAAGGCAGTTTGAAAGTGATGTCATATACATTCTTGATGGTCATCTCATCACCGTATACAGTACCGAATGAAGCATCACGGTATCTTACCCAGAATTCTGTCTCAGGAGTGCACTCCACATTCTTGCAGAAGCCAGGCAGGTATCCTACTGTATATCTATCCTTATCGGTCTTTCTGAGACGTCCGCGAGCACCGCTGTTGATGAAGTCAGGAGACAGTGTGCAAGTCATGATTCTCATTCTCATCTTCAGAGTATTACGTGTGGCGGTGTTATAAAGCAGAGGCTCGGTTACGTAGTAGTAATGTCCGTTCAGAGCATCGTCTTCAATATTCATTGCATAATCCTTGAGCTGATGAATCTGGATACCGGGAATGAGGTTGTCCAGCTTGACTGTACCTCTACGGTTTATGAATATACCGTATTTCTCATTATCGGTAATCTGGCTCTTGTCACTGTATGAGGGCTTCTTGTAAGCGGTGCTTATACGCATAATTGAGTGAGGCAGCATTGTCTCGAAGAAGTCTTCTACATCAAGCTCGTCCAGATATTTACGGTTTGCAATAAGTTCAGGCTGTGATGTGTTGAGCTGATCCCATGTGAGGTATGAGGGAAGGATATGGTATGACAGGAACTTGTTGATTGAACTTCCTCTGTCCTTGTCAGGCAGTCCTGCGCCTTCCGGATAAACAGTAGCGGCAAAATTCTTGAGATCACTCAGAGTGTGGATGTTGTATTCATCTGCCAGAATTGAATCAGGAACAACGAACATAGTGAACTTGAACTGACGTTTCTCGGGAATTGTACCGTACTCGGTCTCAACTGATGTGGTATATTTCAGTTTGTTCTTTCCTGTCTGCTGGAAACACAGAAGTGTTGAATCATAGCTTACGCCGGGATAATCGGGATCCTGGAAGAGTTCCAGAGAATCCTTAAGACCTGTAGCGATAAGAGCCTCGTAGAAGATCTGTGCGTTGGGGTTGTCCTTGAGCAGACCGGGGAGGAACTTGTTACTGGGTCTGAGAACCCTGTCGATGATCTGAACTACACCGTTCTGTACAGAGTCATCGTCCTCAATGATCTTGGACTGCTGGTTGACACGGAAGGCAAGCTTGAGCTTGAATGTGTCGCGGGCCTCGGTCCAGATGGTCTCAGCGTATGACATATATGTAAGGTAGCGGTCCAGCATGTTGGGGCTGGGGAACGCACCGTCACCTGACATATCTGAGCAGTAGAATGTGGCTGCGCAGAGGTGTGTCTTGGCGATAGAGTCAATTACGATATCTGTAAGAGTCTCAATGCTTTCAAAGGTCTTGGCTATTGAATCCTTACCGGCTGCAAGAGCCTCTTCTTTTCTTTCCTTAAGATACTGCTGTACAGCCTCGTTGGTAGGAGCGAAACAGGTGTGCTCTCCGTAAGATTTCATCTCACCCCATACACCTGCCTTCTTGAGGATGTAAACAAAATCCGAGAACTGGCCGGAGGGATGATTTTCAAGGAATGTGGCAAGGGTGTTGCCTGAATTCACGTAGTAAGTACCGGGGTGCTGCTCGCTCCAGAGATCGGAGCAGGAGAAAATACCCATGGCAGTTACGGCAACTGCGGCAGTCAGTACAGACTTTCTGAAAAATCTTTTGTTAATTTTCATATGGATTGGTTATTAATTATTTAGTTATCAGGTTATTGGCTACAATCCAAGCCCGTTGCTTCTTTAAATATACTTGTGAGCTTTGCGGATAATAGCGCGTAAAGATAGGCATATTTTTGGAATATGAGTCTAAATAGTTCTAAAAATGTTATTAAAAAAGCGCCCGTACCATATTGCAGGTAGGGCGCTTAGGTGTAGAAGGATGGTTCGTGATTACCAGTTCATGCGGTAGTTTCCGCTCAGGTGGAGCAGGGCGAACAGGTAAATCAGACCGTCGTAATAAACGTCATAATAACCGTCCTCATAGGGCTTGTGCTCCAGAGAGAACATGTGGCGTACAAGCTCCTGGTTGTATTCGCTGTCGCACATGAGGGCTGTGGTAGCCATGGTGCCTACAAAACCGATTGAGTGACGCAGGTTGGGACGCCAGCGGCCACCACCCATAGGACGGGCCGATACGTCACCGTTCAGAGCGAACTGGTCAGGGAACTCGGTTATGCCGTAGCGACCTAGGATGGTGTTCTGGAACTTCTTGGCATACTCGGTCTGCCACTCTGCATCCTTATGGTACCATGTAAAGTCCATGGCGATGTTCATAGGTACGCGCCATGAGTCATAGTGGAACTCTGAACCACGGTTGGGAGTACCGTCAAACTGGCTCTGGTCGGGGTTGATACCGGTAACAGGGTCGCAGGCGCGGTGCAGGTAAGCACGTGCGCTGTCGGCGAGCTCGCGGTACAGGTCCTCGCGGCCGTCCTTGGCTGTCTCGGCCCAAATCTCATAGAATGCAGGCAGATGGTATGAAGGATCGGTCCAGAGGTTGGAACGGCTGTCAGGGCAGAAGTTGATGAGCTTGTGGTCCATGTTGATGATGTTGGTCACACCACCTGTGCCGTCCTTTGAGAAGAGGTCGTTAAGGAGCTCCTGAGCCTCGGCCAGGTAGTCAAACTCCTCGTAGCTGCCCCAGCGGCGTGAAGCCAGCAGAAGGTCGGTTACGTAGTAGAGCTCACCGTCACTGGCAGAACCCTGTGAAGTACGGCGGCCGTTGGTGCGGCATGACCATGCGAACAGTCCGTGTGAGGGACCCTCCTCGTTGTGACGCATATAGTACTTGGACCAGCGCCAGATCTTGTTGAAAAGCTCGGGTTTGTCCATCTGTACGGCGATCATCATACCGTATGACTGACCCTCGGTACGAACGTCGTTGTTCTTTACGTCCGATACATAACCCATCTTTACGATCTGGCCGTCTACCTCTACGTCAACATCGTGATATGAGCCGTTCTCGTATTCGAATACGGTGGCAAAGATTGTATCGATCTTGGCCTGTATCTCCTTCTGGGAATAACCCATTTCCTTAAGATAGTTGCGATACTTGCCGGTCTCGACGTAACCCTTCTTGGCCGGAGCGAGTTTTTTTGAGGTGCTCTTGGTGGTTGAACATGCGGTCATGACCGCAAGCAGGCAAAGGACTGCCAGATAGATTGATGCTTTGAATTTTCTCATTGTTAGTAATTTGACTTTGTTATTGTATGTATGATTTCCAGCGCTGGTAAGCCTCGTCATAAGCGGGCATATCGGATGCCTTAGGCTCTATGACGCGTATTTTCTGAAGTGAAGCGAATGCCTCGTTGTGGTCGTTGTAGATGTGTGCGCCCATACCTGCGCCCTTGGCTGCACCGATGGAGCCGTCAGTGTCATAAAGCTCGATGGTGGCTCCGGTCACGCCGGCCAGGGTGTCACGGAACAGGGGACTGAGGAACATGTTGGCGTTACCTGCGTGAATCTTGTTCACGGGCATACCCATATCCTCCATTATCTCGATACCGTACTTGAACGAGAACACGATACCCTCCTGGGCTGCACGAAGCAGGTGTGAGCGGTTGTGGATGTTGAAGTTCACGCCGTTAAAGCTGCATCCGCGCTCCTTGTTCTCAAGAACACGCTCAGCGCCGTTACCGAACGGCAGGACCGATACGCCTGCTGCACCGATGGGAGCCTGGGCTGCCAGGTCGTTCATTTCGGCATAACCGATGCCCTCGGGTACGATATTGCGTTTCATCCATGCGTTCAGGATACCTGTACCGTTGATGCAGAGAAGTATTCCCAGACGGTTGAAACCGGTCTTGTGGTTTACGTGTGCGAATGTGTTCACTCTTGACTTGGGATCGTAGCTGATCTCGCCGTTCACGCCGTATACTACACCCGATGTACCTGCTGTCGATGCAATCTCACCGGGCTCGAATACGTTGAGCGAGAGGGCGTTGTTGGGCTGGTCACCGGCGCGGTAGGTCACGGGTGTGCCGGCTGCCAGACCTAGCTCCTTGGCTGCAGCCTGTGTGAGCTTGCCCTGCTCTGCGAATGTGGGAACGATCTTGGGGATGAATGAACGGGGTATGCCGTAGTAGTCAAGCAGGAAACCTGCCACCTCACCTGTCTGGAAGTCCCAGAACATACCCTCGGAGAGGCCTGATATTGTTGTGGCAATCTCACCGGTCAGACGCATGGCGATGTAGTCGCCGGGGAGCATGATCTTATCGATCTTGTCAAAAATCTTGGGTTCGTTCTGCTTTACCCAGGCCAGCTTGGAGGCTGTGAAGTTGCCGGGGGTGTTGAGCAGATGTGTGAGGCACTGTGAACGGCCTAGCTCCTGGAACGCATTTTCACCGATGCCTACTGCGCGGGAGTCACACCATATGATGGCGGGGCGCAGTACCTTCTGGTTCTTGTCCACGCATACGAGTCCGTGCATCTGGTAGGAGATTCCGATGGCCTTGATATCGGCTGCATCGACCTTACACTGTGACATGACATCGGCTGTGGCTGCCTTAAGGTATGACCACCAGTCTTCAGGGTTCTGTTCAGCCCATCCGGGGTTGATTGCTTTAATGGGTGCTTCACTCTTGGGGGCGAAGGCTGTTGCTACACAACTGCCGTTCTGGGCATCTACAAGACTGCACTTCACTGAAGAGCTGCCTATGTCATAACCTAATAGATACATATTTTACTATATAATTGATTGTAATTTCCGTCACTTTGCATTAGGGCAAACAAAGGTAGTGAAAAGAACTGAAACCGCGTTTATATGCCTTGACAAAAAACGCCGCCGGCCCTATGTGTAGAACCGACGGCGCTATATTGCCAAGTGGAGTTATCAGAAGGCGTACATGACAGTCGCCCGCTTGGACAGCGTTCCCGTGTGAGAGCGTATTTTCCCGCCCAAGCGTCCCGGAATACGTCTGTTCCTGCGTGGTAGGCTCCCGCTTGGACAGCGTTCCCGCGTGAGAGCGTATTCTCCCGCCCAAGTGTCCAGTCGCGTCAGAGGATTAGACAGCGGTTGATCTGATGTTGGGGGATGTGGAGCTCGTTTTTGAGGAGCTGGGCTATCCCTTTCTTCTGGGTGTCGTCCAGAGCGTAGACCGAAGGCTTTCGATATCGCTTGACCAGCTGATTGTCGATGATGTTGCATACGGCAGTATCATTCATTTTTGACGCATCGTACTTGAATCCTTTCTCGCATTCCAGCATGGAGAGGACGCTTTTCTTGTCAAAGGGGCGTTCTATCGTATTCAGTGTGACGGCCGGCTCGTTGGGATTCTCTTCCAATTGCTCCCTCTGCCACACCTCATCGGACAGCCTGTTCATCTGGTAAAGGAACCCTCGCGGCGTAACAAACAGCATTTCCAGTTGAGGAATCTCCATGAATGATTCTCTAAGGAACACACCGTCCTCATTCATTACATAGTGGTCCGGGAACTCCGCGTGACGTGGCAGGTATGATGCGATTTCGGCCCTGGAAGTGATCAGGTGGCGCTCCTTGCTTCGGCCCATCTCCTTGTTGAAAACGGAGCCGATGGTACAATGCCGATATCCGAACGGAGTGGGGCTCTGTGCATGGTGAAGTCCATTCCTCAGGATGTAACTGAGAGCGGCACTCCGGTGCCTGACTCCGTCTATCTGCGTCTGGAAAAAGCCCTTTGGACCGAGTCTTCCGATGCGTTTGTACTTGTAGTTGAAGTATCGGCCGTAACTATGCCGAAGACTAGAGATGAACGGAGCCGGATCATGCGACATGACAGCCAGATGGTAATGCGTTGACATGAGCGCATCGGCAAGCAACTCCTCATTCGACCTGTATGCGGCCAGGGCCATCAGATTGGTAAACGCTTGGAAATCAGAATCATCTCTGAAAAGGACCTCGTTGTGTGAGGCAACACACAGGTGGTACAGTTTTCTCATGGTAGAATAGTTTGGTACTGCCTGCAAAACTAATGACAATAGTTTGAACTACCAAATCCGCTCCCGCTTTGACATTCAACCCGCGTGCAAGCGTATTATTCCGCCCAAGCGTCCAGGAATACGTCTGTTCCTGCGTGGTAGGCTCCCGCTTGGACAGCGTGCCCGCGTGAAAGCGTATTCTCCCGCCCAAGCGTCCACAAAAAAACACCGGCTCTTGGGGGAACCGGTGCTTTGAGTTTGCCTTAAGTAGGAATCAGAAGGCGTACATGACGGAGAGGAGGAGGCGGTTGTTGCTGACGTTGTGGGTGTCAGTAACGGTGCCGTTGGGCTGGCGTGTGCCGTATGCTACGGTGGTCAGCTCATACTCGACGCCAAGATTCATGTTGCCTACGGTGTACTGCACGTTGGGGGCTACACGCCACATGTTGTCAATCGTTCCGCCCTCGGCTGCATATACCACGGACAGGTCCTTGCCTGCGCCCCAGTTGCTCATGTAACCTCCGAACAGGCCGTACTTAACGGCACCGCCGTACTGGACCTGAACCCATGATGAAGAGGCTGCGAGCGGGGCATACTGAATCTCGCCGGGATTAAGGTTGGCAACCTGGCCGAATCCTGAGCAGATTCCCAGATGTGACATATCGTGACCTATAAGGGTCTTGGCCTTGATGGCAAGCTTGTCCTTGTTGTACTGGGCCTGGATCATTCCGCACAGACCGTCCAGGTAGTACTTCTTATTGTCATCGGCATAGTCGATAGAGGGTACTGTGCGCTTGTACTCTACACCGCCGCCTACCTTGAAGTCACCCAGGGTGAAGTCAACGCCGGCATAGAACATAGGCATAATTGACCTGCGGTTGTAGATGTAAGACTTGCCGGCAGCAAAAGGACCGAATGTTCCGTTGGCTGCCTGGAATATAGCTGCACCAGTCAGTTTGATGCTCTTTTCGTTGCCCAGGAAATACTCGTAACGGAGCTGCGGACTGCGGTTGAGGGCGTTGAAGGGTGAGCCGATGGCAATGCCCACGGTGCTGGGGAACAGGTCGTTCATGGGGTGCCATGTCTGACCGAGTGTCAGTGTGCTGTTGTCCCAGTCAAGGGCGATGAAAGCGTGACGGTAGAGTATGCTGCCGGGAGCGGAGTGGCCTGAGAACTCAAGCTCGGCCTTGGCGCGGCTGGCTGCACCGAAGATTTCGGGGCCTTTCAGAACGAATCCCAGACGGGCCATCGTTCCGAACCATGAACCCTGCGACACTGCATTGCGGTCATGATCATCACCTGCAACAGTAGCCTCATCGGTGGGATACAGATAGAGGAATCCCTCGGCGCCGGCTACACTCTCATGTGTGTTTATCCATGACTGTGCGGCAACAAAGCCGTACCAATCGATTGAAACGTTTTTCTGAGCGTTGGCGCTCAACGGAAGCAGACTGACTACGAGGGCCTGCAGAAGTAGTGTTTTGTGTTTCATTTTTATTTTGGTTTTTCTATTTGGATACTCAAGTGCGGTTGTATTAATTCTCAATTATGAAACTTCGTTTCATGATTTTTGTCGCGACTCGGTAGAGTTCAAGCGAGCTTGACTCTACTCTCACTGCTCCAAAAATTCTCAATTGTCATCAGAATTTGATGCTGTAGACCTTACCTACTTTGGTGTCCATGGTTTGTTCTTTTCCGTTCCAGCTAATATCCAGCTTTCCGCCTACGGTTGAGCGAACCTTGACAGTGGCGGGTTTGCCGTCCTTCCAGGTGAGCTCGTCCAGGACGAATCCGCCGCGGCAAAGCAGGCCTTTTACGGTACCGTCTTTCCATACATCGGGCAGGGCGGGCAGGAGCACTATCTTACCGGTGTGGCTCTGGACGAGCATCTCGGCGATACCGGCGGTGCAGCCAAAGTTGCCGTCAATCTGGAATGGCGGGTGTGCATCGAACAGGTTATTATAGGTGCCGCCGCTTCCGCCGAATCCGCGGCTGCGTGCGGGTTTGATCTGGTCCTGAATGAGTTTGTAGGCGTGGTTGCCGTCAAGCAGACGGGCCCAGAGGCATACCTTCCAGCCCATGGACCAGCCGGTTGACTCGTCGCCGCGGGCCTCCAGACTGGTGCGTACGGCCTTGAAGAGGTCCGGTGTGGCATCGGCCGTAATCTGATGTCCGGGATACATGCCCCACAGGTGTGATACGTGACGGTGGTTGTCCTTGGGGTCATCCCAGTCCTCGAACCACTCCTGGAGCTGCCCCCAGCTGCCTATCTTCATGGGAGCCAGACGACTCTGTATATTCTTGAGCGTATCTACAAAGGCTGCGTTCTCACCCATCAGGGCTGCGGCCTCTATGGTGTTGCCGAACAGGTCGGCCATCATCTGGTTGTCCATGGTGGCGCCGAACACGGTGGTTATGTTACCCTTGCCGAGCACATCCTGCACATGTGGTGCGTTCTCGGGAGAGTATGAAGGTGCAACCACGAGGTAGTTATGGCCCGATACGGGCTCCTCAACCAGGAAGTCTATGAAAAACTGGCAGGCGCTCTTCATGATGGGGTATATCTCCTTGAGGTATTCGGGATCCTGGTTGAACAGGTAGGCGTCCCATATCTGTGAACAGAACCAGGCTGCGCCGGTGGGCCACAATCCGTTATAGGCCCCGTCAACCGCGCCGGTGGAGCGCCAGATATCGGTGTTGTGGTGAAGCGTCCAGCCGCGGCATCCGTACATGGCGGCAGTCTCCTTTCCGTGCTCCGCGCAATCCTTTACAAGATGGAGGAACGGTTCGAAGGTCTGGGGCATGCCGCAGACATATGCCGGCCAGTAGTTCATCTCCAGGTTGATGTTGGTGGTGTACTTTCCGTCCCATGGAGCCTGACGGCTCTCGTTCCATATGCCCTGCAGGTTGGCGGCCTGACCGCCCGGCTGTGAGCAGCATATAAGAAGGTAACGTCCGAACTGGAAATAGAGCGATACCATCTGCGGGTCAAAGGTGTTTGCGAACTGGGCCACACGCTGGTCGGTAGGCAGGGAGGCCTGTTCGTTGGAACCCAGATCCAGGGTTACGGTGGTGAACTGTTTGCGATACGCCTCAATATGACTCTTGAGCATGTCGCTGTACTTGGTGTTACGGCTCAGCAACCGGTTTATGTATTTTTCAGCTTGAGCGTATTCATCGGCATTTACGGTCAGGTAGTCCACGAAGTTGGTACCCACTGATATGCAGATTGTTACAGAATTGGCATCCTTGACCTGAACGGCGTTGTCGGCTGCTGTAACAGTGCCTCCGTCAGCCTGTATGAGGGTGAGGTCGGTAAAGCGTATCTTACCCTCAACGCCTTCGTGGTCGTCGCCCATGCAGGAGATATAGAGGATAGCCTTTCCGTCGGACTTCATTTTAGACGACTGGTTTAAGATTCTCTCCGGACGGAACGGGAGATTGTAGCTGGCCTTGAATGAGAGCGCACCTTTCTTGGAAGCGGTCAGACGCATCACGATCACCTGGTCGGTGAATGAGACAAAACTCTCGCGGGTGTATTCCACATCACCTGCCTTGAAACGTGTCAGAGAGACGGCGCGGTTCAGGTCAAGCTCCCTGTAATAGTCGGTGAAATCAGAGATTCCGTCAAAATCCAGCATGAGTGAACCTGCTGTCTGATAGGGCATTCCGTGAGCGCCCTTGGATGATATGTACTGGTCGGACAGGGCCTGGGCATCGGAACGTCGTCCTTCCCAGAGTGCCTGGCGAATCTCTGCCAGCCCGTCCTTGGCATCGTAATTGACATTGTTGTGAGGTCCTCCGCCCCAAATTGTCTCCTCGTTGATCTGGATACGTTCCTGTGCGGGAGTTCCGAATACCATTGCACCCAGGCGTCCGTTACCGAGCGGGAGGGCATCGGTCCATTGGTTAGCGGGGGCATCATACCACAGTTTGAGTTGCTGAGTCTCTTTCGATGTACATCCGATGGAGACGAGAGTGACTGCAGCGATTAAAAGTAATTTCTTCATAGTCGGTCAGTATGTTTATATCAAGTGTGGCCAAAAGTACTCATTTTTGCCCGCTTGCGAAAGTAGATACGGCGGAAATCAGTAATTTAGCGGTTCAAATGAAGATTGGAACGATTGATTTTGGGGAGAAGCCGGTTTTCCTGGCTCCGATGGAGGATGTAACGGATCCGGCTTTCCGTCTGCTGTGCAAGCGGTTCGGGGCCGATATGGTCTATACCGAGTTCGTGTCGAGCGATGCGCTGATACGCGAGGTGAACCGTACCATGCAGAAACTGACCATATGTGAAGAGGAGCGCCCTGTGGCCATCCAGATATACGGAAAGGATACCGATGCCATGGTGGGCGCGGCCAAGATGGTCGAGGCAGCCGGACCTGATGTGCTGGACCTTAATTTCGGCTGCCCGGTCAAGAAGGTGGCCGGCAAGGGAGGTGGTGCAGGCATGCTTCAGAACATTCCCAAGATGCTGGAGATAACACGCGCCGTGGTCGATGCCGTGAAGATTCCCGTGACGGTTAAGACACGTCTGGGCTGGAATGACGACAGCAAGATAATCGTTGAACTGGCGGAGCAGCTGCAGGACTGCGGCATACAGGCGCTGACCATACACGGACGCACGCGGGCCCAGATGTACACAGGCCAGGCTGACTGGACCCTGATAGGCAAGGTCAAGGAGAACCCCCGCATGAAGATTCCAATCATAGGAAACGGTGATATAACCACTCCCGAGCGTGCCAAAGAGTGCTTTGACCGCTATGGAGTCGATGCCATAATGATAGGACGCGGCAGTTTTGGCCGTCCCTGGATATTCCGTGAGGTGAAACACTACCTGGAGACAGGTGAGAAATGGGAGGATCCGGGTTTCAGATGGAAGATGGAGGTGCTCAAGCAGGAGACACTTGACAGCATTGCACGTCTGGACGAGCGCCGCGGTATAGTGCACATACGTCGCCACCTGGCTGCAAGCCCTCTGTTCAAGGGACTGGAGGATTTCCGTCATACCCGTATCGAGATGCTCAGGGCTGAGACGGTGGCTGACCTTTTTGGCATAATGGACCGTATAACAGACAAATGGTTTACCGATGGAAAGGAGTGATTTTGAGATAATGGCGCCGGTGGGCTCGTGGGAGTCACTGGCCGCGGCTTTCCAGGCCGGAGCAGGATCGATCTACTTTGGAGTGGAGAAACTCAACATGCGTTCCCGCAGTGCCAGCCACTTTACTCTCGATGACCTCAGGGAGATAGCCGCACAGTGCGATGCCCACGGAGTCAAGAGCTATCTGACACTCAATACGGTCATGTACGGAGAGGATATTCCGCTGGTACATGAGATCGTGGATGCTGCGATGAAAGCGGGGATTTCGGCAATAATAGCCTGCGATATCGCGGTTATGACCTATTGCAACGAAGTGGGTATGGAAGTGCATCTCTCCACCCAGCTCAACATAAGCAACATAGAGGCTCTCAAGTTCTATGCCCGGTTTGCCGATGTGGTGGTCCTGGCCCGTGAACTTAACCTGGATCAGGTGGCTGAGATTCACCGTCAGATCATAGAGCAGGATATACGCGGCCCCAAGGGTGAGCAGATACGTATTGAGATGTTCTGTCACGGAGCCCTTTGCATGGCAATCAGCGGCAAGTGCTACCTTAGCCTTAACGAGATGGGGGCAAGCGCCAACCGCGGAGCGTGCATGCAGCTGTGCCGCCGCGGATACATAGTCAAGGACCGCGAGACCGATATAGAACTGGCCATAGAGAACCAGTACATAATGTCACCCAAGGACCTCAAGACCATCCGTTTCATGGACCGTATGATTGAGGCCGGAGTGAGGGTGTTCAAGATTGAGGGCCGTGCACGCGGACCGGAATATGTGCGCACTGTAGCAGAGTGTTACGGCGAGGCTATCGATGCCTGTCTGAACGGCGGATTCACCGATGAAAAGAAGGATAATTGGGATAAACGCCTGGCAACCGTATTCAACCGCGGCTTCTGGGACGGTTATTATCTCGGACAGCGTCTGGGTGAGTGGAACAACGTGTACGGATCGCAGGCTACGGAGACCAAAGTCTACGTGGGCAAGTGCACCGACTGGTTCTCAAAACTGGAGGTGGCGGAGTTCTCTATTGAGGCAGCTCCCATAAACGCCGGCGACAAGCTGATGGTTACAGGAGCCACTACCGGATGCATCACATTCAACCTTGATGATCCCCGTGTGGACCTCAAGACGGTGGAGACAGTACCGCAGGGAGTACGCGTATCGTTCAAGACTCCGGAGCGCGTGCGCCGTGGTGACAAACTCTTCAAGGTGGTGCCAAAGGGGACGGTTCCTTTTGGCTCCGTTCCAAAAGAGAAACAATAGAAACATAATCAGGGAGCCAAAAGGAACCGTCCCCTTTGGCACCCCTTTGGCGCAATGTCCAACTAACACGATAGGAATGAGAAAATTTTTACTGACCACAATGTGTGTGCTCTCCCTTGGTTTGGGAGCTAAGGCACAGAACGAGTATGAAATTACCGTAGAGAGTTCAAAACCGAGCGGCATCATAGACGAGATGCTCTACGGACAGTTGTTCGAACACATCTATTTCTCGGCCAACAACGGCGTTTGGCAGGAAATGATATACGGCCGTTCGTTCGAGCCGGAGCAGTATCCCGGCATACCTCCCCGTGACGGTTATTTTGACGGCTGGTTCATGGATGACGACATGGTGCTCCATTCACCCACCCGTTATGAGCAGCCGTTGAACATTTGTACCGTTGAATCCGATGATTATGAGATCACGATGGATATCAACTGGCGCTCTTACAAACTGGCTCGCCGTTCATGGAGCGGAGGACTTATGGACATAAGGTTCGCCTTTGCCCAAAAGGCCGATGGATCGGCATATTTTGCACGCATACACGACCCCTACTATGAGGGGCGCACATTCACACCCGCACAGACGGAGTCACAGATAGCGGCAGCCAACGAGGCCAATGCCAGAGCATCACTCCAGGCACAGAACGCCACCGCCGATTTCTCCATCTCGGCAATGGAGGAGCGTGAGGTGAGCGGATTCGGCGGACGCAACCGCCGCATGAGCACGCTGACCGCGCTGGCATCGACCCCCGCCACAAAGGATCAGGTGAACGAGAATCAGGACTGGCACAAGCTGCGTATCAGCCGCAAGGGTGCCGACGTTACGATGTACTTTGATGACAAGGAGGTTGTAAAGTACAGCGGTCTTGAGCAGACAGGCAAGAATGACCTGGTATTCTGGGTCAATTACACCGAGGCAACATACCGCAACATTACGGTGAAAAGCGGTGAACAGACCGTTTTCAGCGGCACTCCCAAGGATGTTCAGATTCCGGATGTAGCTCCTGAGTGGACTCCCGTTTGGACTAACGGTATGGGCAAGTATCGTCTTATTAAGGACGATGCCGTGAACATGCGTTACTCACAGGAGATTACGGCTGTAAAGACCGAATCAGGCCTTCAACAAGGACCGCAGAATATTGTTGCAGGTGAAAAATACGTAGGCTCCATATATGCTAAGGGTAAGGGTGAACTCATTGTAGAATTGCGCGATTACACTGGTAGGCCCGTTGCCCGCCAATCACTGGGTAAGGTAAGCAAGGAGTGGAAGAAGTATGAATTTACTCTTGAACCGCAGGAGAGTAGTTACGACGGTAATTTTGAAATAAAGGTAAAGGGCGGAACAGTGCAGTTTGATATGGTTACCATGTCGACCCAGACCGGAAAGGACCTTGGTGGTTTCCGTCCCGACATACTGCAGGCCGTAAAGGAACTGCATCCCACATGCCTGCGCTGGCCGGGTGGCGGATACGTGGCCCAGTATGACTGGCAGAACGGCATTGGCCCGCAAGAGAACCGTGAGCGCTGGGCACACTGGATGTGGATGGACTATGACCAGAACTGCTTTGGAACCGATGAGTTCATAAAGTTCTGCCGTGAGGTGAACTCGGAGCCGATAATCGTAGTAAGCGTAAAGTTTGAACGTCCGGCCGATGAGTACGACCAGATTCTTGAGGATGCCGTGAACTGGCTGCGTTACTGCAATGCCCCCGCCACCGATGAATGGGGCGCAAAGCGTGCCGCCAACGGTCACCCGGAACCCTATAACGTCAAGTATTGGGAGATTGACAACGAGATGTGGGAGATGGGTATTGAGCGCTATGAGAAGTGCGTTCGTGACTTCAGCACCGCCATGCGCAAGATCGACCCGTCAATCAAGATTATAGCTTGCGGCGGATTCCAGGAGGACGAGCAGTTCATCAAGCGCAGCGGCAATTACTTTGACTACCTGAGCCTGCACCACTACGAGCAGCAGGGCGGTTACGCAACCGGTCCCGCACGCCTTGGTCAGCAGTATGACCGTTACGCCAAGATGATTGCCGAGAGCCCCAACCCCAATATCAAGCTCTTCATCTCAGAGTGGAACCTCAACAGCATAGACTGGCGCACAGGCCTGTTCGCCGGCGGTTTCCTGAATATGTGTGAGTCACGTGACGTAGTTGCCATGGGTGCTGCAGCCCTGTTCCTACGCCGTACCGATGCTCCCGACTGGAACAATGCGTTCATTAACTTTGACTATAAGGACCTGTTCAAGGCCCCCAACTGTCAGGTTACCGAACTCTGGTACGACCACTTCAGCAAATACCGCCTTGCATTCAGCGGTGAAACCGGCAATATCAGCGTAAGCACCACCCTGTCGGAGAACGGTGCCGATGTAATCGTGAAGGTTGTCAATCCCACCGACGAGCCTGCAACCCTGCGCATCAAAGGCGACTGGAAGGGTATAAACAAGACCGAGTTCGAGTACTACGCTCCCGGTTCGCTCACCGTGGCCAACAGCATGGAGAACAAGAACGCCGTAGCTTTGCAGAAATCAGCCGGAAAGACCGATGGAAACGACCTAATTCTGTCCGTTCCCGCTCTATCGGCCGGTGTGTTGACTATTACAAAATCCTACTAGGTGAGCAGATCTTTTTAGGGTATAGGTATCGGAAACCATGGCCGCCCGTGGGCTTGTGAACGGGAGGGGCCCGCTCCCGAAGGGAGTGGGAGGGATAGCGCGAAGCGCGTAGTTTCAGATATCTATACCCCAAAAAGATCTAGATAATTGCCTATATTTGCCAATCGGACTATAATAAATTGAATATGAAAAGAACTATTATGATGCTGCTGGGAGCAGCAATGTTGGTGGGCTGCAAGCCCCGGGTCGCAGAGACTTACACCGATAACCGCGTTGTTGAAGACGGAGGTACCGGTCCTTATAAGGCTATCATGGTGACAGAGCCCAGCCTTGAGGCTCATACCATCTTCCGTCCGGAAGACCTGAGCAAGTTCGGCAAGAAGAATCCCCTGCCTATCCTGGTATGGGGTAACGGAGCCTGCACCAACTCGCCTTGGGAACATCAGAATTTCCTCAGCGAGATAGCATCGCACGGATTCATGATCGTAGCAATAGGTCATTGGCCTGCCGAGGGTGCCCGTTACAACGGTCCCATGTCCAAGACAGAGCAGCAGATTGAGGGCCTTGACTGGGCTATAGCTCAGAACGCCGATAAGAACAGCCCCTATTACGGCAAACTCGATGTGAACAACATCGCTGCTGCCGGTATGTCATGCGGCGGACTTCAGACCCTGGTCAACGCAGCCGACGAGCGACTCAAGACCATCATGATATGCAACAGCGGCGCGTTCATCAATCCCGCCACGGCTGTGCCCAACATGCCCATGCCCACAAAGGATGAACTGCTGAAGATCCATACCCCCGTCCTGTACCTGCTTGGTGGTCCCACCGACATAGCATATGAGAACGCCATGGATGATTTTGTCCGCATAAACCATGTTCCCGTATTTGCGGCCAACTATCCCGTTGGACACGGCGGCACATACGGCCAGCCCCACGGCGGCGAGTTCTCCGTAGTGGCTCTGGCATGGCTCGAGTGGCAGCTCAAGGGTGACAAGGAGGCAGGAAGTCTGTTCACAGGTACCCCCTGCGGTTTAGCTTCACGTCCCGACTGGACAGCCGATAAGAAGAACATTGACTAAAGAATGAATATACTGGTTACAGGTGGTGCGGGCTTCATAGGCTCGCACACCATTATTGAACTTTACAAGGCGGGTCACACCGCTGTGGTGATTGACAATCTGAGCAACTCCAGCCCCGAGAGCCTGAAACGTGTATCGCAGATACTGGGTGGGACCGAGATACCCTTCCATAAGGTCGATATACGCGACCGCAAGGGCCTGGACAGCGTGCTGGAGCAGTACAGGTTTGACGCCTGCATACATTTTGCCGGCCTCAAGGCTGTAGGAGAGTCAGTCTCAAAGCCCGTAGAATACTATGAGAACAACATAAGCGG
>CACZCX010000026.1 GCA_902779875.1 uncultured Bacteroidales bacterium | reverse complement strand
ATGGGCCGGTGCCGAGTCACTCGATGCAGTCAGGAACTCAGCCGAGCTGGGTCTTATAGTATCGACCGTATCGGTCTATATGTTCATATTCTGCCGTGCCGTGCTGGCTCTCGGAGAGTCGGGTAACTTTCCTGCAGCCATTAAGGTTACGGCCGAGTATTTCCCCAAGAAGGACCGTGCGTTTGCAACCTCCATATTCAACGCAGGTGCATCAGTAGGTGCCCTGGCAGCTCCCGCCTGCATACCTAAGCTGGCTGCTGCAACCAGTTGGGAGATGGCCTTCATAATCATAGGTGCCCTGGGTTTCGTGTGGATGTTCTTCTGGTTCGGACTTTACCGTAAGCCCGAGGAGTCAAGGTTTGTAAACCAGGCTGAGCTTGAGTATATCCATCAGGACGATGCTGCCGAACTGGCCGCAGCCAAGGCTGCACAGGCAGAGGTAAAGGAGCAGAAATCAATCCCTTTCTTCAAGTGTTTCACCTTCCGTCAGACCTGGGCTTTCATATGCGGTAAGTTCTTTACTGACGGTGTATGGTGGTTCTTCCTGTTCTGGGCTCCCGCCTATTTCTCTGACCAGTACGGTTACCGTTCAGACTCCAAGGAGGCCATCATGCTCATATTCGTGCTCTATCTGATTGTTACCGTAGTAAGCATAGGCGGCGGTTACCTGCCCAAACTCTTTGTCGAGAAGAAAGGCATGGAACCCTACTCGGGCCGTATGAAAGCCATGCTCATATTCGCTTTCTTCCCGCTGCTGGCACTCTTTGCACAGCCTCTGGGCCGATACAGCGCATGGTTCCCCGCCATCATCATCGGTCTGGCAGGTGCCGGACATCAGGCCTGGTCGGCCAACCTCTATTCAACTATCGGTGACATGTTCCCCAAGTCGACCATCGGAACGATCACTGGCGTGGGTACCACTATGGGCGGTCTTGCATCGTTCATGATCAACAAGGGTGCCGGTATGCTCTTTACCAAGAGCGATGCCCTGGGCTCAGCTTTCACCTTCCTCGGATTCGAGGGTAAGGAGGCCGGATACATGATCGTATTCTGCATCTGCGCCGTAGCCTATCTGATCGGTTGGACGGTGATGAAGGTGCTTGTTCCCAAGTACAAGCCCATTATCGTGGACTAAAACCTCCATTGCAATGGCAGGCACTGACTATAAGGCGGCCGCCTCCCGTTACGACGGGCGTATGCCGTATATCCGATGCGGACACAGCGGGGTCAAGCTCCCTGCCGTGTCGCTTGGTTTCTGGCACAATTTTGGCAGCGTCGATGACTTTGACAAGGCTCATGCCACTGCCAAGTGCGCTCTTGACAACGGCATAACCTGCTTTGACCTGGCCAACAACTATGGTCCCGAGTACGGTACGGCCGAGCAGAACCTGGGCCGTATGATGAATATGTCACTGCGTCCCTACCGCGACGAGCTGTTCATAACCACCAAGGCCGGATATGACATGTGGCCCGGTCCCTATGGAGACTGGGGTTCCAGGAAATATCTCATGAGCAGTCTGGACCAGAGCCTTAAGCGTATGCGCCTGGATTATGTGGACCTGTTCTACTCGCACCGCTATGACCCCGAGACTCCGCTTGAGGAGACCATGCAGGCTCTTGTTGACATAGTCCGTCAGGGTAAGGCTCTCTATGTGGGTATCTCGAATTATCCGGTGGAGACGCTGGATTTCTGTTTCAGCTACCTCAAGAGCCGTGACGTTCCCTGCCTTATCTATCAGGGCCGATACAACATGATGGACCGTAGGGTTGAGAAGTCCGGCATACTCAGTGCCTGCGCAGCCGCAGGAGTGGGATTTACCGCCTTTTCACCGCTGAATCAGGGCCTTCTGTCGGACCGTTACCTTAACGGGATTCCCCATGACTCCCGCATGGCAAGGAACTTCTTCCTCAAGAGGGATGTCCTTACTCCGGAGCTACTGAAAGACCTTAATACCCTTAACGGGATAGCCGCCTCGAGAGGACAGACCCTCTCGGAGATGGCACTGGCCTGGCTGCTCAGGGACGGACTGGTGACATCGGTCCTTGTGGGCGCCAGCTCACCACAGCAACTCCTGACCAATATCAACGCTGTTAAGAATATTGTTTTCACTGAATCGGAACTTTCTGATATCAGACAAGTAATCACCAAGTACTAAACCTAATTACTACAATGAGTTACAACAAACCTACCGTTAAGGAGAAGATTGCATACGCACTGGGCGATGCAGCAGCCGGAGGTATCACTTGGAAGATCATGTCGATCGCGTTCCCGCTGTTTTTTACAAATGTGTTTGGACTTACATTCGCCGATGCTGCGGCACTTATGCTTATAGCCCGTCTGTTTGATGTGGTGACCGATCCTATCATGGGCAGTCTGGCCGACCGTACCCAGTCACGCTGGGGTACATACCGCCCCTGGCTCATATTCGGTGCCATACCGTTCGGCCTCATATTCGCACTGCTTCTTTACACCCCTGACCTGGGCCCGTCGGGCAAGCGCGTATACGCTTACGTGCTCTACCTGCTCATGATGGCAGTCTACACCGCCGTCAACGTGCCTTACGGCTCACTGCTGGGTGTCATGACCGATGACGACAACGAGAAGAACCAGTTCTCATCATACCGTATGGTGGGTGCATATGCCATGGGTTTCATCACGCTGCTCTCATTCCCCTATCTGCAGAAGATGGTCGGCGGTACCGATGCCCACCAGTATGCGGTTCTGGGTGCCATATTCGGTCTGATTGCTGCTGCCATGACACTGGCCTGCGGCCTGCTTACCAAGGAGAGGCTCAAACCGGTAAGGGCTGAGAAATACTCGCTGCGTCAGTTCGTGGACCTGTTCAAGAACAAGCCCTGGATATACCTCACGCTGATTGGTCTCTGCACCAACTTCTTTAACGGATTCCGTTACGCCGTGGCAGGTTATCTTATCTCTTACTGCCTGGGCGGTGATGTGACGGTAGGCTCGCTTATCATTAACTATACCGTGCTGATGGCATTCGGTGAGGTTACCTGCATGATATTCGGAGGCGTATCGCCCAAGTTCGCCAAGTGGGTGGGCTCCAAGCGCAAGGCTTTCGTCTGGGCATCGGTCCTCTGTGTGGTATTCTCGGTGCTGTTCTTCTTCATCCCGATGGATGCCCGGTACATCTGGCTCATGGTGGCAGTGGTAATCCTCACATCAGTGGGCGTAGGCCTCTACTCGCCGCTGCTCTGGTCCATGTACGCCGATGTGGCTGACTTTGCTACCGATAAATTCGGAACCTCATCGACCGGCCTGATATTCTCGTCAGGTACCATGGCGCAGAAGCTGGGTGGTGCCATATCGGGCTCACTCATAGCCCTGCTGCTCGGACTTGCCGGCGCACGCATGATACCCGATGAGTTCGGCAACATGTCAATCGACCCTGCATCGGTCAATGACTCGGTACGTACCATGGTGTGGTCACTTTTCTCCCTCATCCCGGCTGCAATTGCCGTGATCATGGGACTGCTCGCTTACAAGTTCCCCTTAAAGAAATAAGGATATGGCAAAGGAATACGGATACTATGACGATAAGAACAGGGAGTATGTGATAACCGATCCCTGCACCCCCTGGCCCTGGATCAACTACCTGGGCACGGAGGACTTTTTCGGACTGATTTCCAATACGGCAGGCGGATATGATTTCTGCAAGGATGCCAAGTTCCGCCGTATAACCCGCTACCGTTACAACGGAGTGCCTATGGATGCGGGCGGCCGTTACTTCTACATAAAGGACGGTGACACTGTCTGGAACCCCGGCTGGAAGCCTTGCAAGACTCCGCTTGACTCCTACGAGTGCCGTCACGGCATGAACTATACCAGGATCAGGGGTTCCAAGAACGGAATCACCGCCAGCGTGCTGTTCTTTGTGCCGCTCAAGACCTGGGCCGAGGTGCAGAAGGTCACCCTGACCAATGAGACCGATGAGGTCAAGCGCATCCAGCTATTCTCCTTCCAGGAGTGGTGCCTGTGGAACGCATCGACCGATATGGAGAATTTCCAGCGTAACTTCTCTACCGGTGAGGTCGAGATTGAGGGTTCGGTGATTTACCATAAGACCGAATACAAGGAGCGACGCAACCACTACGCATACTACTCCGTGAATGCTCCCATTCAGGGATTCGATACCGACCGCGAGACATTCCTGGGCCTCTATAACGGCTTTGACGAGCCGCAGACCGTGCTGGAGGGCAAGCCCCGTAACAGCGTGGCCCACGGATGGTCACCCATAGCGTCACACTACCTTGAGATAAAGCTCAAGCCCGGTGAGAGCCGTGACCTGATTTTCCTCCTGGGTTATGTGGAAAACTCCGACCAGGAGAAATGGGAGTTCAAGGGCGAGATGAACAAGAGGCCTGCCAAGGCCGTGATAGCCCGTCTGGATACCGTAAAGAAGGTCGATGCGGAGTTTGACAGGCTCTGCAGCTACTGGAACGACCTGCTCTCCGTATTCTCGATAGAGAGCGGTGATGACAAGTTGGACCGCACCGTGAACATATGGAACCAGTACCAGTGCATGATCACCTTCTGTTTTTCACGCAGCGCGTCGTTCTTTGAGAGCGGCATAGGCCGTGGCATGGGATTCCGTGACTCCAACCAGGACCTTATAGGTTTTGTACATCTCATACCCGAGAGGGCACGTCAGCGTATTATCGATATTGCATCGACCCAGTTCCCTGACGGCGGATGCTACCATCAGTACCAGCCTCTTACCAAGCGCGGCAATGACGGTATTGGCGGCGGATTCAATGATGACCCGCTGTGGCTTATATTCGGTGTATGCGGTTACCTGCGCGAGACCGGCGATATGAGCATTCTTGATGAACCGGTACCGTTTGATAACGTGGAGGGCAGCGAGAAGTCACTGATGGAGCACCTCAGGATATCGTTTGACCATGTGGTCAACAACCTTGGTCCTCACGGACTGCCACTGATAGGCCGTGCTGACTGGAACGACTGCCTGAACCTGAACTGTTTCAGCAATGATCCGGACGAGAGTTTCCAGACTACCGAGAACAAGACCGAGGGCAGCAAGGCGGAGAGCCTTATGATTGCGGGTCTGTTCGTGTTCAGCGGACGTGATTACGTGGAGCTGTGCCGTAAGGTGGGCCTGAATGATGAGGCTGACCGTGCACAGAAACATATTGACAATATGGTCGATGCCGTCAAGAAGTACGGATGGGACGGTAAGTGGTTCCTTCGTGCCTATGACTATTTCGGCTACAAGGTGGGCTCACACGAGAACCGTGAGGGCCAGATATTCATCGAGTCGAACGGATGGTGCACCATGGCGGGCATCGGACTTGAGGAGGGACTGTGCGACAAGGCTCTGGAGTCCGTACGCACTCGTCTTGATTCGGAGCACGGAATTGTGCTCAACAACCCTGCATTCACCGAGTATTTCATAGAGTACGGCGAGATATCGAGCTATCCTGCCGGTTACAAGGAGAATGCGGGAATATTCTGTCACAACAACCCGTGGGTAATCATTGGTGAGACAGTACGCGGAAACGGCGATGCCGCCATGGAGTACTGGCGTAAGATATGCCCGGCCTACATCAAGGACCAGACTCTGCATAAGGTGGAGCCTTATGTCTATTCACAGATGGTGGCCGGTAAGGATGCATTCCGTCCGGGCGAGGGTAAGAACTCATGGCTTACCGGAACGGCAGCCTGGAACTGGTATGCCATTACCCAGTTCATACTGGGTATCAAGCCTACTTATGAAGGCCTTCAGATTGATCCGTGCATAAGCCGCGACATGAAGGGTTACACCATAACCCGCAAGTTCCGCGGAGCAGAGTATGTGATTGAGGTCTCCAATCCTGAAGGAGCCCGGAAGGGTATAAGAAAGCTTACTGTGAACGGAATTGAGGTGGAGGGTAACATGGTTCCCATCCAGGCTCCCGGTTCACGGGTTATGGTAAAAGCTGTAATGTAACCAACTGAATCTGTTTATGAGACGTAGATTTTTGTTTTTGACACTGTCGGTACTGGGCATGCTCAATACCGGTATTGCCGCCGCCCAGCAGGTGGACCGTAATTTCTACGTGTTCCTGGCAGTAGGCGGTACCAATATGGAGGGAAAGGCCTCTATCCGTCAAACGGACCAGAAGCCGTCAACCTCTTTCGATGAATATCAGTGGGAGCGTTTCAAAAAACTGACCGTTGTGGACAGTGATCCGACCAAGGTCGGAACCTGGACCACCGCCTATGCCCCCATAGTAAGACCTGATACCAAACTGGGTATCCTGGATTTCATGGGGCGTCAGCTCGTTAAATCGCTCCGTACCAAGTACAGCGTTGGCATTGTTCCTGTGGCTATTGACAGCTGCGGCATCGATGCGTTCAGCAAGGATCAGGCTGTGAGCAGCGCCTATCTGGAGAGCGCAAGCCCCTCTATACAGGCCATAGCTCAGCAGTACGGAGGCTATCCTTACGGAAAACTGGTTGAGATGGCACGCATCGCCCAGCAGTCGGGCGTGATCAAGGGTATCGTATTCCATCAGGGTGAGTCCGATGCCAATAGCGACGGGTGGCTGGAGAACGTCTATGACCTCTATGCCAATCTCATAAGCGACCTGGGCCTCTCCATGGATTCCGTTCCGTTCATTGCAGGTGAGCCTGTAAGGACAACCGTGGACGGACCGGTCAAGACAGCCCTTGAGTATGTGGACCGTATTCCTGCCTATTTCAAGCAGAAAACGGGCAAGGATGTGGCTTATGTAATTTCATCGCAAGGTCTTACGTTTGACAATAACTACAGTTTCAAACAGGCAGGATATAATAAAATGGGAAACAGCATGGCAAATGAGTTGCTGCCGATACTGGAGAGACTGCAGGATCCGGTCAAGGCCGATCCCAACTTCTTTATCTACTTGGGAATAGGTCAGTCCAACATGCAGGGAAAGGCAGAGATAGAGGCTCAGGACAGGGAGTCTACAGCTGATTTCACCGATCAGGACTGGGCCCGTTACAAGAAGATGGTAGTGGTAAGCGACAACAGCGCTCTCATAGGAGAGTGGGTTACCGCCAAACCGCCTATTGTCCGCCCGGACACCAAACTCGGAGTCACTGACTATTTTGGCCGATACCTGGTTAAGAATACCGACTCCAAATACAAGATAGGCGTGCTCGTAGTGGCTGTGGACGGCTGTCAGGTCGAGGCATTCAGCAAGGACAGGACCGTGGCCCAGAATTACATCAATGCTACCTCTACCGGATCATGGGTCAAGGATGCCGCCGCCCAGTACGGAAACTATCCTTACGGAAAGTTGGTTGAGATGGCCGAGATCGCCCAGGAATCCGGCGTCATAAAGGGTATCATATACCACCAGGGCGAGTCCGGTGCCAACTCTACCACATGGCTTAATGATGTATATACTCTTTATACCAATCTCTTATCGGACCTGGGTCTCTCTATGGACGATGTCCCGTTCATTGCAGGTGAGCCCCTGCGTACCTATCAGGGCAGTCCTGCTCCTGCATCGGGCGCAAGACAGTATGTCGATATGATTCCGGACTATTTCAAGCAGAGGTCAGGCAAGGATATAGCCTACGTGGCATCATCGGAGGGACTGGGTTATACTGACGAGTATCATTTCTCATCGGCCGGTTACAGGACTCTCGGCACAAGATACGGTGAGATTATGCTCCCGCTCCTGCAGCAGCATATTTCATTTGTCAAGGGAGCGAAGGCTGATGACGGCCCTTATCAGATATTCAACCTCAAGGGTCAACTGCAGGACAATCTGCAACCCGGATTCAACATAGTATCCGGCAAAAAGATCTTCCTCAAGGACTGACTTAACAATAGGGACGGTTCCTAATGTGTTAGTTTTCCCGGAAAACTGCAACATTAGGAACCGTCCCTAATGTTATAGTTTTGCGGTGAGAGTGAAGCTGGCTTTCCGGCAGGTGGCGGGAACGGGCGGATTCTCCTTGCTTACCGTTACGGTGGCTGATTGAATGGCGCCGAAGTTCTCAAACAGGGAGCTGAGTATGCGGCCGGCAACATGCTCCAGCAGTTTGGATCTTACTGCCATCTCCTTCTTTACGATCTCTGTTACCAGGGCGTAGTTGACTGTATCGGCAAGAGTGTCATTCTCTATGGCCTTGGTGACCTGGACCTTCATTATGAGGTCAACGGTGTACCAGGCGCCCACAACGGCCTCCTGCGGCTCCGCTCCGTGGTAGGAGTAGAACCGCAGGCCGTTCAATGTAATTGTCTGTTCTGTGATTGTCATATTATCCGCAACGTGATGAACCGCAGTTCTTACATATGAGACATCCTTCCTGGTAGACCAGTGACTCGGAGCCGCAGACGGAGCATTTCTCTCCCTTGGCTACCGTACCGTCCTGAACGTATTTCTTGAGGGCACGTTCCACACCGTTCTTCCAGTTGTTTATATTCTCCGATCCCAGGTCCAGGGAGCCGATGAGTTTTATGCAGAGGTCAATAGGCATCTGGTAACGGAGTACGCCCGATATGAGCTTGGCGTAGTTCCAGTACTCCTTGTCAAATTTCTCTGACAGACCCTCGATGGTTACCTTGTAACCGCGTTTGTTGGTGAACTGGAAGTCGTAGCGCTTGTTGCCGTCCTCATCAATGTTCTTGATTATCCAGCCGTGGTCTACGGTCTTGGGCAGTACAATACCCTCCTCGTCATCCTGAAGACCTGTAAATATCTCGTAGGGGCGTCCGTCAAGAAGACCCACGAATGCCACCCATTTCTCCTTGTTGTTCTGGAACCGTACCACATCGGCCTCGAGAATGCGGGGACGGGTCTCCACAACCTCGCGGGGCTGGCAGTCACAGGGTGCCAGAGTGGGCTCCTTGCTCTCCTTGGACTCCTTCTTGGACTCTTTCTTATCACCCTTGACGTCAATCAGCACACCGTCACGTGAGCCGTCGCGGTAAACGGTGCAACCCTTGCATCCGCTTTTCCATGCCTCCACGTAGAGCTCGTTCACCAGTTCCTCCGATACGTCATTTGGAAGGTTGATGGTGACGCTGATGGAGTGGTCCACCCACTTCTGCATGGCGCCCTGCATCCTGACCTTGTTGACCCAGTCCACATCCTGTGCGGTTGCCTTGTAGTAGGGGGAGCGGGCTACCAGGTCATCGACCTCCTGGGGGGTGAACTTTTGGGCGGGATTTATGCCGTTGGCTTTCATCCACTCCACGAACTTGTGGTGGAACACTATGAACTCCTCAAATGCATCGCCGTTGTCATCAATGAACGTGATATTGGCGTTCTCGTCATCGCGGTTGACCTTGCGGCGGCGCTTGTAAACGGGCATGAATACCGGCTCCAGGCCCGATGTGGTCTGAGTCATAAGGCTCACTGTTCCGGTGGGGGCTATGGTAAGGCACGCTATGTTACGGCGGCCGTATTTCTTCATGTCCTCATAAAGCTGGGGATCGGCCTCCTTAAGACGGAGTATGAAGGGGTTGTTCTGCTCGCGTTTCCAGTCAAATATCTCAAATGCGCCACGCTCACGTGCCATCTCGACCGATGAACGGTAGGCGGCGAGAGCCAGTGTGCGCTGAACCTTCTCGGCAAATGCCGTAGCCTCCTGAGTGCCATAACGCAGTCCCATGGCGGCAAGCATGTCGCCCTCGGCCGTAATGCCTACGCCGGTACGGCGGCCTAAGGTGCTCTTATGCATTATCTTTTCCCACAGGCGTTTCTCGGTAAACTTGGTCTCATCATCCTCGGGGTCGCTTGCTATCTTGGCCTGGATCATGTCAATCTTCTCGATCTCAAGGTCAATTATGTCATCCATGATACGCTGAGCCACGGTCACATGCTGCTTGAACAAGTCAAAGTCAAATTCCGCATTGGGTGTGAAGGGGTTCTTGACATATGAATAGAGGTTGATGGCCAGCAGACGGCAGCTGTCATAGGGGCAGAGGGGAATCTCGCCGCAGGGGTTGGTGCTGACGGTACGGAATCCCAGGTCTGCATAGCAGTCGGGTACAGACTCCCTGAGTATGGTGTCCCAGAACAGTACTCCGGGCTCGGCCGATTTCCATGCGTTGTGAACTATCTTTTTCCACAGTTCGGCGGCATCGACCTCCTTCTTGTACAGAGGGGTCTTGGAATCGATGGGGTAGGTCTGCAGGTATTTCTTGCCGCTGATGGCGGCTTTCATGAATTCATCATCGATCTTGACCGATACGTTGGCGCCCGTAACCTTGCCGCTCTCCATCTTGGCGTCGATGAATGACTCCGAGTCAGGGTGTTTGATCGATACGCTCAGCATCAGGGCACCGCGACGTCCGTCCTGAGCTACCTCACGTGTTGAGTTGCTGAAACGCTCCATGAAAGGAACCAGTCCTGTCGATGTGAGGGCGGAGTTCTTTACGGGAGAGCCTTTTGGGCGTATGTCGGACAGGTCGTGTCCAACGCCGCCGCGACGTTTCATAAGCTGGACCTGCTCCTCGTCAATCTTCATGATGGCACCGTATGAATCGGCCGAACCCTCATTACCTATAACGAAACAGTTTGACAGTGATGCAATCTGGTAGTTGTTGCCGATTCCCGTCATTGGGCTTCCCTGAGGTACTATGTACCTGAATCCCTTGAGCAGTTCGTAGAGCTGCTTTGCTGTCATGGGGTTCTTGTACTTTTTCTCTACGCGGGCTATCTCACCGGCAATTCGCCAGTGCATGTCATCGGGAGTCTTTTCATAGATTTTTCCGAACGAGTCCTTGACGGCGTACTTGTTCACCCAGACTTTGGCTGCCAGCTCGTCGCCTCCAAAATAGTCGACCGAGGCCTTGAACGCCTCATCGAAAGTGTAGGTCGGTTGTTTGTTGTCCATTTATAAAATACTTGTTTGATGTGTGGTCATGTTGAGTTCCGTTAAAAACGGATATGTATGTCACTACAAATATAAATATTGAATCGGAATTTCACCGCGGTTGCCAAATTAAAAAATCATTGGCGTGGCCAAGTTTTCCGTTTTAAAAACCTAAATAACAGAGAACCAATATATTGGAAATTTTGCGAACTCAAAAAGTTTTCCAAAACGGGAAAGATGTTACAATTTCGGGATTTCCGGCTCTGCCCGTTACGGAGCGTACGGGCATAAAAAAAGCGGTGCTGTAAGACCGCTTATGGTTATCTGAAAGGTGGACGGAATCAGCAGCGCAGGCCGCTTTCTATGTTCTCCATGTCCATCTTGAAGTTCTTGTCTACCTCAATCTGGTCACGAACCATGTTGCATGCGTGGAGAACTGTGGCATGATCACGCTTTCCGATGTAGGCGCCGATCTTGGAGGTCGAGTAATCCAGATATTTCTTGGCAAGGTACATGCTTATCTGTCTGGCCTGTACTATCTCATGCTTTCTGGATTTGGACTGGACCGATGACTCCTCTATGTTATAATAGTCGCAGACTTTTGAAATAATCGTCTCAATCGTGATGGGTTTCTGCTCGTGATGCTGACTCTTGTCTATCACATCATGAGTAAGGTTGAGGTCAACCTCTCTTCCGTAAATGGTAGAGTAGGCCATCAGAGAGACGATTACACCTTCCAGGTCACGTACGTTATCCCTTACCTTGTCGGCAATATAGTCAATTACCGGCTCGGGGAACTGGATTCCGTCACGGCGGGTCTTGTCCTTGAGAATCTCCTTTCTGAGGTTCAGGTCGGGTCTCTCAAGCTCTGCAACCAGGCCCCACTTGAAACGGGTGAGCAGACGCTCCTCAAGATCCTTCATGTCCTTGGGAGGACGGTCGCTGGTCATGATGAGCTGCTTATGGTTCAGATGCAGATAGTTGAATATATGGAAGAATGTATTCTGTGTCTTGGTGTAGCCGGCCATCTCCTGCATGTCATCGATTATCAGTACGTCAATTGACTGATAGAAATGGATGAAGTCGTTGACGGCGTTGTTTCTTGCAGCGTCGGTGAACTGTACCATGAAAAGGTGTGCCGATACGTAAAGCACTCTCTTTTCGGGATGGAGTTCCTTGACTCTACGGCCGATAGCAGTGGCAAGGTGTGTCTTACCTACTCCCGATGAACCGTAGATGAACAAGGGGTTGAATGCGCAGCTTGCAGGATTCAGGGCGATGGTCTCACCGGCTGTCCTGGCCAGCTTGTTGCTGTTACCCTCAACAAAGTTCTCAAAGGTGTAGTTGGGGTCAAGCTGAGAGTCCAGGTCCTGAACCAGGGGAGCATCGGTAGCGGCGGGTGCCTTGTTGCCGATCTCGGCCGTTCCCTTTATACCGTTAGATAAGGTGTTGGCTGAACTTACGTTCTGGCTCAGGTTGTTCTCCTTATCGGTAAGGATGCTGTACATGAGTTTTGTGCTCTTGCCGAACACCTTTATAAGAGCGGCCTTGATCACGTCAAGACAGTTCTGCTCGAGATACTCATATACAAACGGGCTGGGGACCTGGATGAGCAGTTCGTTGCCATCCATTGAGACAGGCTCTGCAACCGAGAACCACGTATCGAACACTGCGGGCGATACGTTGTCACGGATGAAATCCAGACATAAGCTCCATTGGTTTTTAAGTTCAGTTCCTGTCATTGTTTTTGGGGTTATAGGGTCGGACTAGTGTGTCTCTCATCCAACTGCTTTGCAAAGTTGAAAATCTTATTTCACAAAAACAACTTCCCGTTTAGAGCCCGATTTTTTAATATTTGTAAATGATTGACAATAAGTCACTTGTGAAATTTAACAATTCCGGTTGAAAATAGGGTGTTGACTTTTAGTTACCTTTTGAATATCAGTATATTAACCTGTTGATAACTTCTTAAAGGGGGTAAAATGAAGCACCGCATAACCTATTTTTCAGGCCCTCTAAGACAACATTATGTGATGACCTCAAAAAAAGAAACGGGAAAAGTCTTATTTAGACAAAATTTAAATTAGGCACTATGCGAATACCGTATATAGGGTGAATTTTTACCTACTTTTTGAGGTGATTTCACGAGCCTGTTTAACAGAGATCTTCTTGCCTTCGTAGACCGCGATGACGAATGCGTCCTTGTATTTTTTCTGGACCTCTGCCTTCGTCTTCAGGATGGCTTCATAATCGGTGGTATTGCCGCAGGTGTACTTGTATACACCACCTTCTTTATAATAGTCGACGTCGGCGTAATCCCGGATCCTTTTATCATTGTTCTTGAGCGGACTCTTGAGGCTCATGAACTGAACCTTGTAGACCGGAAGAGACTTGTTTTCGTCCTCTCTGTTCCCGATGGCCTGGGCAGCGGGCACGGCTCTCTCAAGAAGTTTGTTGTGGTAGTCCAGATATTCGCTGAATGCCAGATAGAGGCTCTTACTCATCTCGTCTATGCCTTTCTGTGAGGTGAGGTACTTGCACTCGTTGTCATTGGAAATGAATCCCAACTCTATAAGGATGCTGGGCATGGTGCTTTTCCAGAGTACCAGGTAGCCGGCCTGATGCACGCCGCGGTCCGGACGCTTGGCGGTACCTGTCATCTGATTCTGTGTAAAGGTGGCCATCTTGAGGCTCTCCTTCTGGTATTCGTTCTGCATGAACTCGAATATTATCATGCTCTCGGGGCTGTTGGGGTCATAACCCTCATAGTGGGCCTCGTAGTCATTCTCCAGAAGTATGGCCTTGTTCTCCTGCAGCGCGGCATTGAGGTTGGCGCTGGTGCGGTTCTCCTCCACACCGAGCAGGTAGGTCTCGGCTCCGTAGGCGCTCTTGCTCTTGGCTGAGTTGGTATGGACCGATATGAACATGTCGGCTCCGGCCTTGTTGGCTATGTCGGCACGTTTGTAGAGTTCCACGAATACATCGGTCTTGCGTGTATAGATGACCTTGACATTCTTGCAGTTCTCCTCAATCAGCTTACCCATCTTGAGGGCGATGTTCAGATTGATGGTCTTTTCCTGGTTCTTGCCGTTCACCGCACCGGGGTCCTTGCCTCCGTGGCCGGGGTCAATGACAAGCACGAACTCTCCTTTTTCATTTACGGCACCTGCAGGTACTGCTGCCGTCATAAGGAGTGTCAGGATAAGCAGGAGTGTCCTGCCGTATGAAATGCAAGATAGCTGTCTCATCGTTATTGCTCTATTTTGGATTCAAATGATGCGTTCTCTGCCTTGGAACTCTTTATGAAAGAGGCTAACTGTCGGGCCGATACCCTTACAGGCTCAATCATGAATTCCGGTATGTTGAAGGAGTTGAGGAACTTATCGGAGAACTCAGGGTCACGCTGCGGAAGCTGGAACGGCTTGGAGAATGTGCCGTTCTCCTCCATGTGGGCTATGTAGAGTCTTGTGAACTCTCCTTCATCCCTGCGTGTGCTGAATATTATCCACTTGCCGTTGCTGGACCATGAGTGGTAACTCTCCGCGTTGGGGCTGTTGACCTCGTCAAGAAGACGTAACGAGCCGTCGGTGAGGTCCATCATGGCCAGTCCTGACTCGCTGTGTCCTATCTGGAAGACTCCCTCACTGCCCATGGCAACCATGAGCCAGCGTCCGTCGGGTGATACGCGCGGCAAAGTGACGCTCTTATGCATGCTGTCGGCATTGATTATGAGCCGTGACTCTCCCCATGCGCGGGTATCGGGATCAAAAGGCTTGGAGTAAAGGTTGTACCTTACGGTTCCGCCCTTGGTATCCCTGGCCGATACATAGTAGAGCGTGCGGCCGTCGGGGGACCAGGAGGGGTAGCATTCCAGCTGGTCGGGATCGTTCTCTATTATGCTGACGGCGTTGTTCTTTATATCATAAAGGATAAGGTCGCTCTGGGTGTCGAGGACATAGTTACGGTCCATGTAGTTCATGTGCATCCTCTGAAATGTGAAGTTGTTGGAGTATGCCACATAGTCATGGGTGGGGTGCCATGAGGGGTATACGCCGGCCGATATGGTGGAATCGGTCTTGAGATTCAGCTTATGGAGCTTGCCGTCGGTGTACATGATGGTGCCGGCAAGGTTCTGGCGTACATGGAACTGCATGTTGTCCGTCTTGTAGTTGCGGTAGTTATGGCAGTTTATGCAGTGACGGGTGCCGTCTTCCATGGCCATCTCATTGGCGTAGATGACCTTCTCCTTGAATGAAGTCAGGTCTCTCTGGTTTATGGAAAGGCGGTTGTAAGACTCAAACAGCGGCGGAATGAGACGGTAGCTTATGTATCGGTCAATCTCATCGGATGAGACATGAATGGGGAATGACTTGAGGCTGCTCCACGTACCCGCCCTCTTTACGAATACCGTGACAGTTATCTCCCCTCCCTGCTTGAGGCGGTTCCATTTGCTGCGCGGGATGCAGACCTTACGGCCCGATACCTTTACGCTGGCTGTAGGTGACTCAAGGAGCGTGAGGTATCTGTCTGCCTGGTCATTGATCCTGAAGTTGACGGGTGCTATATTGGACGGCACGGTGATACCTGTGTTGTCGGGGAAGATTGAGGGCAGCGACTCCGATACGGATGATGTCCGGGGTACCTGACTGCATCCTGACAGGATGAGCGCTGTAATAAGTATGGTATATAATCTTTTCATAGGGTCAGAATGTTTCAAGTCCGCGGACAAAGTAGTAATAATAATAGTATGTCTGCCTCAAATGGTTAGGCAGGATGGCGCGGGCCTGTTCAAGTGATGTGAGCTTTGACTCGTTCTTGCGCAGTGTCTGCATCATGGAGTCATAGAGATCCTGGGTTATCTTGTCATACGGAAGCGCCTTGAGAGCCTCGTTGTTCTCTATATGACTGAACAGATAGGCCGCTTCCTGATAGTGACGGTCCAGTTTGGTGGGGTTGTTGGACTCCAGATAGATGAAGAACTTGGACCAGAACAGGAGTGAACTCTGCGACTTGAGTGCCCAATAGAGAGCCACACGGTCATAGAGGGCAGTGGGTTGCTCGGGGTGCTTGCCTGTGAAATGACTGGAGAGGGCGTATTCGATACCGTTTACGTCATCATTCATCTCGTCATCATAACACAAAAGAGGCATGATCTGGTCATAAGGCTTGGTCTTGGAGGTCAGGTTCCAGTCCTGTACTATCTTTTTCTGCTCGTCGGCCCATTTGCGGTAAAAGAGGGTGTGTTCAAGCATGCCTATGTTCTTAAGCGCATGCGCCTTATCCCTGAGCGTGACGGCCTCCATGGTAAGATATTTTATACGGCTGAAACTCCAGCCGAACTCGGTGGTCTCCTCAAGACACCAGCGGTGGCAGAATCCGGGAATGCCGTAGTGCAGATAGACTATCTTGCCTATCTGGAGCACCATGGGAATCTCATGGCTGTTTTTCTGTGGGGCGTCTCCGTTGTCAAAGGCGAATCCAGTCTGACCCTCCTGTCCGTTCTTGATGAGTGCCAGTTCATTCAGAAGGACCATAGGTCGGGTGGGCTTGTAGCCTTTCTTTCTGTCGGCGATACGGCTGACATCCTGCATGACCCGGGTGCATCTCTTCCAGTCCATCTCATCGGCCGCCTGGATCATACGGATTTCGGCGTTGTAGTTCACATCCCTGAACCAGGAGAGGTAAAGCAGGACTATGCAGACCGCGAATACCGATGTTCCGGACAGTACGGTGCGCCTGGCGGGTCTGCGGAGGAACCCGAGGAACGGAATCACAGCGGGTATGAGAGTCGCTGCCATGACGGGCAGGAAGGTCCTGGCTCTGGTCTCAATGTATGAGGTGGCCGGTAATCCCAGAGTCCAGCCGGCCTCCAGCCTGTAGGTGGAGAGGCCGAAGTATATCATGGGTGACAGCAGCGTGACAAAGAGTGCCGTGGTAACTGCTGCGTATTTGAACTTTCTCTTTCTGTCCGAGCGGAATATATCTATGACCGATGCAAGCACGGCCATGAATATATAATAGCCGGCAAACCAGTATCCGACCACTACCCACGCGGCAATAGCCGGTATGATGAACCGGTCGGGGACCTTTCTTGACAATCGTACGGTAACTGGTATAAGCAGATATCCCAGCACGGGCTCAAAGAAATATCCGGGCGTGTCCATTATGTAGAGCAGGTAACCCAGCGATATGTTGGCTCCTGTAAGTATGAATGACGGTATCCACGCCAACACTTTGCGGTCTGGGGATATGCCGTAGGTCTTTACCGTGACCTCTGATGCCAGTGTAAGGAGCAGTACCCAGATAAGTGAGCCGAGCCAGGGCAGATGCAGGAACTGGGCCAGGAACTGGCTGACACATGCCAGCGGACCGGAGGGGTAAAGGCCGAAATCCTTTATCCAGAACCAGTCAAACAGGAACAGCGAACGTGACTCCACCTGCAGGAGCCAGTCCCGGCATTGTGTTATCAGAAAAATCCAGATTACTAAGGCTGGTATTAAAGAGGACAGGATTCTGTATATGGTATTCTTATTCATCATCGTTTTCTTTCTTGGATTCATACTTGGCCGGTACGGCATCGGTGCCCGATATGAATGAGGCGAACTGCCTGGGTGTGATATGAACCGGCTCGGTCATGAACTCCGGGATATTATAGGCGAACAGGAACTCCTTGCTGTGGTCCGGGTCGCGCTGCGGCAGTGCGATGGGTTTGGAGAACTGTCCGTTGTCATCGATATGACTGAAATAGACGCGGGTGTGTATGCCGTCCTCGCGGCGGGTGCTGAACATGACCCACTTGCCGTTGGTAGACCAGGCGTGATAGCTCTCGGCAAAGGGACTGTTCAGCTCCTGTGCATATCTCTCCGTCCCCTCCTTGAGGTCAAAGAGATAGAGGTCCGATGCAATCTGGTCCAGAGGGAATACACCGTGGGTGCTTATGCAGCACAGAAGCCAACGTCCGTCGGGCGATACGCGGGGCCATGTCATGCTGCTGTCGGCGGCCACGGCATCATATACGACCTTGGACTTGCCCCAGGTGCGGGTATCGGGATCAAAGGGCTTGCTGTAGAGGTTGAAGTGCAGGCTGCGGCTGTCACGGAATATCTGGTCCCTGCGCTGCGGACCGAACGGTGCCTCGTAATGGGCCGATACGTAATAGAGCGTACGTCCGTCAGGTGCCCAGCCGGGGAAACACTCGAGTTCGTTGACATCGTTCTCAATCACGCTGACGGTGTTGTTACGGGTGTCATAGAGTATGAGGTCGCTCTCCTCATCCAGCACCTCAAGCTTGTCATGGCTGGCTGAGTGGATGGACTGGTGGGTCTTGTTGTTGGAGAGTGCAATGTAGTCATGGGTGGGGTGCCATGAGGGATAGACGCCGGCCGATATGGTGGAGTCAGTCTTCATGTTGACCTTGTTCAGCTTGCCGTCAAGTACGAGAATGGTGCCGCCCTTGTACTGACGGACATGGAACATCATGTTGTCGGTATCGCCGCCGCGGTAGTAGTGGCAGTTTATGCAGGTGCCGCTCTGGTTGGTCTGAACCATGGTGTTGGAGACTATGACTTTCTCCCTGAAACCGGTCAGGTCACGCTGGCGTATGGTGAGTTTCTCGTAGGCCTCCACCGCCACGGGTATGATCCTGTATGATATGTAGGGGTCTATCTCATCCGATACCTCCATGCTGAAAGGGCGGAACTGAGTCCATGAACCCTCGTTGCGGACAAAGACCTGGACCTCTATGCGGCCGTTGCCTTTAAGCTCCTCCCACTTTCGTGAGGGAATGATGACCTTGGGGCCCGATATGACCACGCGGCTTGAGCCGGCTGTGAGAAGTGTGACGTATCTGTCACCCTGCTCCTCAATCCTGAAGTTGAGCGGTGCTATGTTGGCGGGTATCACCACATCGGTATAATCGGGGAATATGCCGGGAACGGCGTCGGACAGGCCGGCGTTGTCGGGGACGCTGACGGAGCATGCCGTAAATGCCAGTGACAGCAGTATTAGGGTCCTTATCTTCATATCAGTAGGTTTGAAGGTTCCTTATAAAGTAGTAATAGTAAAAGAACGTGGAGCCGAAACTCTTGGAATAGATATAGCTTGACTCCCTTAATGAACGTATGGGATGACTCTGCACGAACTTGTTGAATGAGTCGTATCGGTCTGTCGCCGCCTTGTCCACGGGAATCCTTATGTTGCTCTTTTCAAGGTTGTTGTAGAGGACGGTCGCCTCCTGTACCGATACCGGCAGCTTGTCAAAGCTGGCTGTGAGCGTATAGGTGCGCAGATGATCCCAGAACGCGGGTATGTTCTGCGTGCGCATGGCAAAGTAGAGCGCGGCAGTGGCATACTCCGGAGTGGGGTTCAAGACAGGCTCGTCGACGAAGTGGCTCATTATGTAGACCTCGGGCTTGGCCACGTCATTTGACATGCGGCTCTCAAAACACATGTAGGGGAGCACCTGTCTGTAGGGATCCGATGTGGCCATGGCCAGGCTGTCGGACTCCAACGCCTGCTGCTCCCTGGCCCATTTGCGGTAGAACAGCGTCTTGGAGAGTTTGTTCACGTATTTATGTGCCAGCTCCGACTCCTGCATTATGATGCAGTGCATAGCCATGTATTTGAGAGTGCCGAAAGACCAGTTGTGCTCTATGACATCCTCCAGGCACCAGCGGTAGCTCATGTTAACCAGTCCGTACTGGAAGTAGAGCATCTTTCCGCCCTGCGTGGCCATGAATAACTGCGTGCGGGAGTTCTGGGGGCGTCCTCCGTCTTTCATTGTAAAGCAGCGGTCCAGGGCCTGCCCGGTTTTGAGAAGGGCCAGGTCGCGGTAGAGGACCATGGTGCGGGTGGGTTCAAAGAATCGTTTGCTGTATCTGTCCACTATATCGGCGGCCTCATCGGCGTTCGTTACCTCCTTGAGCTTTGCGGTGCGGTCACGGTATGCCTTTTCATCGGACTTGGTGTGGCTGCGTACGGTACGGGTGTAGATGTCAATGGCCTTGTTCCAGTCATAGTTGTCAATGGCATCGGACATGGCCAGTTCGGTACGGAAATTCTCATCCCTGTACCAGAATCCCCAAACCGTGACAACGGAGATAGCGAGTGCGAGAACCTGCACGGTAATCTCTTTGCGGAATGTGAGGCTGGCTGAGCCCATCCTGCCGGCGGATGCGGCAGACAGTATGGCAAACAGGAGCGAGAGCTGGTAGGGCAGTCTCACAGCTACGGTCCATGAATCGACTGACGGGGTGGGCAGACCCATGCTCCAGCTGGTGGCCATCCTGTATGTCACATAGAGAGGGTACATCATTACGGGGACAAGGAGAACCAGGGCGATGGCTATTCCTACGAGCCTGACTCCCTCCTTGCGGGTATAACCGGAGGTGGCAACGAGTCCCAGTGCGGCTGTCAGGACTCCGCTGAGGGCGAACACGCCCAGCAGTTCGAATCCTGCTATGGACCAGAGTGCCAACAGCAGTATACGGCTCAGGTTCCTGTCCATACGGCGGCAGATGGCGAGCGGCAACAATGAGCATATGTAACCGAGGGTGGGGGCAAAGAAGTGGTCCTGTTCCCTCATTATGAACATTCCGTATCCGAGTGACATGTTGCCTATAACGATCAGGGCAACCGGGATAAGGGCCAAAAGGCGCAGCCGGTCAGGGATACGCAGGATTCTGTATGTGAGGAAGTATGCCAGATAGAGCAGGGCGGTCCACAGCAGTGCTCCAAGCCACGGCAGATGCAGGAACTGGGTAAAGAACGATCCTGCAAGACCCAGGAATCCGCCGGGAGTCTTGAACCACTCCACAAGGAAGAGGGAGTCAAACATGAAAAGTGACAGGTCCTCAACCTTCTTGAGGTAGTAGTGGTTGTCAAAGGTAAGGAGGCTCCATAGGAGTACCGCCAGAATGACGGGGATAAATCTCACTATGCGCCCGTAGAGTTCTTGCGGCTTGTTTGAATTGACTTTGGTCATAGGAAATATACAGGTTTGCGCGTGCGCGTGCGTATAATTGCCTGTAAAGATACTATTTTTCCTCATACGGGGTAAGGATAAGACAAAAAACAATTACTTTCGCAAACTGAAAAAATTGACTAAATCATTATAATGAAGAAGCTAGCATTACTGACCGCACTGCAGTTCCTGTTGATTCCTGCAGTTTCAGGGGCGCCCGTGTGGCTTGACCCCAAGACCAACAGTGTAAATGAAAAACCCGATGTCGCCGACTTCTATGCCTATGAGGATATGGGTCTTGCAGAGAAGGGTGAGAAAAAGAACTCCTCACGTTTCCTCTCCATAGAGGGCAACTGGAAGTTCAATTTTGTGAGAAACGCCAATGAGAGACCCGAGGGTTTCTTTGAGGTATCCTATGATGACAGCAAGTGGGTGGATTTTCCCGTTCCCGGACTCTTTGAGTTGAACGGCTACGGTGACCGTATTTACACCAATGTGACCTATCCATGGAACAACGAACATCCCGTAGATCCTCCCTATATCGGTGAGCGTGAGAACTATGTGGGCTCATACCGCCAGAGTTTCAGCATTCCCCTTGAGTGGAAGGGCGAGCGTGTGTTCATACATGTAGGCTCCGCCACCTCCAACCTCTGGGTGTGGGTGAACGGCCAGTATGTAGGTTACAGCGAGGACAGCAAGATGGAGGCTGAATTCGATATAACCGATTATGTAAAATTTGGTCAGAAGAACCTGATAGCCATGCAAATAATGCGCTGGTGCGACGGCAGCTACATAGAGGATCAGGATTTCTGGCGCTTTACCGGTATAGCCCGTGAGGTCTACCTCTATGCGCGCCCGCAGTCCCATATTGTTGACCTGGGTGTAATAACCGACCTGGATGCCAAGTATACCGATGCGGTCCTCAGGTTCAGTTCAACCCTCACCGAATCGGACGGCAAGACCCTGGGCTATGAGCTTAAGGATGCTCAGGGCAAGAGTGTCAGAAAGGGTTCCCTTACCGTGTCAAATGGTGAGGCCAACTTTGACTTTGCTGTAAAAAACCCTTACAAATGGACAGCTGAGACCCCTTATCTCTACACTCTCTATATAACCCTTACCGATACAGACGGCAAACTCCTTGAGGTGATTCCCCAGAAGGTGGGATTCCGCAAGGTCGAGATACGTGACCGCCAGCTGCTGGTAAACGGCCAGCCCATACTTATAAAGGGTGCCGACCGTCATGAGATGGATCCCGAGGGCGGTTATGTGGTTCCGCTGGAACGCATGATCCAGGATATACAGATCATGAAGCAGATGAATATCAACGCAGTCCGTACCAGCCACTATCCCGATGATCCGCGCTGGTATGATTTGTGCGATGAATACGGTATTTATCTGGTGGCCGAGGCTAATATTGAGGGTCATGGAATGATGTACGG
>CACZCX010000025.1 GCA_902779875.1 uncultured Bacteroidales bacterium | reverse complement strand
GGTATGTTGATGCCGTAAGGGCAGGGCATGCAGTAGTTGCAGCCGGTGCACTTGACCAGCGGATAGTCCTCCATCTGCGTGGCTATGTCAAGCAGCATCTTTTTCTCCTCCTCATCAAGCGGCTGGAAATCAAGGAAAGACTCCAGGTTATCCTGCAGATGCTCCATATAGGTCATGCCGCTCAGCGCGCACAGCACACGCGGGAAACTGCCCACATATCGGAACGCCCAGCTGGCGATGGAACGCTCAGGCTCACGCTCTTTGAGGCGGTCGGCAATCTGCGCGGGCACATCGGACAGCGCACCGCCACGCAGCGGCTCCATGATCACGATGGGTATCTCGCGCTTGTCAAGCTCGGCATACAGATAGTCAGCACGGGTGTTGCGGCCGTTGGGATGCTCCCAGTCCACGTAGTTCATCTGTATCTGCACAAAATCCCAGTGGTACTTGTCATGCAGCGCCATCATCTCATCGAACCCGTCCTTATGTCCGTGGAACGAGAATCCGAGCTTGCGTATGCGGCCGGCCTCACGCTCACCCACCAGGAAATCTACGATTCCGGTGTTCTCAAAACGGTTACGGAAGTCATTGCCGTCCTGAATGGAGTGGAGCAGGTAGTAGTCAATATAATCGGTCTTGAAAATCTCAAGCGAGCGGCGGTACATGGTCTGGCACCCCTCGAAAGTGGAGTTGCCGAACACCGACAGCTTGGTTGCCAGGATCCAGCTCTCGCGCGGGTGGCGGTTCAGAGCCTCGGCTGTGGCGCGCTCGCTGTCACCGCCCAGATACACGGGCGACGTGTCAAAGTAATTCACACCATGCTCGAGCGCATAATCCACCAGGCGGTTCACCTCATCCTGGTCAATGACCTGACGGCCCTGTTCGTTACGTTTCTGCGGCCAGCGCATGCATCCGTAACCCAGCACGCCTATGCCGGGGTAGTGCTGCAGCATCTCTCCGTGAAGGTCTTTATTTGAGGTCGATGCCTTACCGGCGGCCTGCTTGGCTGAATGGGGGGTGCAGGAGTCCAGGGCGACAGCAGCCGCGCCCGCTCCCATATATTTTAGGAATTGTCTACGGTCCATAGTATTCAAGCGTTATGATGGATTGAAAGGCCGTCAACGGTGATGGCGCTGATGGGGCGTGACGGGCAGAGGTTCTCGCACGCGCCGCAGCCTATGCAGCGGTCCTCGGAGACGGTAGGAATCTGATTACGCGAGCCGGGCCTGCGCACCATACGGATGGCGCCCGACGGGCAGTGATACGAGCAGTTGCCGCAGCTGTCCTTACCCTGCGCGGGCAGGCAGAGGTCCAGGTTGACCCGCGCCACACCAATTCGTATGGCCTGTTTCTGCTCAGCTTTGACGGGCTTGATGGCACCGGCGGGACAAACCTGGCTGCAGGCTGTGCACTCGGGGCGGCAGTAGCCGTCGGCATAGCTCATGTAAGGTTGCATGAAATGCTCCAGGTCCGATGAGGGCTTAAGCACGTGATTGGGGCAGGCGCTCACACAGAGCTGGCAGGCGGTGCAGTGGTCGTAGAACGACTTGACGCTGCCGGCACCGAACGGCACCAGACGCTCGCCGCGCTCGGGGTCCTCCTTGCTGACTACATCGGCCATACCTCCGTGCATGTGGTCCTGTGCCTTTACTGCCAGGCCCGATGCAAGCACGGCGCCGGTGATAAGGAACGCCCTGCGCCCCTGGTCCACACCGTCCGAACCCTCAGCTTTAGTGCAAGCCGATGACTTGCACGCGAATCCCCGGAACTTATACTCCAAAGCCCCCTCCTGGCAGTTCTCCAGGCAGTCAAAGCAGTCCACGCATCGGCTGTAGTCAATCTTGCCGGCCTTGAAGTCAATGCAGCTGGACTTGCAGCCGCGTGCGCACTTGCCGCAGCGGGTGCACTTGTCGGAGTCAATGACGGGGCGTATGAGCGATATCCTGCTCAGCAGACTGAGCACCGTACCCACAGGGCATATGGTGTTGCAGTATTCGCGGCCCCAAAGCCACGCGGAGCAGGTTATGATTATGAGCGTAAGGAGTCCGGTAACCAAAAGCGCCAGACTCACTGAGCCGGCAAAAGCCTGCACCAGCGACTGCACCATACGTCCGTAGGCGCTGTAAGGTGCAATGAGCGCAATGAGCATCTGGCCGCTGAGCACTATGCTCAGGATGGAGAGCACGAGCACGCCGTAACGCACCCACCGGTGCTCCTTGAGGTAACTGAATTTCTTGGTGTACTGTCTTACGGCAGGCTTGGCATCGGGCTTGAGGGCCTTGAGCCTCTTGATGCGCTCAGTCTGAAGATGCTGCATCAGGTCGCCCAGACGGCGGCGGAGCCAGTTGACCACGTCCTGGTAGATACCCATAGGGCATATGACCGAGCAGTAGATACGGCCCAGCAGGAACGTGACAAGCAGAATGCCGATTACGACAGCGAGATTGAGAGCCAGCAGCGAGGGCAGGAACTGGAGTTTTGCCATCCAGCCGAGCCAGTCATGACCGATTCCCGTAAACAGAAGCGTGATTCCCACCAGGAACAACGCCGCTAAAGTGATTCTGGTTTTGCGTAACATATCCGGTATGTAATCCCGGCAAATATAAAAAGAATGTCGGAATTTGCAATAACCGGATATGATGATTGTTTATCAGTCGAGTGTGAGGTCGCCCTCGCGGATCCAGCCGATCCTGCGGAACAGGGGCCCCAGCACCATGGTGAGCAGCACGGGCAGCACGATGCTTATGAGCACCAGACCTATCCAGTCAGCTGAGCTCACGGCCATACGCGCACCCTCGGCGATCTCAGCCTGCCAGCCGGTATACACGCCGATAGGACCTACCAGACCGCATGTTCCCATGCCCGATGAAATGGCGGGGCCGTTCATCTCCAGACGGAACAGACAGGTGGCCATCGGTCCTGTTATGGCCGATACCAGCGTAGGCACGATCCATATCCTGGGGTTCTTTACGATATTGCCCATCTGCAGCATGCTGGTTCCCAGACCCTGCGATATAATGCCGTTCCAGCGGTTCTCACGGAAGCTGAGCACGGCGAATCCCACCATCTGGGCGCAGCAGCCTGCCAGAGCGGCGCCGCCGGCCAGACCGGTCAGGCTCAGGGCGGCACAGATGGCGGCTGAGCTGATGGGCAGGGTGAGTGCCATACCTACTATGACCGATACCAATATACCCATGAGGAAGGGCTGCTTGGTGGTGGCCCACATTATTACCTCGCCCAGGCTGCTGGCTGCAGCTCCGATGGCGGGTGCCCACCACATGGAGAGTCCTATTCCCACGCCGATGGTCACGAGCGGGGTTACGAGTATATCGATCTTGGTCTCCTTGGATACGGCCTTACCGAACTCGGTGGCAAAGATGGTGATCACATAGACTGCCAGAGGACCGCCTGCTCCGCCCAGTTTGTTCGATGCGGCACCGACGGCCAGCATGGAGAACAGCACCAGGGCAGGGGAGCCCAGGGCGAATGCGATCGATGCAGCCATTGCGGGTCCGGCCATGCTCTTGGCAAAGTCACCGATCTCAACGAGCCACGCAAGGCCCGTCTGCTGTCCGATGGTTGATATGATGGTTCCGATGAGCAGTGATGCGAACAGTCCCTGCGCCATTGCGCCGAGTGCATCGACTCCGTAACGTTTACCTGTGATTACTATGTTCTTTCTCTCCAGGAATGATTTGAATTTTCCCATAGCGGGTGCGATTTATAGTTGGTTGCAAAGATAATCAAACAGTCTTGATAAAACAGAAAATCCGGACCAGAGCCCGGATCTTCAATCTGCTGTGTCAGCGATTAAGCCTCAGCAGGTGCCTCCTCAGCTGCGGGAGCCTCCTCTGCGGGAGCCTCGGTAGCCTCGGCTGCTGCCTCCTCAGCTGCTGCCTCGGCGGCTGCTGCCTCAGCTGCGGCCTTAGCCTCAGCCTTCTTGGCTGCTACCTTCTCAGCAATAGCCTCGTTGACCTTCTTCTCTGCTTCAAGTTTAGCCTTGCTCAGATCGCGCTTAGCCTGCTCATCCTTAACGGTGATAGCCTTGAGAGCGCTCTCCTTAGCCTGCTTCCAGGCATCGAACTTGGCCTGAGCTGCGGCCTCGTCAAATGCACCCTTCTTTACGCCACCCTTGAGGTGCTTCATGAGGTATACACCCTCGCGTGAGAGAATGTTACGGGCGGTGTCGGTGGGCTCTGCGCCTACCATAACCCAATACAGGGCTCTTTCGAAGTTCAAATCTACTGTAGCGGGATTGGTGTTGGGGTTGTAGGTACCAATCTTCTCAATAAACTTTCCATCACGTGGAGCTCTGGAGTCTGCAATTACGATTGAATAGAAAGCGTAAGCCTTGTGGCCACGTCTCTGCAATCTGATCTTTGCTGCCATAAGTTTTTGTTTTTATTGAATTAATAATGATTTGAATAGCCGCTATCTCGTAACGGCGGCGCAAAGGTAGTAATTTTGGAGAAAACGACAAAATGTTTACACTTTTTGTTTACTGTGAAAAATTACTGAAAAATACCCCCTTTCAATGCTTTTATAAGACATATCAAACCATTATATTTGTAGGATAAAACAGTAACAGGAGCTAATGACGTCGGACATCATGCATAAGGGAGTGGTGGAGTCTGTTGAGGGGCAGAAAGTTATGGTGCGCATTACCCAGGCATCGTCCTGCAGTGAGTGCCATGCCCGCGGATTGTGCCGCGCTTCGGAGTCCAGGGACAAACTCATAGAAGTCTGTACCGCGGGCGCCGCTGACTTTGCGGTCGGCAGCGTGGTGACTGTATGCGGCTCGGAGAGTCAGGGTATGAAAGCGGTATGGTTTTCATTCGGTCTGCCTCTGCTGCTTATGCTGGCTGTGCTGGTTGGAGTTATGGTAATGACGGGAGATGAGAGAATAGCGGCTGCAAGTGCACTGTCTGTTCTCTTTCCTTATTTTATAGGGCTCTTTCTGCTGCGTGACAGGATGAAGAAGGGCTTTGACTTTAAAATCTTACAACATTAAAAACATATGCTGGTTATTTTAACTGCTGTTCTTGCTCTTGGAGTTACCGCGCTGGTTCTCAGCCTGGTGCTTTATTTCGTAAAGAGTAGATTCAAGGTTGAGGAGGATCCGCGCATCGGCCAGATCCTTGAACTGCTCCCGAGTGCGAACTGCGGAGGCTGCGGACTGCCGGGTTGTGCCGCGTTCGCCGAGGCCTGCGTCAAGAGCGATACCATGGAAGGCCTCAAATGTTCTGCCTGCCGTAGAGATGTGATGAACAGGATCGCTGCCATTGCAGGGCATGAGATCGAGTTGGGTGTAGAGAAGGTTGCGGTGGTACGCTGCAACGGCTCCTGCCAGAACCGTCCGACGCTTCGTTCCTATGACGGAGCGCAGAGATGCGCCATAGCGGCCATGATGAACGGAGGCGACACGGGCTGTTTCTACGGATGCCTTGGGTGCGGTGACTGCGTGAGCGTTTGCAAGTTCGGCGCAATCAAGATGGACCCCGAGACCGGCCTGCCGGTGGTGGATGCCGATAAGTGCACGTCATGCGGCAACTGCGTCAAGGCCTGCCCGCGTGGCATAATCGAGATAAGGAACCGTAACAAGATGGACCGCCGCATTTACGTGAGCTGCGTAAACAAGGATAAGGGTCCTGTTGCCAGGAAGGCTTGTGACGTGGCCTGCATTGGTTGCGGAAAGTGCGTCAAGGCCTGTCAGTTCGATGCCATCACGCTCGCTGACAACGTGGCTTATATAGATTTCAACAAATGCCGTCTGTGCCGTAAGTGCGTGGATGAGTGCCCGCAGCATTCAATCGTGGCGCTCAACTTCCCGCCCCGTCCCTCTCAGGTCGCCGAGACCGTAGAGGTGGATGCCCAACCGGTTACTGAGCAGACCCCGGTAAGCGAATAACTACAATTATGAATACATTTAAAATAGGTGGCGTACACCCTGAGCCCTGTAAGCTCACTGCCGACCGCAAGACCGAGATCCTGCCTGTTCCCAAGCAGGCTGTGTTCCCTCTCTCGCAGCATATAGGTGCCCCTGCTGTTCCGTGCGTTCAGAAGGGTGACCAGGTGCTGGTGGGAACCAGGATTGCCGAGCCGGGCGGTTATATGTCAGCCTCGATCCACTCATCGGTATCGGGCAAGGTGGCCAAGATTGATACTGTTGTCGATGCAAGCGGACAGCGCAAGCCCGCCATTTTCATTGACGTGGAGGGTGATGAATGGGAACCTTCGATAGACCGTTCCGATAAGCTGGTGCTGCAGAGCACCAAGTCCCGTGAGGAGATAATAGAGTGCATAAAGAATGCCGGTATAGTGGGTATGGGCGGCGCCTGTTTCCCCACTCACGTAAAGCTGTGCCCTCCCAAGGATTTCAGCATAGACACGCTGATAATCAACGCAGTGGAGTGCGAGCCTTACCTCACGGCCGACCATCGTCTGCTGCTTGAGCAGGCCGACCAGATTATAATAGGTATAAAGGTCATTCTCAAGGTGCTGGGCGTGGACCGCGCGGTGATAGGTATCGAGGAGAATAAGCCCGATGCAATCGCGCTCATGCGTTCCAAGACATCGATGGTAAGCGGTATCGAGGTGATGCCTCTCAAGATGAAATATCCGCAGGGCAGCGAGAAGCAGCTGATTGAGGCTGTGACCGGCCGTCAGGTGCCTCCTCCTCCCGCACTGCCCGCAAGCGTGGGATGTGTGGTGCAGAACGTAGGTACCGTATTCGCCATATATGAGGCTGTCATGAAGAACAAGCCTCTCATAGACCGTATCGTGACGGTGACCGGCAAGGGTCTGAGCAACCCCTGCAACCTCAAGGTGCGTATGGGTACTCCAGTGAGCGATCTCATTGAGTACGCCGGCGGCATGCCTGAGGATACGGGTAAGCTCATATCGGGTGGTCCTATGATGGGACGTCCGCTGCTGGATGATACGGCTCCGGTGTGCAAGGGTACATCGGGAGTGCTGCTGCTCCCGGAGGCTGAGGCCGCCCGTAAGGAGGAGCGTAACTGCATTCGCTGCGCCAAGTGCGTACAGGCCTGCCCCATGGGACTGGAGCCTTACCTGCTGGCTACGGCATCGGAACAGTCCGACTGGGAGTGCGCCGAGGAGAACTGGATCATGAGCTGCATTGAGTGCGGCTGCTGTCAGAGCACATGCCCGTCACGCCGTCCGCTGCTTGACTGGGTGCGTCTGGCCAAGAACAGGGTGGGTGGTATCATCCGTGCCCGTAACGCTAAGAATTAAGTATTATGGCTCAGAAACTGTATATATCGACTTCACCTCATATCCATTGCGGTGACACTATAGAGAGGAACATGCGCTGGGTGATTTGGGCTCTGATGCCTGCACTCTTTGCATCGTTCTTTGTGTTCGGACGCGGTGCGCTGATAGTGACTGCCACATCGGTTGCGTCATGTCTGTTCTTTGAGTGGTTCATAACCAGGTTCCTGCTTAAGAGAAAGTCCACTCTGGGTGATCTCTCGGCTGTCATTACCGGTATCCTGCTGGCGTTCAACCTGCCGTCAAACATGCCTCTTTACATGATTGTGATGGGTGCGCTCGTGGCTATCGGAGTCGGTAAGATGGCATTCGGCGGTCTGGGTAACAACCCGTTCAACCCGGCTCTGGTGGGACGTGTGTTCCTGCTTATTTCATTCCCGGCCAAGATGACATCGTGGCCTGTTCCGGCCGGACTGGCTGCCTCTTATATCGATGCCGAGACGGGTGCCACCCCGCTCAACCTGATTGGTCAGATTGCAGGAGGCAACACCGCTGCGGCTGACCAGCTGCCCGGCCTGGGTGAGTTGTTCATGGGTAACATAGGCGGTTGCATAGGTGAGGTGAGCGCCCTGGCTCTGCTGGTGGGACTGGCAGTGCTGCTGCTTTCCAAGACCATAACCTGGCATATCCCGGTGAGCATCATCTCCACCGTGGCTGTCCTCACCGGTATCATGTGGTTCGTCAATCCCGTGCTTTATGTGAACCCGCTCTACCACCTGCTCTCAGGCGGTCTGCTGCTGGGTGCCATTTTCATGGCTACGGATTATGTGACATCGCCCATGACACCCAAGGGTATGGTGTGGTACGGCATAGGTATCGGACTGCTTACGGTTATAATAAGGTATTTCGGATCTTACCCCGAGGGTATGTCATTCGCCATCCTTATCATGAACGCCGTGACTCCGCTTATAAACAACTGGTGCAAGCCTAAACGTTTCGGGGAGGTTGAGAAATGAAGAAACTGGAATCAAACATACTGAATATGGCCTTGGTGCTCACACTGATCGCAGTGATGGCGGCAGGCCTCCTGGCTTGGGTTAACAGTAAGACCGAGGGTCCCATTGAGGAGATTAACAGCCAGGCTATCGAGAACGGTATCAGGAGCGTGATACTGGCCGGACGTGACATTGAGTTCACGGTCGAGGAGCCGGTGGGGAATGACGGATTCGTGTTCCATGCGGTAAATGACGCGAACGGTAACCTGCTGGGTACTGCCGTGGAGTCGACTGACCGCAACGGATTCGGCGGCGCTCTCAAGATTATGGTGGGATTCGATCCCGAGGGTGTGATCCTGGGTTACACCGTGCTGGAACACAGCGAGACTCCGGGTCTGGGTGCCCAGGCCGATGCATGGTTCCGCCAGAGCTCGGCCAGCGCAGCATCACAGTCGGTTGTGGCCGATGTGCTCATAGGCGCTCCCGGCAAGCCCGGCAACCATAACATCATTGGTATGAATCCTGCCGATGACATAATGATGGTAAGCAAGGACGGTGGTGCTGTCGATGCCATCACAGCCTCTACTATCACGTCACGCGCATTCCTGCGTGCGGTCGACGCAGCCTACAAGGCGGTGTTCGGCTATACCGCAGCCGACGGCGTGAGCGGCGCTTCATCACAGAACTAAAACGCTACTACGATGAATTACTTCAAGACAATAATAAACGGAATAGTCAAGGAGAACCCCACATTCGTGCTTCTGCTTGGCATGTGCCCCACGCTGGCTACCACGACATCGGCCAAGAACGGCATCGGTATGGGTGTGGCCACCATGTTCGTGCTCATCTGCTCCAACACTTTCATATCACTGCTCAAGAAACTGATTCCTGACGGTGTGAGGATTCCCTGCTACATCGTGGTGATTGCATCGTTCGTGACGGTGCTGCAGATGACTATGCAGGCTTATATGCCGGATCTGTACAAGACGTTGGGCATCTTCATACCGCTGATTGTGGTTAACTGCATCATCCTGGGCCGCGCCGAGGCGTTCGCAGCCAAGAACAACATCCTGGCATCGATCTGCGACGGCATTGGCATAGGACTTGGTTTCACGCTGGCTCTGGGCGCGCTCGGATTCGTACGTGAGCTGCTGGGCAGCGGATCGGTCTGGGGACATCAGATTATGCCGGAGTCCATGAACATGCTGGTGTTCGTGCTCGCTCCGGGTGCTTTCATTACACTGGGCCTGCTGATGGCTATCGTGAACTCTTTCAAGAACCGTAAAGCGTCATAACTATGGAATACTTTCTGATATTCATTTCGGCTATATTCGTCAATAATATAGTTCTGTCACAGTTCCTGGGCATATGTCCGTTCCTGGGCGTGTCCAAGAAGATTAACACCGCAGCCGGCATGGGCGTGGCTGTGACTTTCGTGCTTACGGTGGCTGTGATCGTGACTTACGCATTGCAGAAATGGGTGCTCGATCCGTTCGGACTGGGTTACCTGCAGACTATAATGTTCATCATCGTGATCGCTGGTCTGGTTCAGATGCTGGAGATGATTCTCAAGAAGGTGTCTCCGTCACTCTATCAGGCTTTGGGCATTTTCCTGCCCCTGATTACCACCAACTGCTGCATACTGGGCGTATCGATCCTGGTGGCAAACGGCGTGTATAACTCACAGGGTCTGGAGCCTACGTTGCTCACGGGTGTCATTTACGCTATCGCTACCTCTATAGGTTTTGCACTGGCGCTGATTATCTTTGCAGGACTGCGCGAGCAGCTCTCCAGGGTAAGGGTGCCCAAGGCTATGGAGGGTATGGCTATCGCGCTGATTACCGCCGGACTGCTGGCTCTGGCGTTCATGGGTTTCAGCGGCGTTGACCACGGAATTGCAATGGCTTTTGGAAATTGAAAATTGAGAATTGAGAATTATGAGACTATCTAACGTTTGTTTTCTGAGTTTTGCCCTGCTGGTCGCTGCCTGTGGAGGTGGTGCACCGACAGACGGTTCACAGTTGGCTAACGGCAAGTACAGCGCCGACGGCCTTAATCTGGAGGGTACGGTGACTGCGACAGTGACCGTTAAGGGACATAAGATTGCCGATATCAAGATCAAGGATAACGGCAACACCTACAGCAAGTATACATCGGCTTATACCGAGATTCCCAAACGTATTATCGAGGCCCAGTCGACCAGCGTGGACGGCGTTACGGGCGCTACATACTCGTCGGATGCGGTCAAGAGCGCAGTTGACGCGGCTCTGGCTTATGCACGCGGCGAGAAGGAGGCTCCTGCCAAGGATGCCGAGATCCGTTTCAACCCCGGCACATACACCGGACGCGGCAAGGGTTACGGCGGTCAGATACAGGCCCGCGTGACTTTCAGCGAGACGGGTATCAGCGAGATAAGCATCGGCCGTAACAGCGAGACCGCACATGTGGGTGACGTGGCTATCGCCGAGCTCCCGCAGAAGCTGATTGCCGCCAACGGTCTTAGTGTCGATGCCATTTCGGGCGCCACTATGTCAAGCTTCGGCGTGAAGGCTGCCGTGCTCGATGCAGCTCTCCAGGCCGGCGTGACCAACGCGGATGCTTTCATGAACAACACCCTTGAGGTGGTGGCCGGCGAGCCTATCGAGGATACATGGGATATCGTGATTGTAGGCGGCGGCGGTGCAGGTCTCTGCGCTGCGGCTCAGGCTGCTCAGGACGGCAACACGGTGCTGGTGATTGAGAAGAACGCCGAGCTGGGCGGTAACACGCTGGTATCGGGCGGCGTTTATCAGTCGGTGGACCATCGTCTGGTTTGGGACGAGGATAAACCGACATCGACCAAGGCACGCGGATTTGACGGCGAGGTTCATGACCGCGTCCGCTCTACCGTGGGCTGCGTGAATGACCTTAAGGTGATTCTGGGCTGGAACGAGGAGCCGTTTGACGCTGATTTCTATAAGGATCACGAGTTCGTGGCAGGTGATATCGTGGAGCTCTCCAAGCACGGCGTGCATCCCGAGTATCTGCCTACGCTCAAGGAGCTCAAGCGTGAGATCCGCGCTTATCTGGCTTATGCCGAGCCTAACATGAAGGCCGGATGGGCTGAGAACAGGCTTATCCAGTTCTCGACTACCAACCTGCATATTTTCCAGACCTACTACGGAGGTCTGCGTCAGAATACCACCAAGGACGAGTGGATTTACGGTGACTATGACCTGGTCAAGCAGTTCATAGAGGAGGGTGAGAAACTCAAACCCTGGCTCATGAAGATGGGTGTGGGATTCACCGACAGCCAGTCTACTCTGGTGGGCGCTCTCTGGTACCGCGGTAACACCATGACCGGCGCCAACGTTGATTCCGACGGTGACGGCAAGACCGAGTATTACCAGGGCAACTGGGGCGCATATGTGATGGCTCCCGTGGCAGTGGTAAACACAGCCGACAGCCATAACCGCATACTCAAGTCTACATCGGCCCAGGACCTCATATTTGAGAACGGTCGCGTGACCGGCGTGAACGCCGTGATGGCCGATGGCACCAAGGTGACGGCGCATGCCAAAAAGGGTGTGATTATCGCTACCGGCGGATACGCTGCCAACATACAGAAGGTGCTCAAAACCAACAAGTACTGGTCACGTCAGTACCTGTCACCCAATATCGGTACGACCAACCGCTCGTCACTGCGCGGCGACGGTATTGAGATGGCCGAGAAGGTGGGTGCAGCTACGGTCGGTGAGGGCTTTACACAGCTCATGCCGCTGGCTTACACCACTGACGGCGCTATCGCGTTCGGCGGTGTGGAGAACGCCATTTTCATCAGCCCCAAGGACGGCAAGCGTTATGTCGACGAGTGCTCGGAGCGTGACGTTCTCTCTCTGAACGGTTTCAAGCACGGTATTGACAAGTTCGGCGCACGCGGCGTCTACATGTACGTGATGAGGAGCTTTGGCGGATTCGGCGGATTCGGTGGCGGATTCGGCGGTTTTGGCGGCGCTCCGGCTTCACAGGACTCCAATGCCAAGCGCTTTAACGGACGCTCATGGACCGGCAAGGGCTCGGAGCTGGCTGACTTCTTTGAGGAGGTCGGTTTCAAGACCGATGCAGAGGTGGTCAAGAACACTATCCGTGAGTACGATATGGCCGTTATGGACGGTCGTGATCCCGAGGGCGTGGGCAAGCGTCATGCTACCGGTATCATAGGCAACGCACGCCGTAACGCTGACGGCACTTATGATAAGTCAAGTTATGACATTGATAACGTGAATCTTGAGATTCGTGTGCTGGCTCCGTCAACACACCACACCATGGGTGGCCTCAAGATCGACCTGGACCGTCGTGTGCTCGATGAGAACGGCAAGGCTATTCCGGGTCTCTATGCCGCAGGTGAGGTGACCGGCGGATTCTTTGGCGGTAACCGTCTGGGCGGTAACGCGCTGACCGAGTGCATGGCATCGGGCCGTATTGCCGCCAAGGGCGTGGAGAAAGATAACAAGTAAGGATTCGGAGCGATGATTGCATTCCCCAACGCGAAGATTAATATAGGACTTAATGTCGTGGCAAAACGCACTGACGGTTACCACGACATTGAGACTGTGTTCTATCCGGTGCTTCTGCAGGACGCGCTGGAGATATCTCTCATGCGTCCGCTTGACCCATCACAGTTCATCAAGCGGCTGGAGGCGGGGCTTCTGGTCCAGCCCGATGACGCGTTCGTGCCGTACCGTTTCCTGCGTAGGAGGGAGGAGATTCCCTGCTGCTCGCTCGAGATGACGGGCAACGAGTTCCCGTTCAAGGCGGCCGATAACCTGGTGGTCAAGGCTTACCTGCTGCTTCAGCAGGATTTTGACCTGCCATCAATCGATATCAAACTGCACAAGCATATTCCGTCGGGCGCAGGCCTGGGTGGCGGGTCATCGGACTGCGCTTTCATGATCTCGCTGCTGAACCGCAGGTTCAACCTGCGCATGCGTGAGAGCGCGATGGAGCGTTATGCAGCCCGTCTGGGGTCGGACTGCGCGTTCTTTATAACGAACACACCATCGCTGGCTACGGGTAGGGGCGAGATTCTCAATCCCATCGGCCTTTCACTTAAGGGCTACACCGTACTTCTGGTCAAGCCCGATGTCTCCGTGAGCACGGCCGAGGCGTATGCCGGAGTCACTCCGCACAAGCCGGAGACCAGCCTGGCCGATGCCGTTAAGCGTCCGGTAAGCGAATGGAAGGATTGCGTGTTCAACGATTTTGAGCCTTCGGTATTCAAAAAATACCCGCTTCTGGCCGATATCAAGCAGAAACTGTATGACCTTGGAGCAGAGTACGCCGCAATGACCGGCTCCGGCTCCACCATCTACGGCATATTCCGCGAGCCGCTTGACAATCCCGCCGACCTGTTCCCCGGCCTGTTTGTCTGCCAACGCGAACTATAACATCGGGGACGGTTCCTAATGTTACAGTTTTGATACCGTTTCAAAAAACAGGTCGGAAATCTTTCCGACCTGTTTTGTTTGATTTCTTCAAAAACTGCAACATTAGGAACCGTCCCCATTGTTGCAGTTGTTGAAACTGAGTTGAAAAGTATGGAGGGCGGAGTGAGTTTGGAGATTGTGAATCTTTTACCTTTGTAATCCCAATAACAGAATTATGGCAGACTCCACCTCCAGAACAAGAACCCGCAGCAGCCGCGCAGGCACTGACGGCATAGTGCTCAACCACCTTCAGCCCCAGGCCCTGGAGCTTGAGGAGGCTGTGATTGGCGCGCTCATGATTGAGCAGGACGCATTCCCCAAGGTCAGCGACATAGTCAAGAAAGAGTCATTCTACGACCACCGTCATCAGGTCATCTACGAGGCTGTGGCCAACCTCTCGCTCAACCAGCGCCCCATCGACATCCTGACAGTGACGGAGCAGCTCAAGAGCAACGGCACGCTCGACGAGGCCGGCGGCGCCCTTTACGTGACCCAGCTGGCGGGCAAGGTGACTTCATCGGCCCACATAGAGTACCACGCACGCATCATCGCCCAGAAGGCTATGGCACGCGAGCTCATCACATTCACCAGCGAGATCCAGACCCAGGCTTTCGATGATACGACCGATATCTCCGAACTGCTGGGTGAGGCCGAGAACAAGCTTTTCCAGATTGCTCACAGGAATGTAAAGAAGGATTTTGCATCGATCGATACGGTACTGGAGGAGTCCATGAAACGTCTGCGCACGGCAGCACAGAGGGCCGAGGGCATGAGCGGCCTGGCCAGCGGATTCCGCGACCTGGATAACGTGACATCGGGCTGGCAGAAATCGGACCTGATTATCCTGGCGGCACGTCCTGCCATGGGTAAGACGGCGTTCGCGCTCTCCATGGCCAAGAACATAGCGGTCAACAACGAGCAGCCGGTGGCTCTGTTCTCGCTTGAGATGAGTAACGTGCAGCTGGTGAACCGTCTCATATCGAGCGTGTGCGAGATTCCCGGCAACAAGCTGCGTGACGGTCGTCTGGCACCCTACGAGTGGAGCATCCTGGACAGCAAGATCAACGCCCTGCAGAACGCGCCTATCTATCTGGATGACACGCCGTCGCTCTCCATCACCGAGTTCCGCACCAAGGCCATCCGTCTTAAGCAGGAGCATAACGTGCAGCTCATAATCATTGACTATCTGCAGCTTATGAACGCCAGCGGTATAAGGTTCGGAAACCGTCAGGAGGAGATCAGTACCATTTCGCGTAACCTCAAGGGTATTGCCAAGGAACTCGATATCCCCATCATCGCCCTGTCACAGCTGAACCGTGGCGTCGAGGGCCGTGAGGGTTACGAGGGCAAGCGTCCGCAGCTGGCCGACCTGCGTGAGTCGGGTGCCATTGAGCAGGATGCCGATATCGTATGTTTCATTCACCGTCCGGAGTACTACAAGATCTATGAGGACAACAACCACAATGACCTGCACGGTATAGCCGAGGTTATCATAGCCAAGCACCGTAACGGCGGAGTGGGTGATGTGCGTCTCTCGTTCCGCAGCGACCTGGCCCTGTTCGATAACATCGGCTCCGGTGATCCGGGTGCTCACAAGGGCAGCGTAAAACGCTCCAAGATGAATGACGAGCCGCTTCCGCCCGATGATCCGCTGGACTCCAGCCCCAATATGGGCGATGTCCCGTTCTAAAAAAATCAAGCCTCAACTCAGCACTTGCGTTGGGGCTTTTTTCATGTTTTGTCCACCATCTGTGAACCTGTGTTAATTTATCATTTTTAGTTTTATTTTATGAATAAGATTGTATAAATTTGTGAAGATAGCTAAACTAAAGTGAGACCTTTAAGGACTTGGTCTATAATTGCCTTTTTGCTGTTAGATTTCTCAATAGTCTTGCCAATATCTGCAGCTAACTCTTTTGTGCCCGATACAATCAGCACAAAAGTCTATTTTGTGCAGGGTAGTTCAGTCCTGAATCCCGACTATCATAATAATGCAACTGCTCTTGATTACGTATTCCAGACCTATCAGCAGATCATAAGGACTCCCGGTATAGAACTCAACGAACTTGTAGTCATCCCCTCATCATCGGCATCGCCCGAGGGCAACTCTGCCCTCAACCAGGACCTCTGCATGATGCGCGCCCTTAATACCGCGATTTACCTCACCTCAAAACTGAAGGTTTTTGTCGATGCCTCATCGGGCGATTATGAGATCGACTGGAAAATGCTGGAGGAGTATCTGGACAACTCCACGGTCTACTATCGGGACAAGGCTCTCGACATAATCCGTAACACGCCGGTGTGGGTCATAAAGAACGGTCAGATTACCGACAGCCGTAAGCGTCAGCTTATGAACCTGTACGGAGGAAAGGCCTGGGAGGATATGCTCCGTAATGTCTTCTATGACATGCGATACGCCACCATCCGTATCACATACACCCGATATGACACGCTTCCCGCACCCTCAGGCATAACCTGCAGGGAGCCTGAGCCGGCTGAGTACACTCTGCCCGATACAATCACCATCCCTTCATACCGCGCCGAGAAACGTCAGTCCTGGATGGCGGTGCATAACAACATGCTGCTGGATATGCTTATCATTCCCAACGTGGGAGTGGAGTTTGCCCTGGGCAAGCACGTAAGCCTGGGCGCTGACTGGATGTATGCGTGGTGGAAATCGGACCCCACATTCTACTGGCGCATATACGGCGGTGACGCCTACATGCGCTGGTACCCGTGGGCTGACAGGAAAAACCGCCCGCTGACCGGTCAGCATTTCGGCATCTACGGCGGAATTCTCACGTATGACTTCGAGCTCGGAGTCCGTGGTAACATGGGTGAGCGCTGGAGCTGGTTCGCCGGTCTGGAATACGGCGTGTCGGTCCCCTTGGCCAGGAACCTGAACCTGGACCTGAGCATCGGCGCGGGCTATATGGGCGGCGAATACAAGGTCTATGATTACGAGGAGGGCTACTACGTGTGGAAATATACAGCACGCCGTAACTGGATAGGTCCCACCAAGGCCGATATATCCCTGGTGTGGCTGCTGAGAGGAAAAACCAAGTACAAACCTGTTGACATCATAATGACGAAATGAAACAGGTTGTAAGGTTCATATGGCTTATTGCGGCTCTTGTGCTGACTCTCTCATGCGACCACAAGGAACTTCTGTATGATGTGGACTGGACCGTTGCCCTGAACGTGAACTTTGACTGGAGCAAGGCACCCACAGCCAACCCTGAGGGTATGAGCGTATATATGTTCGACCTGGACAAACCCGGCACCCGTCCCGAGCGTTACGACCTGATAGGAAAGAACGGCGGCCGAATCAAGATAGTACCGGGCAACTACAGCTTTGTGTGCATAAACAACGACGTGGAGAACATCCTGTTCCGCAACGACCGCTCATTTGACGACTACTCCATCTACACCCGTAACATCACCATGGAATCGGGTATGAACATCAACTCCAGGTTCTCCACACTGACCAGGGCGGAATTGCCGTCGGCCGATGACAAATTCATAATGTCGCCCGATTCATGCTGGACGGGAACGGTAAGGAACGTTGAGGTGGTAAAGGATGAGCCGGACCGCAGCATAACATTTGTGCCAGAGATAAGCGTGGTGACGATTGATGTGATAATAACCGATGCCCTCAATATCCGCTATTCGACCGAATTCGGCGGAACCCTTGACAACATGTCAAGCAGTTTCAGGCTGAGCGACCGTACTGTAGGAACTACACCGGTCTATTATTCGTTCCCCATCTATTCCGACGGCGGATCCACCCTGACATCCAGTTTCACCGTGTTCGGCTACGACCCCGTGACCATGCGCAACCACTCGCTGACCGTATACGCCAAACTGCCCGACGGCAGGGAATGGAGCAAGAAGTTCGATGTTACGGACCAGATTCTCAATGCTCCTGACCAGAAGCATATAGTCATAAGACTCTCAGGACTGGAGGTTCCCAAGCCGATAGTGAACGGCAGCGGTTTCCGCCCCAAGGTCGACGACTGGCTGACTAAGGAGATAGAAGTGACAATGTGATTAACTAACATATAAACAATCAATTAACCAACTTCAAAAAACAACAATTATGAAAAAGAACAGTTTTTTGTTGATTGCTGCGGCAGCGATGCTGACAGTATCGTGTTCGAATGATGTTGTTAACAATGAGTTGAACAGAGATGTCATCTCAGTACGGGCAACATTGAGTAAGATGTCCAAGGGTGTCCTCGTGGACGGTTCAAACCTGGGACAGTTCAGCCTTTATGCCAGCCACGGAGACTCGGCTGTCATTCCTCAGTGCAGCGCCAGAGTTGACGGTCAGGGCCTGACCTCAGGCTACGGCTATCACTACTGGCCTCAGGATAACGGTGCAGTTCCGGTCAAGTTCTTTGCATGGGGCCCCAACGACAGCAAGAACGGCGGCCAGGTCAACGCTACCGACAATGTGACATTCACCGTCCAGCCCAACGATGACGTTGACACCCAGGTGGACTTTGTGTTCGCAAACACCCAGAAGGACCTGAATTCCGGAAAGAACGGCGTAAACCTCTATTTCCGTCACGCCCTGTCACAGATCGTGGTCAAGGTAAGGAACAGCCAGCCCAACTACAAGTTCAACGTACGCGGCTGGAAGATGGTATATCTTGACAAGAACGGCAAGTTCACCTACACCGGCAGTTCAACCGACGAGATCGTAACCCTGAACAAGAGCTACTGGTCAGAGAACACCGATGCTGCAGTGGGCAATTACTACTCAAAGACTCTCGGAAGCACCGAGCTTGTAACATCGGCCGATACTATCCAGCTGGCCGGTAACATGCTTCTTGTTCCGCAGGATGTAAACAAGGCTACCGGTTATACATCGCCCGTGGCCGGTTCTCCGCTCAACGGTTCTTACATCGCCATCCTGATGAACATCGTTGAGGCATCGACCGATAACGAACTCAAGCCCGAGCAGTGGTGCTGCTGGCCGGTTGATTTTGCATGGAATCCCGGTTACAAGTATATCTACACCGTAGACCTGGGAGGCGGCGGCTATATTGAGACTACCACCGGTGGTACCGATCCCCAGCCTGTGATTGACATGATCAGCATCATTCCCGTACTGCCCGATTGGATTGAGTATCCTATTGACGTGGTTCTGCCCTGATAATCGTTGAATTTAAAAATTATGAGAAGGATTAATTATCTGTTACTGACCTCTCTTATGATGGTCGCATCCTGCTCGCAGGACCGGATTACGGGCCTGCAGCAGGATTCTGCCATTGAGTTCCGTGTTGTTATGGACCGTCAGGCCAAGGCTACGGGATATACGCCCGCCAACCTGACCAGGTTCAATGTTACGGCATGGAACCGGGAGGTTGACCGCACTGTCGGTGCCCCGTATATAGATCAGGAAGAGTTTACCAGGATGGATGACGGCACATACAAGTCAGCCGACAACCATTTCTGGCCTTCGGGTACTCTTGACTTTTATGCTTATGCCCCGGTTGCGGCTCCAGGCAATGGTCTGACACGTATCAGCGAGCTTGAATACACGGTATGCCCTGCTGCCGATACAGATGATCAGATTGATTTCCTGTTTGCCCGAAACAGCGGGAACAAGGCCGCCAATGCCTTGAGCGGAGTAACACTTAATTTCCGTCATGTAATGTCCCAGATCAGGGTAGTGGTAAAGAACACCGACCCTGGTCTGAGATTTGTTGTCACCGGCTGGAAGATAGCCAAGGTCGATGGCCTGGCTACTTTCAGCTTTGACAACTCTCTTGATACCAACGGTGGTAATACAAATACGGTAAGCCGTGACCTGTGGACAGGTAATGACGGCTCCGATGCAACTTATGTAAAGCAGTCCGAATCACGTACCGTGACGGACAACAATTCCACATGGGGTGAGTTAAGCGGCTCAGCCATACTCATCCCTCAGATAACGGATATGGCAACCGCATATTCCGGGAACACTCTTAACGGCTCATACATAGCCGTAGAACTTCAGGTATTCAATACCTCCGACGGAGAAGAATTGATTTCCAAACAGTGGTGCTGCTGGCCGGTCAGATATGACTGGGCACCGGGCTACCGCTACAATTACACTATTGACCTGGCCGAATGCGGATACAAGGAGACCGGAACCGGTGAACTTGAACCCGTTCTTGACCTGGTTGAGGTCAAGTTCGTTGACGTGACTGTCGATAACTGGCAGCCCGACGGCGGAGCTGATATAGACCTCCCCTTGAATGACAATAATAATTAACAAAATAACTATAAAAACTTTCATTATGAAGAAAAATTCAGTTTGGATGATTGCAGCATTGAGTATGCTGACATCATGTAACATGGATGAGATTGTAGGTCATAAGGAAGACCTTCCCTTCCAGTTCCGTACGGTAATCGAAAACCAGACCCGTGCAACGAGTTACACAACGAGTTCACTGACCTCATTCGGCGCTACGGCCTACGTAGGCGGTTCTACAAGCGCGTATGCTATGGAGAACGTGGAATTCAGCAACGGAGGTACATCAACTGTCTACAGGGTGGTAGGTGATACCAAATACTACTGGCCTAAGGATGATGACGTCTGGTTTTACGCTTATGCTCCCAAGGCATCGGCAAGCAACGGAATCACCTATAATGACGAGCTGGATATTGAGGTTGAGCCTCTGGCTGATACCGACAGTCAGGTTGACCTGATTTATGCCGCAACCAAGGGTAATAAGACCGATGATGCCATGAACGGTGTGATCCTGAACTTCCGTCACACAATGTCCAAGATCCAGATAAAGGTCAAGGACAGCAGCTCGGACCTGAAATTCAATGTTACCGGTTGGAAGATAGCCGGAGTTGACGGCGCGGCTGTATTCTCCTTTGATGACCAGTCACTTACCTCTACACCTGCTGCAGGTTCACAAAACACCTTTGACAGCAACATGTGGCAGGATAATGATGATTCCTACACCGCAAGCTACAGCAAGACGGTTACTACCAAGAACGTTACATCGGTAAACGGTACATGGGGCGTACTGGACGGCTCGGCCATCCTGATTCCGCAGAATGCTCCCAAGGCTACCGCATACAGCGGTTCCGATCCGTCAAACAATCCTCTTAACGGAGCTTACATAGCTATAGAGTATCAGGCCTTTGACGGAGCCGGTGAGGCACTGTCAGCAGCCGGAACATGGGGCTGCTGGCCGGTGAAAATGGATTGGGAGCCCGGCTTCCGTTATATCTACAACATAGACCTGGCAGAACTGGGATACAGCGAGACCGGCAAGGATGACCTTGTGCCCGTAATCGAGGACTTTGACATTGCGGTCAAGTTTGTTGACGTGACAGTCGATGCATGGCAGCCGGAGGATGATGATGACGCCAACATAGACGTTGAACTGGCCAAGGCCGATGAACCTTTCCTGCGTTTCCATACTGTAGGAGGTACCAATACATTGGCTATCCGTCAGGACTATACCAATACCGGTGTAACAGTTCCCAGTCTGGAATATTCATGTGACGAGGGTGCCAACTGGACTGCATGGAGTTTTGACAATCCTATAGAATTTGGTGATGACGGAGTTGATCAATGGGATCTGCTGGTACGCGGAAAGGGATTCTACAACAGATTGCCAGGCGGATATACCTATGAGAAGAAATATTTTGTATTCGGCGATGACGACCAGCTTGTTGATTGCTCGGGTAAGGTAGGTGCATTGTATGATTACGAAAATCCGGATGCCGATTTGACCTATCCTGGACAATACGGTTATCTTTTTGCCGATTGTGTATGTCTAAGGTCTGCTCCGACACTCTCTGCTACTGTGGTAACGGAATGTGCCTATCTGGGTATGTTCTCGGGATGCACCAACCTGGCATCGGTTCAGAGTGTATTGCCTGCTACTGACTTAACTGGTGGTACACGTTGTTATGAAAGTATGTTCTCAGATTGCACAAGCCTGACTACCGCACCGGAACTGCCTGCCACTGCCCTGGATTGGTATTGCTATCTTTATATGTTCTCAGGTTGCACAAGCCTGACCACTGCACCTGAACTGCCTGCTATCAAGCTGTATGGCAGTTGTTATGCAGGTATGTTCTCGGGATGCACCAGTCTTACCCATGTCAAGGCAATGTTTAAAGAGTTGTATTATGATCCTGACCTAGATAGTTACATAGGAGGTTGGCTGGATAATATTACATCAACAGGTACGTTGGTCGTTGATGCCAATGCTCCATGGAACGATTCAGAGTTCGATGCTCCAGCTGGTTGGACTGTTGTGAGACAGTAACAGCATTAATGGTTTGAAAACAATAAAACAGAATAGTTATGAAAAGAATATCAAAATTGATGCTGTTTGCAGGAGCTCTGCTTGCAGTTTCATGTTCCCAGGATGAACTGATGTCCATACAGCACGATACTCCCATTCAGTTCCGTACATCCGTGGAACGTCAGACAAAAGCCTCAAGTTATACCGTCAATACGCTTGATGAATTCAATGTAACTGCGTGGAACAGGTCTGATCAGGATCCGTTCATTGACAATGTTACGTTTGAACGCAGTAATACCGATGTGTTCAAGGCATCCGGAAGCACCAAGTACTATTGG
>CACZCX010000024.1 GCA_902779875.1 uncultured Bacteroidales bacterium | reverse complement strand
GGGCCCATAACAGGTGACTATACCGATAAGCGGCGCACCCTTTACTGGGAGCCTAATGTCATAACCGATGAGCAGGGATACGCCCGCCTGGAGTTCTACAATAACAGTTACTCCCGCCGATACACCATCACAGGTGCCGGCCTTACTGCGACGGGCACTCCGTTCATGATAAACATGGACTGGTAAAATCTTTTATCCATGCAATCTGAAAAAAACTTATATTCGCGGTCATGAAAAGAATTCTGAGCCTGATTATTACCTTTATAGTACTGTCACAGCACATTTCCGCGCGCATATCGGCCACGGACAGCATAAACATATCAAAGGAACTCATGCGGTTCTCCGGCAACATATATCAGTTCAACCGGCTGTTCCCGCAGGAGAAAGTCTACCTGGAGTTTGACAACACGGCTTACTTTCAGGGTGAGACCATCTGGTTCAAGGCTTATGTGACCAATGCAAGTTCACTCCGCCGCGCTCCGAGCAACGTGCTCTATGTTGACCTGCTCGCCCCCACCGGACATCTTATAGCCCAGCAGAAGATCAAGGTAATAGCCGGACAGTGTGACGGCGCGTTCATGCTGTTTGACGTTGCCACCCAGCAGGCACGCGAGAGACGCGGCGTGGTAGAGTACCCCAGCGGATACTATGAGATAAGGGCTTACACCCAGAATATGCTTGACTTTGGCAAGGAGACCGCGTTCTCACGTGTCATACCCGTCTATATCAAGCCCAAGCGCGAAGGCCATTTTGAGGAGTCCACCGTCTATGTGGAGAAGACCGAGGGCCTTACCAGCAGTCCTCTGGTAAACTCCATACGACCTGAGTCCGATGAACCCGACGACCGCATAAACGTAAGTTTCTACCCCGAGGGCGGAGATTTGATTAACGGCCTGCCCTGTAACGTCGCCTTCAAGGCCACCAATAAGAACGGAATGCCGCTTGAGGGCACCATAGCCTTAAGGAGCAGTTCAGACTCTGTACATACCCTGCATGACGGCATGGGTTCGTTCATGATAACGCCATCGGGCAACGAGACCGTCAGTTTTACCACGGTTGAGGGCCGCAGCGCCCGGTTCAGCCTGCCCAAGCCGCTCAAGAGCGGATATGCCATGACCGTATGTTCAGCCACCGATTCGCTCCTGAACGTAAGCATAGCACACACGGCCGACCTGGGCGGTGAACCCACCGGACTTGCCGTGACCTGCCGCGGTGACCTTATCCATTTCCAGGTAGTCCCCGACCTGGAGAGCCAGGAACTCACCGTTGACTGCTCTTCATGGCCTATAGGCGTTTGCCGCATGACCCTGTATGACAAGAAAGGCAAGATACTCTCCTCACGCAGCCTGTTCCACAACAACAGCCGTTTCCGCGCGCCGGAGATATCGGTCCGGACCGACAGTATGTCACGTCAGCCTTTCAGCAAGGAGATAATATCGTTCAAGCTCACTGATGCCGAGGGCAACCCCATAAGGGACCGTTTCTGCCTCTCCGTCCGCGACATTGACGACTACGGCACCGGTTATACCGAGAACCTCAAGACCAACCTGCTCCTGTCATCGGACCTGAGGGGATACATCCATGACCCCGCATGGTACCTGGAGTCCTGCGACCGGGAGCACCGCGACGCGCTTAACCTGCTCACCCTGGTCCAGGGATGGGAGCGTTACGAGTGGAAATATATGACCGGACTCGAGGAGTTCCGCGAGAAACACCGCATCGAGGACAGCCTGACCATGAACGGATGGGTCCTCTCGCATGTCAAGCGCGCCCCCATGGCCGATGTCGAGGTGCTTGCATCGGTCGTGCCCATGAATGACAAGACCAAGTTCGAGACATTCCAGTACAACACTGACTCCACCGGTTATTTCGGTTTTGACCTGAGCGATTTCTACGGGCAGGCGCGAATGACCATCAACCTCATGAGCCACAACCGCAAAGGCAAACTCAAGTACGAGACCAGGACGCGCATCAAGTTCGAGCGGGCCGATGTCCCGGAACTCAGGGCCTTCACCCCGCGCGAGATGGCGCTCAACCCCAATAGCCCATCGGTCCTTAAGGAGACCCAGAAAGTCGACGAGGACGGGCTGCCACTGGTTATACGCGAGGACCTGGGTATAGTGCTGGAGGATGTGGACATAACGGAGAAACGTCAGTTCGTGGATTATGACACATTCCGCTCATGGGATGTAGCCAAGGAGACCGAGATGGAACTTGACCTGGGTGAGTATACGACCGATATCACCGGTTATTTCCTGGAGAAAGGTATCCGGTTTGAGGATATTCCTCCCTACTGGTATGTCCATGATGACAAGAAGGTGCTTGACAAGAACCCCTTTGACGACCCTGCGTCAATAGATATGATCCATGTCAAGAGCATCATAGTATTTGATGACGGCATGATGCCCAAGAAGTTCACCGAATTCACGCCTTTGCTCAATGAATACCACCGCCATAGGATCGATACAGACTGGTTCTGGTGGGTGGACACCTGCTATGACCGATACCGTCTTGTGGACGTCCAGATCAAGAACGAGAGAGAGATGCTGAATACCAGGGAGATCCTGAACCTGAGCCGCAGGACCACCACGGTGGAGGGATTCTCCACGCCGGTGGAGTTTTACGGGCCTCAGTATCCCGAGGGTGGCATAGCCGGTGATATTGATGCACGCAGGACCATCTACTGGAACCCCAACGTCATAACCGATGCTCAGGGAAATGCCAGAGTTGAGTTCTACAACAACAGTTTCTCAACTCACTACACCATCAACGGTACCGGAATCACCGCCTCCGGTATCCCTTACATCCTCAACCAAAACTGGTAATCAGAACAACGAGCAGCCGATAAGGATCATCAGCTGTGCCGTAAGAATACGCAGGAACATGGTCAACGGGTAAACCGTCGAGTAAGCTACCGCGGGAGCGTCATGCTCTGTCTGCGAGTTGGCGAATGCCAGTGCGGGGGGATTGGTGCTTGCGCCGGCCACCAGACCTATTATACTGTAATAGTTCATATGATGGCGGACCCTTGCTATCAGAGCCACTACGAATACCGGAATCACGGTTATAAGCAGTCCGGCCAGCATGAATGTAAGGCCGTCGCCCGATGTTATAGTCTCAACGAATGTGGCGCCCGACTTAATGCCCACGCTTGCCAGGAATAGAGCTATTCCCACCTCACGCAACATCATGTTGGCGCTGGCCTTGGTATAGGTAACCAGACCGAACTTATAGCCAAAACGGCTTATGAGTATGGCCACCACCAGAGGACCACCGGCAAGACCCAGTTTAAGAGGTGTGGGAATACCGGGAATGGCAATTGGAATACTTCCGAACAGCACACCCACCAGTATGCCTATGAACATGGTGGCAAGATTGGGAGCATCCAGACGCTTGAGCTCGTTACCCACACGCTGAGCCACAGCTGCCACTGAGCTGGCCTTACCGACCACTGACAGACGGTCACCAATCTGGAGGACCAGACTGGCCGATGCAAACAGCTCGGTGCCTGAACGTACGACACGTGTTATAGTTACGTCATATATGCTGCCCAGATGGAGTTCACCAAGAGTCTTGCCGTTCAGTTTCTCCTTGGTCACAGCTATACGGCGTGACACCAGAGGCTCGGAGCCTTTGACGCTGTCCCACTCCACCTCTACCAGAGATCCCAGGATGGTGCGTACGGCCTCGCCGTCATCCTCAGAGCATACCACGCAGAGCTGGTCACCCAGATGTACCACGGTGTCACGGTGGGGAGTCGATACAACCCCGTCATGAAGTATACGTGAGCAGATGAACTCGCGGTTCATGAGGCGACGGAGTTCGATTATGGTCTTGCCGTCCAGACGCTCGTTCTGCACCTCTATATACTGTCTCATGGGTTTGGTGCTGGTATCCTCCTGCTTCATGCTCTCAAGCTGCTCGTTCTCCTTGTCATCCCTGATGCGGCAGATAGCCTTTACAATCATGGGCACCATTATAACGCCGATAACGGCAAGCGGGTAGGCGCAGGCATAACCGTTGGCTATCTCCACGCGGGTGTTACCCATCTGACGGAGAGCCTCCTCGGCTGCACCCAGACCGGGAGTATTGGTCACGGCACCGCTCAGCACGCCCACGAGCATGGGGAAACTGTCGGGATCGGTGCGGTCAAACAAAAGGAAGTATGCACCTATGGCTACGACTATGTTGAGCAGTATCATAAGTACCGCCAGACGGTTCATCTTGATGCCACCCTTTAGGAATGAGCTGAAGAATGACGGGCCCACCTGCAGGCCAAGGCTGTATACGAACAGTATCAGTCCAAAATCCTGAATAAAACTGATGGTCTTTATGTTGCCGGTAAAGCCGAAATGAGCCACCACGATACCGGTGAACAGTATGAATGCCACACCGAACGATACCCCTCTGAACTTGACTTTTCCAAGCAGTACACCTACGGATATCACAAACGCGTAGAGTATAAGAAGATGTGCGATTGATTCAGTGTCAAACAGTAAGCTATTAATCCAATTCATTATGATTCAATATTTTGTATAGCCCTCCGGGCTCATTTCCCTGATTCGGCCGCAAAGTTACTCACATTTGCCGTTCATTAGTGCGTTAAGCGCCCTAATATTTCCTTAAATTTTTTATAGTTATTCATCAATTATTAATTCGGTGATTCATTGTAGGTTTAGTCAATCTTATTATTTATCTTTGCTTTGTTCCCCCCTTGAACGGGGCTTTGGAACCAGAGAATTATCCTATCAAACAAGTCATATTTTATGTCAAACTACAAAGAAAAACTCTTCTCGGAGTTTCCCCCTGTGTCTACCCAGGAGTGGATGGACAAGATCACAGAGGATCTTAAGGGAGCTGATTTCGAGAAGAAACTCGTGTGGAGAACCAACGAGGGATTCAAGGTACAGCCTTTCTATCGTCAGGAAGACCTTAAAGACCTTGACACAGAGACAAAACCCGGAGAATTTCCTTACAAGCGCGGCACCAAGGCCGACAACAGCTGGCTGGTACGCCAGAACCTGAGCACCAAGGACATCAGGGAGGCCAACAAGAAGGCTCTTGACATCCTTATGAAAGGTGTCGATTCACTCAGTTTCTGCTGCGGCGGACGTCTTATAGAGGGAGCAGACCTCGATGCTCTGCTTGACGGTATCTGTGCTGACTGCATAGACCTCAACTTCAGCACCAGCCCCGAACTGGCATGTGCACAGGCTCAGGCCGTCGTGGACTACTACAATAAGAAAGGCTACGACCTCAATGAGGTACGCGGCTCCATCAAGTATGACCCCATGGCCTACATGCTCAAGAACGGAATCGAGTGCGGTATGGCCCACGCAGCCAAGCTGGTGGAAATACTCCAGCCTCTCAAGAAATTCCGTGCCCTCACCGTATCGGCCGGCATACTCTCCGACTCAGGTGCATTCTGCTATCAGGAGCTGGGTTACGCCCTTGCCTGGGGTAACGAGTATCTGCGTACACTCACCGAGGCAGGTCTGGAGGCCGGCAAGGTTGCCAAGAAGATACAGTTCAACCTGGGCATCGGCTCCAATTATTTCATGGAGATTGCCAAGTTCCGCGCCGCACGTATGCTCTGGGCCAAGATAGTCGAGGCTTATAAGCCCGAGTGCCAATGCGCATGCAAGATGGTCATCAACGCCACCACCTCCAAATATAACCAGACCATATTCGATCCCTATGTGAACCTGCTGCGTTCCGAGACCGAGGCCATGAGTGCCGCCCTGGCCGGTGTGAACTCCATCACCGTAACCCCGTTCGACGCCGCTTACAAGCAGTCCGATGAGTTCTCGGAGCGTATGGCCCGCAACCAGCAGCTCCTACTCAAGGAGGAGTCACATTTTGACAAGGTCGTTGACCCCGCCGGCGGTTCGTACTACATCGAGAATCTAACCGAAGCTTTAGCCGAGCAGGCCTGGAAGCTGTTCCTCCAGGTCGAGGATGAGGGCGGTATGATGGCTCTCATCAAGGCCGGCAAGGTGCAGGAGGCAGTCAACGCCACCAACGCCGCCCGTCATGAAAATGCCGCCAAGCGCAAGGAGACGCTCCTTGGAACCAACCAGTTCCCCAACATCAAGGAGATGTCCGAGGGCCGTAAGCCCAAGACCTGCTGCTGCAGCAAGGCACAGGGCGAGCCCACCATTGCAACACTCAACACATCACGCATAGCATCGGAATTTGAGGAACTCCGACTCCAGACCGAATCAAGCGGACGCCGTCCCAAGGTGTTCATGCTTACCATCGGCAACCTGGCCATGCGTCAGGCACGCGCCCAGTTCTCAGGAAACTTCTTTGGGTGCGCAGGCTACGAGATTATTGACAACCTTGGGTTCAAGACCGTTGAGGATGGAGCCCAGGCAGCCCGCAAGGCAGGGGCCGATATCGTGGTGCTCTGCTCAAGCGATGACGAATACGCCGAGTACGGTCCCGCCGCATTCAAGGCCGTAGGTGACAGCGCGATCTTTGTGATTGCCGGTAACCCCGCCTGCATAGAGGACCTCAAGGCTGCAGGTATTGAGAACTATGTTCACGTACGCTGCAACGTACTCGAGACTCTGAGAGACTTTAACAGCAAGCTTAACATCAAATAATCCGTAGTTATGAAACCTGATTTCAAGAACATAGACATTAAGGCTGCCCCCGCCTGCGGCGAGCAGTACAGTTGCAAGAATACAGGTGGCGACCAGGAGATCTGGAAGACTCCGGAACACATTGAGGTCAAGCCTGTTTATACCAAAGAGGACCTTGAGGGCATGGAGCATCTGAACTATGCCGCCGGTATCGCTCCTAACCTGCGTGGTCCCTACTCGACCATGTATGTGATGCGTCCCTGGACCATCCGTCAGTATGCCGGATTCTCCACTGCCGAGGAATCAAACGCATTCTACCGCCGTAACCTGGCCGCCGGCCAGAAGGGTCTGTCAGTCGCATTTGACCTTGCAACCCACCGCGGTTACGATGCCGACCACGAGCGTGTGGTAGGTGACGTAGGTAAGGCCGGCGTATCCATCTGCTCGGTCGAGGACATGAAGGTGCTGTTTGACGGCATACCTCTTAACAAGATGTCAGTATCCATGACCATGAACGGTGCCGTTCTGCCTATCCTGGCCTTCTACATCGTATCGGGCCTGGAGCAGGGCGCCACACTCGAGGAGCTTCAGGGTACCATCCAGAACGATATCCTCAAGGAGTTCATGGTGCGTAACACCTACATCTATCCGCCCAAGTTCTCCATGAAGATTATAGCCGACATATTCGAGTACACATCACAGAATATGCCCAAGTTCAACTCAATATCAATCTCCGGTTACCACATGCAGGAGGCAGGCGCCACCGCCGATATCGAGTTGGCTTACACCCTGGCCGACGGTATGGAGTATCTGCGTGCTGGTATCAACGCCGGCATGAACATCGATACGTTCGCACCGCGTCTGTCATTCTTCTGGGCCATCGGCACCAACCACCTCATGGAGATTGCCAAGATGCGTGCAGCCCGTCTGCTCTGGGCCAAGATAACCAAGAGTTTCGGCGCCAAGAACCCCAAGTCAATGGCTCTGCGTACACACTGCCAGACCTCCGGTTGGTCACTCACCGAGCAGGATCCGTTCAACAACGTTGGCCGTACCTGCATCGAGGCTATGGCTGCAGCCCTGGGTCACACCCAGTCACTGCATACCAACGCCCTTGACGAGGCCATCGCACTGCCTACCGATTTCTCGGCCCGCATAGCCCGTAACACCCAGATCTACATCCAGGAGGAGACCAACGTATGCCGCGAGGTTGACCCGTGGGCAGGCTCATACTACATCGAGTCTCTGACCAACGAGATTGCCCACAAGGCATGGGAGCATATCCAGGAGATCGAGAAACTGGGCGGTATGGCCAAGGCCATCGAGACCGGTCTGCCCAAGATGCGTATCGAAGAGGCTGCAGCCCGCACCCAGGCCCGCATAGACTGCGGTACCCAGACCATCGTAGGCACCAACAAGTACCGTCTGGACCACGAGGATCCCATCGATATCCTTGAGATCGATAACACCGCCGTCCGCAACCAGCAGATCGAGCGACTCCGTCAGCTCCGCGCAGGCCGCAACGAGGCCGATGTACAGAAGGCTCTCGATGCCATCACCAAGTGCGTCGAGACCGGTAAGGGCAACCTGCTTGCACTTGCCGTCGAGGCCGCCAAAGTACGTGCATCACTGGGTGAGATTTCCTACGCCTGCGAGAAGGTCGTAGGCCGATACAAAGCAGTAATCAGAACAATATCAGGCGTGTATTCATCAGAAAGCAAGAAAGACGCAGACTTTGAGAAAGCCTGCCAGCTTACAGCAGAGTTCGCAAAGAAGGAGGGCCGTCAGCCCCGTATCATGATTGCCAAGATGGGTCAGGACGGTCACGACCGCGGCGCCAAGGTTGTAGCCACCGGTTACGCCGACTGCGGTTTCGACGTCGATATGGGCCCGCTCTTCCAGACTCCGGCCGAATCGGCCCGCGAGGCAGTCGAGAACGATGTCCACGTACTGGGCGTCTCCTCACTTGCCGCCGGTCACAAGACCCTGGTTCCGCAGGTGATCGAGGAACTCAAGAAACTGGGCCGCGAGGATATCCTGGTAGTTGTAGGCGGTGTAATCCCCGCACAGGACTACGATTTCCTCTACAAGGCAGGCGCCGCCGCCATCTTCGGCCCCGGCACGAGCGTCGCCAAAGCCGCCGTGCAAGTCATGGAACTGCTCCTCGCCGAGTAACAGCTCCACTCCCCCCAAAAGGTGCCAAATGAACTCTCCCGTTTGGCACCTTTTTTATACCCCCGCCCCGCCAAAGTGTCCGGCACTCACCCCGCTCAGGAGGCTCACAGCCTGTCTCTCTGCCGGACACCCCCTCAAAATGAGCCAGTGTCCGGCGCACACCCCCACGACAATACTCTCGCACGCGGGTGACTGCCGGACACTTTGGCGCTCGCACGCGGGTCACTGCCAGACACTGCTCGGCAGCGGGCTCATTTGATGCTGTAATATACCAGCACGGGATTGTTGAGGTTCTGGTTATTCATGGCTGTTTCAAGTTCCGATGAGAATTCACTGCGCTCCTGGGAGTTGAACACGGACTCCGTAGTACCTTGGATGATCCTGACAAATCCGTCATCGGTCATACCGTTCGGCAGGAAGGGGTCACTTATGCCCGATGCACGGAACCCGGAATATACAGTCATATCATCACCGGTTACGCGCAGATAATACTTTTTCAGGTTCAGGGTGTACCACAACGAGGTGTATTCGGAGTTTGCATATGTATAGATCATATCGGTCACCATTGTCTCTCTGTGGTCTGCTATGTAGTGCATAAAATCCAATAACACCTCCAGGTCCCTATCGGATATTTCATCGTAATCTGAAGGGATTCCGTATTTGCCGAAATCATAGCTCAGAAGGACCTTGGGCTCAGCACCAATCTCGGCAGGCAGTTCAGATATGGTGTTTACGGCTCCGTATTCCGACAGGATCCTGTGTTGGGGGCTGTAATAAAACATGTCTTCATTCATCAGGGCGTCAAGTCCGATGATATCCTTGACCTTACCCTTTACCTTACCGTTTTGGGCATCTACATAGTATATGCCGTTATTGCCCTCATAGTTGAACTTGGCTATAAGTGTTGAATCATCATGCTCGGCAAATACCGAGAAACTGCCGGTATCGAATGAGCCGATGAATGACATATCGGGAACAGAATAGGCCATTACGGTACTGCCGCCCAGTGAAATCACATAAATGACTTTGCGGGTGGGCGAATAGACAAAGTCCTTAATTAAAGAATACTCTCCATGACCGCGTCCTGCCTTGTTCAGAGTTCCCACAAGCTTGCCGTCTTCAAACACATACAGGGAATAGAGGCTACTTGAACGGATAACCGCGGTTGAACCGTAGCATTTTATACGGCTACTCAGCTGGTCGATGGGCTCATCACTTATAAGAGGTACAATCCTTATGTTTGTGGCGACATCCTCAAATGCCACCTCCATGGATTTGGTCGGATCGGTAATGGATACAACTCCATCGTGAACCGCCATCTCCTTTTTACAACCGGTAAACAGTGCAATGCTGAGCACTGTGCAAACAATTAAACTCAGTTTATTCATAAATGATATAATTAAAGAATGAAATGACCTAGTGTATTATTTAACTAATACACCGCAAATATATAGCCTTTCTTTAAACGACGCTCCTCATTAACAGAAATTAACAGAACGAGCGTTGTCTTGGTCATATCCGTCTTCAATGGATCTTACCCATTTGTGTATTGAAAATAGGCTTCGTCGAGCTTAGCCTTCTCTTTCACCTTCCCGCCGCCAAAGTGTCCGGCGCTGCCCCCGCCCACAAGCCCCACAGCCAGGCTCTCTGCCGGACACCCCCTCAAAATGAGCCAATGTCCGGCACTTACCCACGCGAGAATACCCTCACACGCGGGTGACTGCCGGACACTGCTGGCAACGTCGCTTAGCCTGCATTACTCTCAAATGCAACAGTTTTGCAGCGCTATTTGGTCGTCTTGATAATATGTGTATACATACATTTGCATCGGAAACAATTAAAACAGATTCTAAAAAAACGTTTGTGATATGAAAGCAATAGCATCACTCACAAGAGCGTTATTTATTTTGCTTATCCCGGCAGGGATATGCCAGTGTACGGATAACTATACTCTTGTGGATTATAAGGAGTACCACATGGGGAATCTGGAGGACCATATTTCATACAATTACAATGAGGCTGGACAGTTGAAAAGCAAGAGACGTTTCAGATGGGGTAAAGAGAACACATTGACATTGTATGATGTAAAAAGATATGAGACTGGCATAGACACAATTGAAACTTCTTATGAGATTTTTGTAAGAGACAGCACGGATTATGATCAGTGTGCTTACAAGGGTGTAACTTCATACACTCTTGAAGGAATCAAAAGTTCATCCATAATTTATGGGGTAAATGATAGCCAATGGGTTAAGAGTACTCAAATGATATTTGATGAGCAGGGCAGGATGATTGAAAGGAATTGGGGGGACAAGGAAACTGATTATTACTTCTATGATTCATTGGGCAGATACATAGGATGTGAATCCAGAATCTACATTTTAGATAATAAAAACGATTATGGTTTTGAAAAAGACACTCTCACATACTTATCAGACGGGCAATTTGTCATTAAAACACAATACCGTTATGGTACTGGATCATGGGTGCCAATTTCAAAAACTCAGTTTGAACTGGACAGAGAGGGGCGGATAATATCACGCCAGGACCTTGACCCCGATGAAACAGACTCAATATACTATTATCTCTCAAAAACTACGTATCGCTATGACCGTAAGGGACATTTAAAACGTGAAACTTACTACAAGTTCTATCATGACACAGGCAAACTGGTCAAAGATGAGGAAACAATAAACATTTATCTTTTTGGTCTGAAAATCAGGAGCATAAAATATGACTACGAACCCAGTAGGAACGTCGTATCCTACATGGTTTATAAATACGATTTCCGTCACAGACTGCTGCTTGAGGAAAAGACGTATGATAACATTCTAGATAGGAAACTGAAGCACCATAAAATCTGGACTTATGAAAAGTAAACTACATACCATATTGTTTCTATTGGGTTTTTGCTGTGCATCGGTTGTCAGCCTCACTGTAACAGCTCAGGATTTTCTGGAACCCGATAATCGGTTTATGGGTAAAGAAAGCAATGATGAGTATGCTAATGAACTTAAACAGCACTTGTTCCCGGAGGAATGGTCTATAGGTTATTTATCCGTTCCTTCTTTCTTTGGTGAGTACGGCCTATTCCTTTTGTATGACAGCAAAGGCCCCATGTTGGTATACAACCAATTCAGGAGTAATTACTATTACTATAGGAGCAGCCGCAATAAGAATGAAACGCAAAATTCCATATCCCGTGATACCATGCGTATAAGCAATGAAGAAGCTGAACGCTTGACCGGAATCATTACCGATGCAATCAACAAGGCTGTCAAGCCTGATGGTTTGGGCCGATTAGGCCTTGACGGGATAAATTACTACTTCATGTTGCCCGATAAAATGGCCAGGATCTGGTCTCCTGAGAAGGAATCGGAATGCCAGAAACTTGTGAATGAGTTTGAAAAACTGAGAAAACAGTTTCCGGAAGAGCAACGACGTATGCATGAGGGCCTTATGTATGTACGGCACAATATCGCCCGCTTAGGTCTGGGTTATTCCACCTCACTTGGCAATAGTCCTATCAAATCGGGCATCGGACCATTATCCAATACATATCTGTCTATTGATTTAATGTATAGGAGGTTTTACATAGGATCCGAGATTTCTGATGGAGCGACCCTAAAAGCCGGATTCAGTTTTATAGAACGGGAAACTTTCAGAACGACTGCTTTCTTGGGATCTTACAATTCTTTTGCCGGCCACAATGATGAAACGAACGGCAAATTAAGGAGGATTGAAGCCGGCATGTTTGCCGATTTCAGATTGTACTCTTTCCGTCTGGGTCCGATAAACGGGATTGAACTGAGTGCCGGCATTTTTGCATCAAGGGATAAAATGAAATCAATAGAACCATCGTATTCACTCAACGCATCCCTCTCTCTCCTGTTTACATTCGATCCCGATATCTGATTCTCCTTGCTTTTCCCCACCACCGCCACCGCCAAAGTGTCCCACAACCACCCGCGTGAGAGCGTATTGTCGCGGGGGTGAGTGTGGGACACAGGCTCTGGGAGAGGGGATGTAACACAGTGAGGGGCGCCAGGAGGCTTGTGAGCGGGGTACTTGTGGGACACTTTGGCGGGAAGGAAAAAAGTGCATAAGTTTTGGCCGATTCCCAATTCTCAAATCCCGTTTCTAAATTATCTTTGCGTATATGATAGTATGTATTGCTGAGAAGCCCAGCGTGGCAAAGGATATAGCCGATGTACTGGGTGCCAAGACAAAACACGACGGGTACATTGAGGGTAACGGTTATCAGGTAACCTGGACCTTCGGTCATCTTTGTACCCTGAAAGAGCCCCATGATTACACTCCCAATTGGAAGAACTGGAGCTTGGGCAGCCTGCCCATGATACCGCCCCGGTTCGGAATCAAGCTGATTGAAGACAAGGGAATCGAGAAGCAGTTCAAGATAATCGAGTCACTCATGCAGAAGGCCGATGGCATCATAAACTGCGGTGATGCCGGCCAGGAGGGTGAACTCATACAGCGCTGGGTGATGCAGAAAGCCGGCGCCAAGTGCCCCGTAAAGCGTCTGTGGATATCATCACTGACCGAGGAGTCCATACGCGAGGGATTCAGCCACCTGCAGGACCAGGAGGCATTCAAGTCACTGTATGAGGCAGGACTGTGCCGCGCCATCGGCGACTGGCTGCTGGGCATGAACGCCACTCGACTCTATACTATCAAATACCGCAGCGGAAACAGCCGCCAGGTGCTTTCCATCGGCCGTGTACAGACACCCACGCTTGCATTGGTAGTAAACCGGCAGAAAGAGATCGATAACTTCAAACCCGAGCAGTACTGGGAACTCAAGACCACTTACCGCGACACCACATTCTCATATACAAAAGGAAAGTTCACCAAAATTGAGGAAGGCCAGGCTCTTCTGGACGAGATCCGGCCCCTGAACTTTGTCATAACCGATGTGGCCCGCAAGGAGGGTAAGGACTACGCCCCGCGTCTGTTTGACCTGACCTCGCTGCAGGTTGAGTGCAACCGCAAATACGGCTACTCGGCCGATGACACCCTCAAGACCATCCAGTCACTCTACGAGAAGAAGATAACCACCTATCCGCGCGTGGACACCACGTTCCTGAGTGATGACATATACCCCAAATGCCCTGCCATACTCAAGGGGCTCAAGGATTACGCCCAGTTCACCGCCCCGCTTGAGGGCGTAAAACTGCCCAAGTCCAAGAAGGTGTTTGACAACAGCAAGGTGACCGATCACCATGCCATCATACCCACCGGAGTCTATCCAAACAACCTGAGCCAGCAGGAGCGTGCCGTGTTCGACCTCATAGCGCGCCGATTCATCGCCGTATTCTACCCCGACTGTCTCTACGCACAGACCACGGTCTTGGGCAAAGCCGGCCGCGCGGAGTTCAAGACCACCGGACGCGAGATACTCAAACCCGGATGGAGGGTCCTCTTTGACAGGGACAAGTCCGATGACAAGACCGATGATGACGAGCGCATCCTCCCCCAGTTCACGGTCGATGAAAGCGGTCCCCACCTGCCTGAGCTCCAGGAAAAGTGGACCACCCCGCCAAAACCCTACACCGAGGCCACCCTGCTGCGTGCAATGGAAACCGCCGGCAAGCTGGTGAACGATGAGGAACTGCGTGACGCCATGAAGGAGAACGGAATAGGCCGTCCGTCAACCCGCGCCGCCATCATAGAGACACTATATAAACGCGGGTACATGCGCAAAGAAAAGAAAAACCTGTACCCTACTCCAACGGGCACAGGCCTTATAGACTTAATTCACGAGGAACTCCTAAAGAGCGCCGAGCTTACCGGAATCTGGGAGAAACACCTTCGCGAGATAGAGCGCGGCAAGTATCAGCCCGCCCAGTTCATGGATGACCTCAAGCAGATGGTCACCACCCTGGTCCGCGATGTCCTCTCCGACAACTCATCCAGATTGTGACGAAAAGGGGTCTGACCCCAATACGTCAATCTTTCTCCAGGACGTAAAGGCTGAACCCCACGTTGCTGGGGTTGTCCGACGTCTCATCGGGCATGGATGTTACTATGACATGGTTATATCCGTAACTATCGGCCTTGAAAAGGTAACCGTCATACTTCCAGGCCCAGGAGTGTTGGCCGTGTTTTACATACTCAAAGTAGGTTCCGGTAGAGAGTGTTGACTGATAATCCGAGCCAACGGCTTTAAACTGCAGAGTGGCTACACCATCCTTGAATGTGAGCCTTATAACAGATGTATGGGTCAGGTAGGACCAGCTGTCATTCAGTATATCAGGGGCGGGGTTATCGTCTTTAATACATCCGGTCAGTGAGAATGACGCCATAAGCGCCATCAGGCATATAAGGAGTCTTGCTTTTTTCATAATGAACAATTTTAAGATGATTAGAACTTGAATCCGATGCCGACTTTCCAGCAGCTGAAGGCACCGGGACAGTTGATCCATTCACGATAGAACAAATCGGGGGCTATAGTTGCCCTGTCAAACAGTTTGGAGCTATCCTTGAGATAGCTGAACGTGCCGTAGAAATGCCTGAATCCCACCTCGGCTCCGATATTGTACTGCAGCGTGAAACGGTTGGCATCATCCTCCTCAGTTTCACCACCATATATCCTGATAATCGCATTCTGATAGGTATTTGAGTCATACTGGTTTTTCACGTCATATGCCATATTGTATTTGGCCGATACGCCCACGAAGGGAATTATATACATATCCGGCTCATCGACCAGTTTGAATCCGAGATTAACGGGCACATTCAAATAGACATACTGAATCTCCACAAGTCTCTGCTCGCAGAAATCCGTCTCGTTCAGGACCTGGATCGATATCTTTTTCCTCATGTCCTGCTTGTACTTGGCCAGCGAGCAACCGATTCCTGTCATAAGCTGGAACCTGGAGCTGAACAGAGGCACGGACAGGTCGTAATTAAGACTCGCTCCCCTGAGAGCATCATCATATTCATCTAACTTAATGGAAACTAGCGAGGCGCTTACGCCGTGTGAAAACTTCAAATCTCCAAAATCATGTTCCTGACTGGTTTGGCTGAATGCCTGAAACGGGAAGGCAAATACCCCAAGCATCAGCAATAACGCTTTTTTCATAAATCGGTTGTGACAAAAATTAGAATTAGGACTTTGTTTGCAAAGATAGTTAAATTTTTGACGGATTGGGGTCAGACCCCTTTTCGTCACAATATCAAAAGATATTGTACGTTATTGTAATGTGAAACGGATGGCTGCATACCTGACAGTGGCGGCCCTGCTGCTTTGTGGCTGCGGGGCCGAGATCAGTCTGCGCAAGGGTGACCAGAGCTATGCCCTGGGTGAATACACCGAGGCTGCAGCCCGATACAAGAAGGCTTACTCCGGAACTCCCGCCAAGGAGAAGGAGTTGCGTGCCGACATAGCATTCAAACTGGGCGAGAGCTACCGCCGCATCAACTATGTGCCGCGTGCCATCGCCGCCTACCAGAATGCGGTCCGATACAAATACCCTGACAGCATAGTGTACCGTCATCTGGCCGATATGCAGCGCGCCAGCGGCAAGGTCAAGGAAGCTCAGAAAAACTATCTCATAGCGCTGGAGCATGACCCCGATGACCTGTTGGCTCAGAACGGTCTGGAATCATGCAGCCTCATCCAGCAGTGGAAGGAGAACCCCACCCGTTATATCGTAAAGAGAGACAACATCATGAACGGCCGATACGCCGACTGGTCACCTGCCTATGCCAGTCCGGAGTATGACCAGATCATATTCACCTCAACACGCAAGGAGAGTATGGGCGAGGATGTGAACGGCATTACCGGCATGAAGAACTGCGACTTCTTCCTGATTCGCAAGGACGAGAAAGGCAAGTGGCAGAAACCCGAGCTCATTGAGGGCGGTCCCAACACCAACTTCGAGGACGGCACCTGCTCGTTCAGCCCTGATTTCAAGACCATGTACTACACCTACTGTTCATCGGACCCGCAGCTGCCGCGCCCCGCCACCATCTACACATCATCACGTGCCGATGCCTCATGGGCGGCAGGCAAGCCCTACAGCTCGTCATCGGACTCGGTGTATAACTACGCCCACCCCGCGGCCTCTCCCGACGGCAAGTGGCTCTATTTCGTGTCCGATATGGACGGCGGCTACGGCGGACTGGACCTTTGGAGGGTACCCCTAGGCGGCCGACTCATCGGAGCCGAGAACCTGGGACCCGACATCAACACCCCGGGTAACGAGATGTTCCCCACATTCCGTCGCAACGGTGAGCTCTACTTCTCATCCGACGGCCATCCCGGCATGGGCGGTCTGGACATACTGCGTGCCGTAAGCACCAGTGACACAACATGGACCGTCACCAACCTGGGCGCGCCCGTGAACTCCGCGGCCGATGACTTTGGAATGACATTCGAGGGTGACTATACACGGGGCTTTTTCAGTTCCAACCGCAATGACGGCCGCGGACGCGACCATATATACTCCTTTGAGCTCCCCGAGACCGTGCACAACCTGATAGGATGGGTCTATGAGAAAGACGGCTACGAGCTGCCCGACGCTCTGGTCTATCTGGTGGGCAACGACGGCACCAACCTCAAGCTCAACGTGCGTGAGGACGGCTCGTTCACGCAGCGTGTCACACCCGGCGTGAGCTATCTGCTCCTGGGTACCGCCAAGGGATTCATGAACTACAAGCAGGAGATTACGGCCGATTCCACCGACCAGGACCGCGAGTATGTGCTCCAGTTCCCGCTCTCGTCAATATCCAAGCCGGTGCTCATAGACAACATATTCTTTGACTTTGACCGCGCCACCCTCAGGCCTGAGTCGGCAGAGTCGCTCGATGAGCTGGTTCAACTGCTCAAGGACAACTCCGGCGTGACCATAGAGATAGGCGCCCACTGCGACTACAAGGGCGACGACCAGTATAACCGCCGTCTCTCCCAGCAACGCGCCGAGAGCGTGGTCAGCTACCTCATAAACCACGGCATTGACCAGAAACGCCTTACAGCAAGAGGATACGGCGAGAGCACGCCCAAGACCATAACCCGCAAGGTGGCCGAGAAGTATGACTACCTGGAGGAGGGCACGGTGCTCACCGAGGAGTTCATAGGCACCCTGACCGATGCACAGCAGGAGGAGTGCAACCAGCTTAACCGTCGCACCGAGTTCCGCGTGATACGCACCACATACGGTCTGTTCGGAGGTAATTAACTGACAGAGATCCTGATCCTCCACTCCTGAGGATACATGTTGTTGGCGCGGTTTCCCAGATTCTTGACAAATCCCAGAGGTACGCCGTTGTAGGTCACAAGCACTATGCCGCGTGTGGTGTCATCCAGGCGCAGTGCATCGCAGTGCAGGTAATCGAGCGCCTGCCTGCGCGTGAGTTCCACCTCATGGAAAGCCGTACGGTCCAGGGCATCGGACATGGCCAGCGCGTGTGCCGGAACCCAGTCACGTCCCTTACGCACCGCCACCTCAATACCCGGAAGCAGGGTGTACAGCTCCTGGTTCACATGATTCATGACCGATGCCAGAGCGGCCGGAAGGGCATATATGGAATCACCTTTTATAAAGAACTCATAATCCGATGACGGGGCAAGCCACCTGCGGCACTCTGCGGGCACGAATGAATCGGTCTTGAACGGACGCAGCGAGGGCTCGCGCGATGCGCCCTCGGGTTTCTGCAGCAAACAGAGAAAGAATCCCTCTCCACGCGTGCGGTGCTGCATGAAATGATATACCGGAAGGCTGCTGTCAGTAAGCGAGCCTGTAATATTCCACTCGGGATCGGTATCGATGGGCACAGGGACAGCCCCGAACCTCTCCATCATCCAGCTCACGTTATCCTCATCCTCATGACGGTTGAACGTGCAGGTGCTGTAAATAAGGAATCCGCCGGGTTTGAGTGCCGGCCATATGGCCTCCAGAATCTCACGCTGGCGTGCGGCGCACATCTCCACGTTACGCAGGCTCCAGTCTGCTACAGCCCCCTCATCCTTACGGAACATACCCTCGCCCGAGCAGGGTGCATCGACAGCGATAAGGTCAAACATAAGTGAGGACTGGCCTATCTGGGCAGGAGTGTTGCAGCTCACCATGACACCCGGCCTGCCCCACTTGGTCATATTCTCGGCCAGTATCTGGGCGCGGCCACGCTGAATCTCGTTGCTCACCAGCAGACTCCCCTCAGGGAGCAGTGATGCCAGCAGGGTGGACTTGCCGCCGGGAGCCGCACACAAATCAAGGGCACGTACCGGACCGCTCACGCACCTGCGTACCGCCTGCTCCAGGAACATGGACGATGCCTCCTGGACGTAGTAACAGCCGCTGTGCAGCAGAGGGTCAAGGGTAAACTGCGGACGGTGATCCAGATAGACGGCACGCTCGGCCCAAGGCACACGGCCGTCGGCGCTGCATCCGAGCGACTCAAGTACCATACGCGGAGCATCCTGCAGCGAGGGGTTGAACCTCACGCTTACCTGGGGTTCGGACTGGAGAGCATCGATGAGTTCCCCCCTCTCCCCCTCCGGAAGTATCTCTGAAAGTATGTTGATAAATTCCTGAGTAAAGGCCATACCTAATCTGAATCTTACCGCGAAGGTAAGCCAAAAAATCAGTATATTCGCAGACAAGAAAAAGAATAACCCGATGAAACAGTACCTAGACCTGCTTGAAAGGATACTCCGTGAAGGAGTGCAGAAAGGAGACCGCACCGGAACAGGCACACTGAGCGTGTTCGGACACCAGATGCGGTTCAATCTTGAGGAGGGATTCCCCCTTCTGACCACCAAGAAACTGCATCTCAAATCCATCATATACGAACTTCTCTGGTTCCTTGACGGCAACACCAACGCGAACTGGCTGCAGGAACGCGGAGTCCGCATATGGAACGAGTGGGCCGATCCTGACGGTGATCTGGGACATATCTACGGTTATCAGTGGCGCTCATGGCCCGATTACGAGGGAGGCTTCATAGACCAGATCTCAGAGGCTGTTGAGACCATCAAACATAACCCCGACTCACGCCGCATCATAGTAAGCGCATGGAACGTGGCAGACCTCAAGAACATGAACCTGCCCCCCTGCCATGCTTTCTTCCAGTTCTATGTGGCTGACGGCCGTCTGAGCCTGCAGCTCTACCAGCGCAGTGCCGACACTTTCCTGGGTGTGCCGTTCAACATAGCGTCATACGCCCTGCTCACCATGATGATGGCTCAGGTCACCGGACTCAAACCCGGCGATTTCATCCACACCACCGGTGACACCCACCTCTACCTGAACCACCTGGAACAGGCCCGTCTGCAGCTCACACGTGAGCCGCGCCCCCTGCCCAAGATGATAATCAATCCCGATGTCAAGAGCATATTCGACTTCAAGTATGAGGACTTCCAGCTTGAAGGTTACGATCCGCATCCGCACATCAAAGCCGAGGTATCAGTATGATATCCATAATAGTTGCCATAGCACAGGACAGGGCCATCGGATACAAGGGTGACCTTATATACCACCTGTCATCGGACCTTAAGCGTTTCAAGGCGCTTACCACAGGACATACCGTGCTCATGGGACGCAAGACATTCGAGTCACTGCCCAAGGGAGCACTGCCAAACCGCCGTAACATAGTACTCACCCGCCAGCAGGGTCTCACTCTGCCCGGCACCGAGGTCTATTCATCCATAGAGGAGGCCCTCAAGCACTGCTCACCCGATGAAAAGATATATGTCATGGGAGGAGCCCAGATATACAGCCAGGCTCTCGATATGGCGCAGGAGCTGGAGATAACCCTAGTGCATGATACACCGTCCAGGGCCGATGCCTATTTCCCCGATTTTGAAAGTTCCGGACAGTGGAGGCTGGTCAGCCGCGAGGATCACGAACCGGACGAGAAAAACCCCTATCCATACTCGTTCCTGACCTACACAAGATAAAACAAGAAAGGCTCCTCTAAAAGGAGCCTTTCTTTATCAGGTTGATTACCCTAAGGTTAATCTTTTGCTTTCTCAAAGCCTGCAGAGTAGACTATGTTAAGGGCACTTGCCTTACGAAGCTCCTGCTTCACATCGGTAATGATACCCATCTTAACATTCTGGTCTATCTTAAGCGACATCTTCATAAGAGGCTTATCCTTCTCAAACATCGATGCACGCTCTGCAATCACGAACTCACGGATGGCCTCCGGCTCAGCGAATACTTCATTCAGCTGAATACGCGGGGTAGCACCCAGAGTAGCGCGGTATGACTTGGAAGGAGAACCGATATAGATGTGTGACACCAATGATTTCCTCTCAAGTTTCTCTATCTCTGTAGAACCTTTAGGAGTCTTGATATCTACCATAACTGTTACCTCACGCATTGATGTTACCATCATGAAGAAGAACAGAACGGTAAAGATCAGGTCCGGAAGTGACGAAGTATTCAACTCCGGCATTTCCCTTTTTCCATTACTTCTAAACTTACTCATTGTGCAGTACCGTATTGTTTAGGTTCAGCCTCTGATATCTTGGACGCATACATACCTCTTACTATAGGCTGCTCAGTCTTCTCATCGCACTCCTTGTAGGGTTTGCCAAAGGTCTTTCTGGCCCATGCGTCTCTTAACTCACTATAAGCTTTTGAAAGCTCATGCTGGACTTTGAAGTAAATCTCGTAACCGGTTGTACGGTCTGTCTGAAGTGATATCACGTGTCTTACAGTAGTAACCACCGTTCCGAAATCCTCAATAACATAATCCTCCTTGATAGGCAGGTTAACGTTATCATCGGGATTGGCAATGAACTCCTTGGCGATATCTTTCAGCTCAGAGATGTCAATTACACGATTTACAACACCATTCTTGACATGGATCTCGTTGTTCTGGTTTACAAGAACCGTCATAACGTTACGCTCCTTGATCTTCATTTCCTGCTCTACGGCATTAGGATCCCACTCCGGAAGACGACGTGACAGACCTGTGTCAGTGTCCATTGATGTGGTCACCAGGAAGAAGATAAGCAGGATAAACGATATATCCGCTGTCGAAGACTGGTTAAGTCCGGGAACTTTTCTTTTTCCTTTTCCCATAACTCTTACTCCTTAATTTGTTCTGGTTACTTTCTAGCCTTGAAAATACCAAGCATTGAAATTACTGAACAGATTATAGATACTACTACAAGAGCGTAGATGGTGAAAAGACATACATCTGTAAGCTGAAGCTCCCAGAGAGTCTTTACCAGCTCACCGTCACCCTTGCGGACAGGATCAGTGCTTGAAAGGAAATAAGATACAGCCAGGAGAGCGAAGGTAAAGATGAATACCCATCCGGCGAAACCGGTCCTCTGCTGACCAGAAGTCTTGGTCTTAAGGTTTCTGATACCGTTTACGATACCAAAGCCAAGAACTGAGGCTACGCACAGACCTACGAGGGTGTAGAGCCAGATCAGCAGGAGGCTGGTATACTGGGGATCAGTAAGGTTCTTTCCGTTGCTGTATGTTGTATTCCCGTAACCGATACCGAAGAACATGATAAGAACTACGGCTGAAATTACGAAGAGAATACTCAACGCCCACTTGGAAGCCTTTATTTGTTTATTCTCAGTTTTCATAATCAGTTCGTGTTATTACTTCTTGAACTTCAGGTTGTACTTCATGATGATGTCGAGCAGAGATACTGAAGAATCCTCCATATCTGTGTTAAGAGCCTCGACCTTACTCAGAATGTAGTTATAGAA
>CACZCX010000023.1 GCA_902779875.1 uncultured Bacteroidales bacterium | reverse complement strand
CTCGTTTACTTATCGTAGTTCGTTATTGACGGTTCGTATTACCCTTGGACATACCTATTAATATAAGTAAGCCCGTCGTACTACTTGTCTGTATGAAATCTGTTCAAAGATCGTTTTGCTGTGCTGTTCCTTTCGGAAAGCGGATGCAAAGGTAGAGGTTCTTGACATTCCCACCAAACAATTCGGGGACTTTTTTCCAAGTTTTTTTGTTAATAAATATAACCCACTGAATTGGTGAGCCTTGAGAAAGGGATCAGAAAAATAAAAAAGAGGAGCACCTGATGGTGCACCTCTTCTAATACGTGCGCGTGTGCGGGGATTACTCGGCCTCGGGGGCAATCAGTTTGTAACCCTTACCATGGATGTTGATGATCTCAACTGAATCATCATCCTTAAGATGCTTGCGCAGCTTAGTGATATATACATCCATACTACGTGCGTTGAAGTAGTTGTCATCTATCCAGATTGACTTCAGAGCGAAATCACGCTGAAGAATCTCATTCTGATGAGCGCAGAGCAGGTTCAGAAGCTCAGACTCCTTGGTGGTGAGCTTGGTTGACTTGTCGCCGATAGAAAGAATCTGCTTCTTAGCGTCAAAGTTGAACTTGCCGATCTGATAAACGGTAACCTCACGGTTCTTCTTGCCGTGAACACGGCGAAGGATGGCCTCCATACGAAGCGTCAGCTCCTCCATGCTGAATGGCTTGGTGATATAATCATCGGCACCGATCTTAAATCCCTCGAAAATATCGTCCTTAAGGTTCTTGGCAGTCAAGAACATGATAGGAACATCGGAATTGATAGCACGGACCTCCTTAGCCAGAGTGAATCCGTCCTTCTTAGGCATCATGACATCAAATACGCAGATGTCATACTTGTTCTTGATGAAAGCCTTGTAACCGGCCTCACCGTCGGGACAAAGCTCAGCATTGTAGCCCTTGGCCTGAAGATACTCGCGGAGGAGCATTCCCAGGTTCTCGTCGTCCTCACATAACAGGATGTTCAGTTTCTCTTCCATAAAATTCTTATAATTTTGGGTTATTCGTTATTCTGTGGTAATGATATTATAAACTTGGTTCCTGCACCAAATTCACTCTCTGCCTTGATAGTACCCTTGTGGTTTACGATTATCTTCTTGACGTACGCAAGGCCTAATCCGAATCCCTTCACGTCATGACGGTTACCCGTGTGGACGCGATAGAACCGGTCAAAGATTTTCTTAAGATCGTCCTTCTTGATTCCGATACCGTTATCGGAAACCGATATCATGAGTTTACCGGGCTCGTTCCATGTACGAACCTCGAGATGCAATGCTACATCGGGTCTCTTGTATTTGACAGCATTGTCCATAAGATTGAAGATGACATTGGTGAAATGCATCTCATCGACCATGCCGAACGGATCTTCTGTTTCAAAGATGGCATCGATAGTACCACCTATGTTCTCAACCTTGAGCTTGAAAGTGTTAACTACGCCGTTGATGAGTTCATCGACATCCATCTCCTTAAGTTTCAAGGTGTTGCTCTGGCGCTCAAACATTGACATCTGGAGCACCTTCTCAACCTGGAAACGAAGCCTCTTGGTCTCGTCATTTATGACTCCCGATATATGCTTGAAGAGCTGGGGAGACTTGGTCACACTCTCGTCATTCAACATCTGGGCAGCAAGAGAGATGGTGGATATAGGAGTCTTGAACTCATGGGTCATGTTATTGACGAAGTCGTTCTTGACCTCTGTGACCTTACGCTGACGCATGATAAGGAACAAGGCGATGGCGAAGGCCACCATCATGATGGTGATGAATATGAGCGAGGGTATCATGAAGTCCACCGTATCAGCTATGTAATCATCAAGTGTAGGGAAACTTACACGGATGACACCCATACGGTTAGGTGAATCATTTCTGAATACAGCCTGAGAGTAACTGTTGGCTACCGAACTGGGATTAGCGTTCTTGCTGGCATAGATGGTCCTACCGGTATTTGTAGTAAAAACATACTCGTAGGGTATCTTGATCTCATTGTTGGCGAACTGGTCTGCAAGTTCATTCTCAAGCGCAGCCTTGGATATTCTCTGCTGAATAGGACGGTTGCTGGAGCTGTAAAGCATGTCATAAATCACCTCATAAACAAGATCCCTGTAACGGAGATAGTGTTCAAGCTGACGCTGCTGCATCTCTCTGGACCTTTCAGAGAGCTGGCTGTCAGACTGGGAACGGGGAACCTGCAAAGAGGGCATGGTGGGTGAAGGTACAGAGGGCTGGATGCTCTCAATACTCTCGGAAAATGAGAAGGTTCCGTTCTGAAATGAGAACGACTGCTGCCTGTACGAACCCATGGGGGGATAGTTGTCGAAGTTGGAGTTACGCTCCATCTGGCGGATATCCTCCTCCAAATACCTTGCAGCCTCGTCCTTTTCAAGCTGATGAGCCACCTCATATAAACTGTTTTTGACCAACTGGTCAAAATGCTGATGACGCATGTTACTCATCTCCTTGATGTATCTCACCTGCAATGAGAGAAGTACGACAAAGGAGATGGCCATGACAGCGCTCAAAAACCAAACAACTTGCTTTTTCATACGGGCAAATATACGGATGTTTTTAAAAATCGAACGAATTAACTTAAAAAATAAGTGAAATTTTAGATAAAAAAGGCGGAATCTTGTGAATTCCGCCTTTGAAGTTAACAAAATAACAACTATCTTGTTTATTCCTCGTCTTTCTGTTTTGCCTCGAACTCCTTGATAAGTTTGTCCTGAACATCGGTCGGAACAAGTTCGTAACTGCTGAAGCTCATTACGAAAGATCCGCTACCACCGGTGATGGAACTCAGTGAAGTTGAGTAGGTTGACATCTCCTTGAGAGGTACCTTGGCACGGAGCACCTGATAGTTACCCTCGCTCTCCATACCCATGATCATGCCACGACGACCCTGGAGATCACTCATTACATCACCCATATAATCTGCGGGCACGAGTACCTCAACATCATAAACAGGCTCAAGAATCTTAGGACCCGCCTCCTTGAAGGCTGCGCTGAAGGCGTTACGACCGGCAAGCAGGAAGGAGATTTCATTTGAATCAACCGGGTGCATCTTACCATCATATACTATCACGCGTACGTCACGTGCGTATGAACCGGTAAGAGGTCCCTGCTCCATACGCTGCATGATACCTTTGAGGATGGCAGGCATGAAACGGGCATCGATAGAACCACCGACGATACTGTTGACATAAACGAGTTTACCACCCCACTCCAGCGGATATTCCTCAACGCCCTTGACGGTCATCTTGAACTCCTGGTTGCCGAACTTGAACATATCGGGCATGGGTTTGCCTTCCTCATAAGGCTCTACGATGAGGTGAACCTCACCGAACTGGCCGGCACCACCTGACTGTTTCTTGTGACGGTAGTCTGCACGGGCGGGCTTGGTGATGGTCTCACGATAAGGAATCTTGGGCTCATCAAAAGCGATCATCATCTTATCGTTGTTCTCGATGCACCACTTGAAGGTACGGAGATGGAACTCACCCTGACCTGAAAGGATAACCTGACGAAGCTCCTTGGACTGCTCGATAACGAGTGTGGGATCCTCCTCGCGCATACGGGAAACGATGGTCATCATCTTCTCCATATCGGCCTCATTAACAGGCTTGAGGGCACGTGAGTACTTGGAGTTGGGATACTTGATGAAGTTGAATGAACGCTCAGCACCCTCATTGAGAGTATTGCCGGTACGTACATCCTTGAGTTTTACGGTGCAACCGATATCACCGGGCAGAAGTTCTGATATCTGGATACGGTTGTTGCCCTGAGGAACGAATATCTGGGCTACACGCTCCTTAGATCCACGGTCAGCGTTAAGCATATCCTGACCCTCGTGTGCCTTGCCGCACATTACCTTGAAGTAAGATACAGCACCGATATGGGGTTCGATTGAGGTCTTAAAGAAGAAGAGTGAAGTACCGGATGCGTCAAGCTTGACTACATTACCCTTGCTGTCCTTAACCTCTGCACCGTGAGCGGGTGACGGAGCGACATTACCAAGGAACTCAAGCAGACGGCTTACGCCGATATTATTTGAAGCCGATGCGCATACGATCGGGAAGAGGCTGCAAGTCTCGATACCCTTGCGGAAACCGGCGCGGATTTCATCGATGGTGAGTTCGCCCTGATCGAAGAACTTCTCCATGAGAACTTCATCATTCTCAGCGGCTGACTCGGTAACGGTCTCACGCATCTTCTGAGCTCTGTCAGCAACTGAATCAGGAATATCCTCAGCTTTTACGGGTGAACCGTCGGTGAAGGTGAGCTTCTGGTTGAGGAGCACGTCAATGATCACCTTGAAACCGGGACCTGACTGCTCAGGGAACTGGATAGGAACAGATGACTTGCCGAATGTGCTGCGGATCTGCTCTACTATGTTGTCATACTCACACTTTTCACTGTCAACGTGGTTGATAAGGAAGAAAGCCGGCTTGCCGAGTTTCTTAACCAGACGGTAGCTGTTGATGGTGCCCACGTCAACACCTCTTGTACCGTTAACGACCAGGACTGCTGCGTCACAGATATTCAGTGCAGTTACAGCCTGACCAGAGAAGTCATCAGAGCCCGGGCAGTCAAAGAAATTGAATTTTCTGCCGAACATCTCTACAGCGAATACTGTAGAATATACTGAGTAACCATACTCAAGCTCTACTGCGGCGGTGTCACTAACTGTGTTCTTTGAATTTACGGAGCCACGACGTTTAATGACACCGCCCTCAAAGAGGATGCTCTCGGAGAGAGTGGTTTTTCCTGATCCGGCCCCGCCAAGGATGGCGATGTTCCGGATTTCATCTGTTTGATAATTCTTCATTGTTTTGATTTATTGGTTGTAATCAGGTTAGTTAAAAAACATAGGTTCGCAAATATATCTATTTGTAGATACAAAAGCAAGAAAATCGATACGGAATTCCAGGTATTTTGAACTGAAAGAAACGGGATGGTTCAACTATTTGAAAACCACCTGTTTCAGGTATTATGAAGCAAAAAAGGGGGTCAGTCCCTGAAGAGGGAACTGATTATGGAGTCGCTTATGAACATGCGGGACTCCGGTATGGAAAGACGGTCTCCCTCCACCTGCAGGGAGCCTGAATCGATGAGGGAACGTGAAGACTGCATCAGACGTTCACGATCAAGACCGGACAGTTTTTTCAGGTCCAGGCCCTGCGCCGTCCTGAGCCGCAGCATGACCATCTCATTGAAACGGTCTGTGGCGGAAAGCTGTTCGATCTCATATCGGGGAGCGCCCTGCTCCACTCCGGTCATGTAGGAGTCCAGATCGGAAGGGTTCCACTGACGGGAATGCCCGTCATAAGAGTGAGCGCCCGCACCCACGCCCAGATAGGGAGTACCGTCCCAATAGCTGCTGTTATGGCGTGAATAATAGCCGGGACGGCAGAAATTGGATATCTCATAATGTTTGAATCCGGCACTGCGCAGACGGTCATTCATACGGTCAAACATGGCGGCACAGGTTTCATCGGACTGGGGCGTTATGCGGCCGGAGGCACGAAGACGGTCCAAGGGGGAGTCCTCCTCATACGAGAGACAGTATGAGGATATGTGTTGGACGTCGAGACCGGCGGCAGTCTCCAGGTCATGAAGCTGCATCTCATCGGTCTGGCCGGGCAGTCCGTACATAAGGTCTATGCTTACGTTGCCGATGCCCGCCTCATGACAGTAACGCACAGCCTGAACAGCCTGGGCCGAAGAATGACGGCGGCCAAGGAAGCGTAGCATATCGTCATTGAAACTCTGCACGCCCATACTGATGCGGTTCACGCCCAGGTCATGAAGAGCGCCGACATACCGGAGCGTGACGTCATCGGGATTACATTCAACCGTGAGTTCGATGAGCGTATCGAGGCTGTATTCAGTACGTATAGTCTGAAGCACAGACCCTATCTGTCCGGGAGTGAGACGCGAAGGGGTGCCGCCTCCGAAATAGACGGTCGCGATATCGGCACTGCCCAAATACCCGCGGCGTTGACGCAGCTCCTGACATAACGCATCGACATAACGAGCGGCTTCATTCTCGCGCACGGTCGAGAAGAAGCCGCAGTATATACAGCGCCGGGAACAGAAGGGAATATGTATGTATATCCCGGCCAACGTTCTTAAATCATGGAGTTGATGACCTTCATCACATCCTCGCCGATAGCATTGGCAGCCTCCATGGTGGAAGCCTCGGAATAGACGCGGATGATAGGCTCGGTATTGCTCTTACGCAGATGAACCCACTTATCGGGGAAGTCAATCTTTACGCCGTCAATGTCATTGATCTCCTCCTTGGCGTAGATGCCTTTCACCTTCTCAAGGATGGCATCGACATCGGTTCCGGGTTTAAGGTCGATACGGTTCTTGGCGATGAAGTATGCCGGGTAGGTCTTGCGCAGCTCGCTGACTTTCTTTCCCTCATGTGCCAGATGGCTCAGGAAGAGGGCGATACCTACAAGAGCGTCACGGCCATAGTGTGAAGCAGGATAGATGACTCCTCCGTTGCCCTCACCTCCGATGACAGCACCGGTCTCCTTCATCTTTGTTGTGACGTTGACCTCACCTACCGCAGCAGCGTTGTACTGACCGCCATACTGACGAGTTACGTCACGCAGTGCGCGGGTTGAGCTGAGGTTGGATACGGTATTGCCGGGAGTGTGTTTGAGGACGTAGTCAGCCACGGTTACGAGTGTGTACTCCTCACCGTACATAGCGCCGGTCTCATCGATGAAAGCCAGACGGTCGACATCCGGGTCAACGACGAATGCCACGTCACGGCCGCCCTTTTTCATGAGGTTCATGATGTCACCGAGGTTCTTCTCAAGAGGCTCGGGGTTATGCTGGAAGTCACCTGTAGGTTCACAGTAGAGCTTATCGACACTCTGAACGCCCAGAGCGCTGAGCAGTTCGGGAAGAATCACGCCACCTACCGAGTTGACGCAGTCGATAGCGACCTTGAAGCCGGCCTTGCGGATGGCCTCGACATCAACCAGGTCAAGAGCCAGGACTGACTCTATATGACGGCGGTTCATGGTGCTATCAGTAGCATAATGGCCCAGATGATCTACATCGGCATATATAAACTCTTCACGGTCAGCCAGTTCCAGAACACGGTTGCCGTCGGCTGCCGTCAGGAACTCACCATCGGAGTTGAGCAGTTTGAGGGCGTTCCAGTGACGGGGGTTGTGACTGGCAGTCAGGATGATTCCGCCGTCAGCCTTGAGCCATGTCACTGCGAGCTCTGTGGTAGGGGTGGTTGCCAGACCGATGTCAGTCACGTCAAATCCCATACCCATAAGGGTTCCGCAGACAACCTGACGTACCATCTCACCTGACAGACGGGCGTCACGACCGACTACGATACGGCTAGCCGAGGGGTTACCCTCACGTACCCATGTCGCATATGCCGATACAAACTTTACGATATCAAGAGGAGTCAGGCCGTTACCGGCGGGGCCTCCAATCTCTCCGCGTATACCGGAGATGGATTTTACCATTGCCATATTCGGTGTTATTTATTTCTTGTTGTGATTGTTATTTCATAAAAAGCGGGATACACATTGCTGGCGGCAAGCTGAGTACCCTGGTTGTGAGGTACGATGAGACGGACCTTGGCTCCGTCAGCATTGAGCAGTCCGGGTTTGATGAAGGGCATGAGCATGAGCCATGAGTTGGGTACGGAGTTTCCGTATCTGTTGGGCATCACTCCGCTCCTGAATGATCCGGTATAGTTATCACCCGTACGCTGTACGTAGAAGATGTCGGGTTCTCTCTCATACCTATTCAATGACATGTAGTCGCCGTTACGGACAAGCTGCTCCGTATAGCGTGCGTTGAGATCCCAGATTTCACCGCTCTTCATGAGACGTCCCTCACCACGACGGATGATCTGCATGTAGACGCCGTTATCGGAGAACAGCACATACTGATTGAGTGTAGAGTCGGGACCTGTTACGGGATTATTGGTGATTGTATCTTTCAGGAAATCGGCCATGGAGATGACATCGATCTTATTGTCGGCTAGCCATTTGGATATCTGCTTGGCTTCACGCTCCTTCTGGTCTGCGTAGGTCTCCTCATCCTTACAGGATACGAACATGAGAGACAGGGCCATCAGGCCGCTCATAATGTATATAAGTTTCTTCATATCACTTTTTAAACAGTTGCCTAATACAATCCTCATCACTGTGGGACCACTCTTCAAGTCCCTTGTTGAAGACCTCCACAGCCTCCTCAAGCGTACCCTTGAACTCTCCGCCGGCAGCATTCAGATGACCTCCGCCATTGTAGAACTCACTGCTGAAACGGTTGCAGGGGACTGTTCCGGTGGAACGGAACGAGATTTTGATAAGTCCCTGTTCCTTGTCCTCACGGAAGAAGGCGCTGAGAAGTATCCCGTCTATCTGAAGGGGCATATTCACGAATCCTTCAGTATCGCCCTTCTTGTATTTGAAACGCTTGAGTTCCTTATCGGTAAGGGTTATGACGGCTGTCGAACGCTCGGGGAACACCTGCATCTTGTCACAGAGTACATATCCCTGAAGACGAAGGCGTGACTCAGAATAGGTATGGAATACACGACGGTATATCTCATCCTTATCGATACCCTTCTCAAGCAGATGGGCAATCACCTTGAAGAGGTTGCTGTTGTTGCTGCTGTACGACAGAGCGCCGGTATCGGTCATTATACCCGTATAGATACACTGTGCGATATCTTTGTTTATCGAATCAAAATCACCCATGGCGCATATGAAATGGAACACCAGTTCCGATGTAGACGAAGCCTCGGGATGAGACAATGTCACGTCATAATTGGCCCCGGGGAAGGGATGATGGTCCAGAAGGAACTTCTTGGCCTTGGAGTAGAGGAAGCTGGCTGCAACCTTTCCGATACGGCCCACCACGTTGAAATCAAGGCAGCAGAGCACATCGGCATCATAAACCATCTTCTCGGAGGACTCCGGATCACGGTCAAAGACCTTTATCTCATCGGCGCCGGGCAGCCAGGTCAGGAAATCGGGAGCGGAATCGGGAATGAGGACATATGCCTGTTTGCCCTTGCTCCTGAGATAGTGGCAAAGCGCCAGCGACGAACCTATAGCATCACCGTCAGGACCCATGTGGGTCAATATGACATAACGGTCAGCCCAGCCCAGCCAGAACCTGAACTCCGATACGTCACTGCCGGAAAAAATATTTTCTATCATAACTGCGCAAAGTTACTTATTCTTGATTAAACCACAAAGTTTTGAAACAGAGCCAAGACCGATGCAAAAGCAATACATGCCAAGGCGTTGACAAGATGGCGTGTACGTTTCTGCCTGACCCACAGAAACAGCTGGATGACAACCATATAGAAGATAATTATACTCCAGCCATGATGCATGGTGAGTTCAATCCGGGCGTACGGCAGGGAGGCCATGAAATCAAGGAACGTGTTGAGCAGTCCTATGATCCAGGTGAGAGCCGCCACAGTCAGTCCCCGGAGCAGCGGGACCCAACCTGTAACCCACAGTGACATGGAGAGGGCCACTACCACGAACATGACCGGCACCACAAAGAGGTTGGCCACCAGAACATAGGTTGAGAAACCGGAGAAATGATACATGATAAGCGGCGCTGTTCCTATCTGGGCCGATAAGGAGAGCGCCGTCACGCGCCAGACATATCTGAGAGGCGGGAACTTGGGCATATAGAGATCCAGCAGGAGCGGCGTCAGGACCACGATGAAGAGCACAGCACTGTAGGAGAGCTGGAAACTCATATCAAACAGTGCCGACGGGTTCACGGCCAGCATGACAAGGGCTGCCACTCCCAGGGAGTTGAGAGCGGAGTTCTCCCTGCCCGCCGCCTTGCATACGGCCACGATGGAGAACATGATAAGGGAACGTGTTATGGAAACCGGGAAACCGATGGCATAGGCGTAGGCCCACAGGATACCCATGACCAGCATCTGCCGCAGCCACTCCATCCTGCGGAACACGAATCCCGGAAAGAGAAGATAGAGGAACCAGCACATGATACCCACATGAAGGCCCGATACCGCCAGCACATGACTCACGCCCGATGTGGAATAGACTTCACGCAGTTCATCGCTGAGCGCACGTTTCTCACCCAGGGATACGGCCGATGCAACCGCGAGCGCATGCCCCTCAAGTCCCCACTCCGCATATTTTCGGATGATGCTGCGCCGCAGCCTGACGGAACTGGTACGCAGGTTTCCCCGCACATCGGTCTGTGATATATGCCAATCCTTGGCCTGAACCCTCAGTGTCCCTGAGATACCGTGACTGAGCAGGTATGACTCATAGTCAAAACCGGCCCCCTCACTTGACGGCTTGTTTATCTTGCCGTCGAACACGATTATCTGCCCCGGTTCCAGGGCGGCAGCCGAACTGTCCTTGGGAAGATAGAGGTAGATGTTGCTGCCACGGTAGAGGGAATCCTCAAGAGTCACATCAAGCCTGTATGTGCGCTCACGTTCCAGCGGGTATGAGGTGAGCATACCATGGTATATCGCATAACGGTCAGGCCAGTCGACCTTGACCCGCTGCATCTGCCCGCGCAGCGCCGCCATGCCCGCAGCCATAAACGAAAGCGACAGGCACAACCCTGCAAAACGGGGTTTCCTGTCGCTGTATATCAGCATAAGAACTGCCAGGATCAAGGCAAAAGAGACCAGACACCAGACCGGCATCTCAGCCCGGGTGTTTTCAATGGTATCCGAAAGAATCAGCCCTCCTGCAAAGGGGATGACCAGCCTAAGCGAGGGCCAGTCCGAGAGTTTCAATTGCTTTCCTAGAGTTTCTTAAGTTCTAAAATTGCCTGCTCCGGATCTGGTGCAGAGAATATTGTGTTACCTGAAACAAGCACGTCAACACCAGCCTTGACAAGACGGGGAGCGGTCTCGAAAGTGACACCTCCGTCAACCTCAATGAGTGCCTTGGAGCCTGTATCGGTAATGAGTTTGCGCAGTTCCTTTACCTTCTCTATAGAATGCTCGATGAACTTCTGACCGCCGAATCCGGGGTTCACGGTCATGAGCAGTACCATGTCAAGGTCACGGATGACATCGGTGAGCATGGAGACCGGAGTGGAAGGATTAAGCGTAACAGCAGCCTTCATACCGCGGTTCTTGATTTCAAATATGGTGCGGTTGAGATGACGGCAAGCCTCGTAATGAACATTGAAGGTGTTCACGCCGAGTTCCTGGAAACGGTCCATGAACTTCTCGGGCTCAACAATCATAAGATGAAGGTCGAGAGGCTTGGTGCAATACTTGGCAACATACTTCAAAACAGGAAAACCGAACGAAATGTTCGGCACGAAAACTCCATCCATGATATCCAAATGGAGCCAGTCAGCCTGACTGCGGTTGATCATCTCAAGGTCCTTGCGAAGATCACCGAAATCGGCGGAAAGGAGGGAGGGGGCTACTATTGTGCTCATTTATTTTGTGTTTATGATGGGAATCCATTCGGGATTCGCCCACAAAAGTAGTCAATATTATCCTACGATGCACAACCCCGCTGCGAAATTGCGGATAAAATCAAGAGTGCTTTGGGCGGGTTTGCCGTAACTTCCGCCTCTGACGGCGGCGCGGATAACGGTTTCAGATAGATAAGAAGAAGTAGAAGTCTGATCCATAGGCGTCCTTTGTTGTTGTTCACTATTAAAACGCGGACAACACAAATTTAGTATATGAAAGAGACAAACTTTTTCAGTTCCGCCCACGGAACTGTCTGAAACTGCACAGATTATACTGCGAGCTGGAGAGCTATACCCTTATCAACGGACATCTTGCGGATGTTGATCAGGGCATAACGCATACGACCCAGAGCGGTATTGATCGATACACCGGTGATATCGGCTATCTCCTTGAAACTCAGGTCCTGATAGTAACGCATGAATACCACCTCACGCTGGTTGTCAGGCAGAGCGTCAACCAGACGGCGTACGTCACGCAGTGTCTGCTCATTGATCATGTTATCCTCGATATTGGACTCGGCCAGACTGGCGTCGTTCAGAAGGTCATACTCCTGAGCGTCGTTGCTGACGGTATTCTCATTCTTGTCCTGACGGAAATAATCTATGATGAGGTTATGGGCTATACGTGTGAGCCAGGCGCCGAACTTGCCGGTGCTTGAATAATTACCTTTCTGAAGGGTGACAATGGCTTTTACGAAGGTATCCTGAAAGATGTCATCGGCAAGGTTACGGTTACGTACAATGAAGTTGATGTACGAATACAACTTATCCTGATAACGTGTCAAGAGGGTATCGAACGCCTTATTGTTTCCGTTTGAATAGAGAGCTACCAACTGGTCGTCGGTAAGCTGATTCAACATTTCCATTACTTCTTCTTTAAATATTGTTTGGAGTAATGTTCAGTCTATAGGCTATCGGTTTTAGTTGATAATTGTGTTATTTCAAGGGCAAAGATAATGTGAACATTTCTTAATTCAACACAATAAAGCCGATTTTAACACTTTCGGGGGCCATTTTATTCAAAAACACAGCAGTCCGAGAGGTCATTTCCGCAAAGGAATGAGCCCACCGGCATACGCTTTTTTCCGGCTGCCTGAACCTCCAGGAGACGCAATGCGCCATCGGCTGTAGAGACCTCTATGAAACGTTTGCCGTCACAACGGACAGTACCGGGAGTCTGGACAGGAGCGCCGTCCACTATCTCCGTATCAAATATCTTGAAGTCACATTCACGGCCATCGGGCGAACGGAGGACGGTCCATGCTGCCGGATAAGGTGAGAGTCCGCGGATAAAATCACGTACCCGCACGGAAGGCTGGTTCCAGTCAATGCGGCAGGTCTCCTTGAATATCTTGGGCGCGGGGCGCAGTTCACTGGCGGGAACGGAATCCTGCGGAACGGGCTTGACGCGGTCAGCGATAATGTCATCCAGAGTACGGACGGTAAGGTCGGCTCCGAGTGCCATGAGTTTGTCATGCACGGTACCGGCATTATCGGTCGGCAGTATGGGAATGCTCTCCTTATATATAATGTCACCAGTATCGATCTCATGTTTGAGGAAGAAAGTGGTTACACCGGTCTCCTTGTCACCGTTGATGACAGCCCAGTTGATTGGGGCGGCTCCGCGGTACTGAGGAAGCAGCGAAGCATGAAGATTAAAGGTGCCGAGAGGAGGCATGCTCCACACCATCTCCGGAAGCATACGGAACGCCACTACTATCTGAAGATCCGCCTTAAGTGCCTTAAGCTGCTCAATGAAAAGAGGATCTTTCAACTTCTCAGGCTGAAGCACAGGTATACCCTGCTCTACTGCATATTTCTTGACCGGGCTGCTTTGAAGCACGCTGCCGTGACGGCCCATGGGTTTATCCGGCATGGTAACGACGCCAACTATATTGTAGCCATCCTCCACGAGACGACGCAGAGTGAACTCCGCGAACTCGGGAGTACCCATAAACACAATCCTGAATTCTTTCTTTTCCATAGAGGGAACTATATCGAACAGATTAGGAATATCGGCGTTCTTACGCTCATTCCTCGGAAAGTTCAAGTAAGACATTACGGTAAGAGTTAAATATCTTGGATTTGGAGACGAATCCAAGATAACGGCCATCCTCATCCTCGACAGGCAGGTTCCAGGCGCCGGTCTCGTCAAATTTCTTCATCACAGTATCCATGGGGTCCTTGACCGACAGACGTGCCGGCGGCAGCTCCATGAGTTTCTGTACCACGAAACGGTGGTAAAGTTCCTGACGGAACATGATGTTACGGATACTCTCCATATTGACCACGCCTACCAGGAATCCGCCCTCGTCAACAACGGGGAACAGGTTACGCTTGGAGCGTGCTATGATGTTGACCAACTGACCGAGATCCATCTCGGGGCTGACCTTGAGAAACTCCTTCTCGATGAGGTTGTCCATGCTCATGAGCAGCAGCACTGACTGATCCTTATGGTGCGTCATAAGCTCACCCTTCTGAGCCAGACGCATGGAATAAATGGAGTGCGGCTGGAACAGTTTGATGGTAAGATATGACATGATCGATACCATCATAAGCGGCAGGAACATGGAGTAACCGCCGGTAAGTTCGGCAATGAGGAACACACCGGTCAGCGGGGCGAACATGACACCCGACATGAGACCGGCCATACCCAGCAGGGCAAAGTTCTGGACCGATATCTGGGATCCCGGTACGAGACGGTTCATGAGTGTGCCGAATATGAATCCGGTAAGACAACCCAGGAACAGGCTGGGTGCGAATATACCACCGCATCCGCCGCCCGCGTTGGTTGCTGTCGATGCAAACACCTTGGTGAGCACCACCAGAGTCAGGTAGAGCAGTATGTTACCGCCATAGAACAGCGAGCCCTCCATCACCACCTCAGGGTTCTCGTTGGAGTTGAGAAGCATGGATATGGTGTCATAACCCTCACCGAACAGTGACGGGAAGAGGAATATGAGGATACTCAGCACGACAGCTCCTATCACGAACTTGATCCATGGATTCAGGAACTTCTTGAACCATGTCTCGAACCAGTGCATGGTCTGTGAGAAATAGAGTGACACCAGACCGCACGTCACGCCCAACAGAAGTGCGTAAGGAATGCGGGACAGGTCGAATCCGTGTTCCGAGACAAAGTGGAACATGGAGTCGGTTCCGGTGAACACATATGATATGGTGGCCGCTGTGACCGATGAAACCAGCAACGGCAGGAGCGAGCCCATGCTGAGGTCGAACATAAGCACCTCAAGTACAAAGACCAGTCCTGTGATCGGGGCCTTGAAGATACCGGCAATGGCACCGGCCGAGCCGCAACCCACCAGCAGCATAAGCGTGCGGTGCTCCATCTTGAACATACGGCCTATATTGGAGCCGATGGCAGAGCCTGTGAGAACTATAGGCGACTCGGCACCGACCGATCCGCCCATACCGATGGTGATGGCACTGGCAATCACCGACGAGTACATGTTATGTGGTTTGATGCGGCCGTTTTTCTTGGAGAGCGCATAGAGGATCTTGGTCACGCCGTGTCCTATGTCATCACGTACCAGATACCGTATGAACAGTCCGGAAACCAGGATACCGATAACCGGATAGATAAGCAGACTGTAGTTCTCACGGCTCATGGTCAAGTTTCCGTATATAGTGCCGTGGATAAGTGAGATCAGATATTTGAGCACCAAGGCCGCAAAAGCGGTGAATACACCTACCACCAGACTAAGCAGCAGGATGAACTGGCGTTCGCTTATATGATCCTTACGCCACAGATTGAACTTGTTAAGCAGCGTCTCAGCCTGCCTTTCCCTCTCATCTGCAATATCGCTCATTATTCCCTGATAACTTTTACCAAGCCGCCCGAACCGAGTTTGATTATGGACGATGCAACCGAACGCGTCTGTTCGTCACGGCGGTATTCAACAATATAATCAACGCCTTTACGAATCTCATCCGATATCTCGCTGAAGTTAGCCGGTGACGGCTCTCCGCTGATATTGGCTGATGTTGAGACAACGGCACCTCCCAAGCGGCGACAGAGCTCGCGTGAGAAGGCCTCCCTGGTAACACGGATTCCCGCGCTCCCGTCCTGGGCCACAAGTTCGGGAGCCAGATGACGCACGCCGTCATAGATGATGGTGAGCGGTTTCTCCGACAGGTCCATAAGGTCATAGGCCACATCGGGGATATCGGGCACGTAATAGCCCAGCTTGGCATCGGAATCTATAAGTGAGAGCATGGACTTGCTGTCACTGCGGCGTTTGAGTTCAAAGATGCGGCGTACGGCAGCGGAATCGGAGGCATCACAGCCGATACCCCATATGGTATCGGTGGGATAAAGGATAATTCCGCCGTCACGCATTACCTGAACGGCACGCTTAACATCTTCAATATACTCCTGCATCAGAATTCACTTGTAAAGTGGAACTTAATATGCTTGAAATCTATCTGGGCCATCTGCAGCACATAGCCGCTGTCGGCCAGGAACACGTCACGGCCCTCCATATCGGTGGCCATGAACTGATACTTGCGTTTCTTGAATGCCTCGAGCTCAGCCTCGTCATCACTCTCTATCCAGCATGCCTTGTAGAGGCTTGCAGGCTCCCAACGGCACAGGGCGTTGTACTCATGCTCCAGACGGTACTGGATGACCTCGAACTGAAGCTGACCGACCGTACCGATGAGCTTGCGGCCGTTGAACTGGTTTACGAACATCTGAGCAACGCCCTCACCCATGAGCTGGTCGATACCCTTGGCGAGCTGCTTGGCACGCATGGGATCGGCATTCTCAATATACTTGAACATCTCGGGCGAGAAGCTGGGCAGGCCCTTGAAGTGGAGTTTCTCACCCTGAGTGAGAGTATCACCGATCTTGAAGTTTCCGGTATCCGGAAGTCCGATGATATCACCCGGCCAGGCCTCCTCAATGGTACTCTTGCGCTGTGCCATGAACTGGGTGGGTGACGAGAAGCGGAATGTCTTGTCAAGCCTTACGTGGTAATAGGGCTCGTTACGCTGGAATCGGCCCGAGCAGACCTTGCAGAACGCTACCGACGAGCGGTGGTTCGGGTCGATGTTGGCCGTGATCTTGAATATGAATCCCGTGAACTTACCATCCTCAGGCTCCACCATACGCTCCAGTGCCTGTGTGGGACGCGGACTCGGTGCAATACGAACAAAACAGTTGAGCAGCTCCTGTACACCGAAGTTGTTCAGGGCCGATCCGAAGAACACCGGGGCCAGGTCACCAGCCAGGTACTGCTCACGGTCAAACGGTTCGTAAACACCGTCAATCAGTTCCAGGTCGGAACGCAGCTTCTGAGCCTCACGCTCACCTACCTGAGCCTCAAGGTCGGAGCTGTTGATATCGACCTCAACCTTCTCGGTCACCTTCTGCTTATCGGGAGTGAAGAGGTCCAGTTTCTGCTCGTATATGTTATACACGCCCTTGAAACGGGCACCCTTCTCTATAGGCCAGCTCAGAGGACGTACATGTATCTGCAGCTCCTCCTCAAGCTCGTCAAGCAGGTCAAAGGGGTCGTTACCCTCACGGTCCAGCTTGTTGACAAACACTATCACGGGAGTCTTGCGCATGCGGCACACCTCCATGAGGCGGCGTGTCTGCATCTCAACACCCTTGGCGCTGTCAATCACTATGATGACACTGTCCACCGCCGTCAGGGTGCGGAAGGTATCCTCCGCAAAGTCCTGGTGACCCGGGGTGTCCAGGATGTTTATCTTGTAACCTTCATAATCGAACTCCATCACTGAAGTGGTGACGGAGATTCCACGCTGTTTCTCTATATCCATCCAGTCCGATGTCGCAGTCTTGCGTATCTTGTTGGACTTGACGGCTCCGGCCACTTGTATCTGGCCGCCGAACAGCAGGAATTTCTCGGTAAGCGTAGTCTTACCGGCATCAGGATGCGAAACAATCGCAAACGTACGTCTTCTTTCTATCTCTTCCATAATCAATCTAACTCCAGTGTACCCTCCTTATCCTGACGGTAGAGTACAGACAGTTTTCCGATGCACGCGGAGACAGCCTTTACGGCCTGCTCCGTAGCGGCGCTTACAGGTTTTCCCTGCACCTTGAGCAGCCATACTCCGTAGAGCATGTTGAAACAGTCACGAAGCTCACCGTTCTCCGTGTTGTGGTTCTTGGCCCTGAATTCCACGATGAACGGCAGCGCCTTGTAGTACAGGTCCCTGTACTCCGGCTGTTTGTGCGAATCAAGAAGGCGCTGATGAAGGTCCTCAAGCAGTATGAGCACGTTCTCGTTGATCTGCAGATGACCGCTTTGGGTCTTTCCCTCGGCGCGCATCATCTCAATGAGGTCTTCATACCACTGTTTCCATTCACGGCGCTCCTCCTCAGAGCGTCCGCTGCCCTTTATGACAGCGTCATACAGCCGGTCGCTGTCAAGTCCGGCTGCACGTATCATATCCTCCACCTGCCACATGTAGAGCAGGTACTCGGCTATATTCTTCTCCCTCAGTTCTTTCTGAACGAACATATCAAAGTTTTATAAGTATCATGGTACACCATGCTACAGCCGCAACCATAAGAATGGTTCCCATCACCCTGTTTATCATCCAAAGGCCACGCAAATCAAAACGGTTGCGGAGCTTGTTGATGAGCGTGGACAGGGTGAACCACCAGCAAACATCACCCATAAGGGTGAACAGGTATGTCTGCATCTTGACCCCTGTCTCAAAGTCATCGACCGGAAGTGAAAAGAACGCAAACAGTCCCATATAGAAAAAGACCACCAGAGGATTCACTATGGCCACCAGTGTTCCCGTGACCATAATCTGCCACAGGGAATCCTTACGGACCTTAACCTCTTTCTGTGCCGCAAGCGGGTTGTTCCTCACGGTCGTGATGCCGAATATCAGAAGCAGGGCGCAGCCTGCCAGTTTGACCACCAGAGCCACCATGGGGTTCTCCAGGTAACCCAGTACCAACGAGAGGCACATCATGGTGATCATGATATAAAGAGCATCACTTATACTCACACCAAGACCGGTAAGAAATCCCTTCCACCGGCCCTTGTTAAGTGTTCTCTGAATGACAAGCACCCCCGACGGACCCGTCGGGGCTGCTGCCAGAAAACCGATTGCCATGCCTTTGAGAATAAGCTCAAAGACGGATATGTCTGTCATCAATCAATAACGTTTCTGTCCAAATGCAAGATTAAGACCCAAACTGAAATTCAAACCGAAATCACGCAGAGGTACATACTGCGGATTGAAGTCAGCCTTAAGGTGGTCAACTGCAAAGAAGAAGTTGATTCCTCTGGGATGAACGTTCAGGAGCATACCCATTGAGGTACCTACCGATGTGAATCCTACGTTTCCGCTCAGGTCGAACCAACGGCAAGGTGACAGGGTGAGTGACGTACGCGATTCCTTGTAGGAGATAAGGCCTCCGCGGTATGTAAAGAGCTCACCTACTGAAATCCACTCCACATACGGGATGACATACTCGGCGCCAAGTCTGAATGTGGCGTTAAGAGCCACGTTCTCCTTACCGGCTGTTCCCGAAGGATAGACCTTGGTCATCTCCTTGAAGTCATCACCGAGATTATCCATGGTCTTATCATCGTCACCGGAGGTGTCATAGTTGTCAAAGCCATGGAACCTGACATACTCGTCGTTGTCGGTTGCAAAGGTATTCATATTATCCCAATTGATAAAGCCCAGATCTGTTATAGAAGCTGAAACTTTAAGGCCTTTAACAAGATCCTTGAAGTCATACTCGGCACCCAGGTCAACGGCAAATCCGTAGCTGCCCAGAGGAGACTTGAAACTGTACTCCGCCCCATCCAAGGTTCCGTCATCCTCGGTCAGGGTATACTCCACTCCCGGAACTGCAGCCTTTATAGTGGCATTGGTCCTTACCAGCCACTCCTCATCGCCCAGTCTGGCATCAATCTCATCAATGTTGATGTCGGCATATGCCACACCTACCAGGAACTTGAGACCAACACCAATATTGAGGTTGTCATTGATCCTGTGAGCATGAGTAAGTGATGTCTCCAGATAGGATGTAGTGTTTATGTTGATGTCCTCGATCAGGTAGTTTCCGTTGGCAAAGCTGGCTTTCATGAACGAGAACAACTCCTTGGGCATGGATATCTGTTCCCTGTTCTTGAGCTTGATATTGAATGATGTAAAACCATTCTCGCCGCCTATACCCAAAGAGAGGATATCCATATTCAATCCGACATTGAACTGAGTTACATCAGGCAGTTTGTCAAGGAACTGTCTGGTATCGACATCAGGGCTCATGAATGTTGTAAGCATTCCGGGCTTGGAGGTTGATTCAAAAAGGAAGTTTGAAAGACCCACGGTGCTGGTAGCCTCCATCTGGATGTTGCTGACACCGGGGATTGCCAGGAACAGGGGACGGTCAGGAGAGAACGCCGGATTCAGCTGGTAACGCTGACTGAAACCCTCAACGAAATAACCGGAACTTGCACTCTGTGCAGATGCCGAAGCTGTCATGAGCAGCAATGAAACTGCCATCAATGACTTATTGAAAACATGCTTTTTCATATCTGATATCTGTTTAGAGGGTTATTACTTGTCATCTTCTTTCTCAGTGAAATCAATCATGAGGCCCTTGGGCAACTTGATACGCATCTTCTTGATCCAGAGCCACTGGTCATCACGAATACTTGAACTACCCTGACCCGACTGGCAGGCGGCGGTGAATACTATTGATTCAAGACGTTCCATATAGCCCTTTTGAACTTCAACGCCCAGAGTCAATGAAGACTTTGCAATATTATCATTACCCGGAGCTATTACACACGAGTCAATCTTGACACCGGCAAGTTCGAATCCGTTAATGTCATAAGCCTTAGCCTTGAGTATTACGCCCAGAGGTATGGTGCTCTCCACATCGGCAACGATCTGAAGGCTGGCATCACCGATCTTATCGGCCACCTCCTCAAGATCCTTGCCCAGATTCTTGATGGTATCGGAATACTCTATGTAGAGGCTGTCAAATGCCAGCGGGACAGATACGTTGTAATCACCGGATACGCTCAGCGTACGGGTCAGGTCGACATAGTGATAAACCGACTGGTCCACACCTGCCTTGAGGTTGAACGATATCTTGTCAGGAATGGTCTTCATGAGGTCTGACAGGTTGCTCATGCGTACGAAAATGGTATCTTGAGACTGGGATACCGGTCTATCGTTCTTGAAGATAACCAGGGTCGTGGTACGGTTCTCCTTGAGGGAGTCACACTTCTGAAGGTGTATGGTACCCATATCCGGCTTAATATCCCTGCCGATATACTCGCCATCGGAGTCAAATGATGAAAGACTCAAGTCTATATCAATCGGAAGAGTTACCGTACTGGTCAGGTTGATAGTGATCTGAGGATCGCTGAGTGAGAGGGTGTTGTTATCATTCTGGAAGAAGTCATTGTCATCACCGAGTGAAAGCTCAACCTCTTCATTAACCTCATCGATCTGCGGATTGACCTTACCGTATGCAGCCTTGACTGTAATCGGATTGAATGTAACGGTAGGTGTAACGGTAATACCGTCAAGACCGGCAAGACCCAGGTGAGACTCCGGTACTGTAGCCACACCGGTTATGTCGACATGCTGGTTAAGCAGTCTGAGCCATCCGTCCTCAAGTTCTAGAGGAGAACTGAACTGGAGTCCGTCAACATAGAAACCTGATATGGTGAGTCCGGGACCTTGAGATGAGAGTTCCGAACTGCCGACTGTGCGGTTGATGACAATGGAGCCGTCGGTATCGATATAGGTTCCTGCATCATTTCCAAGGTATGACATCTTTATGAAATCCGGGAGTTTGATGGTCAGATCAGAGATTGTCAACTGGTCAATCTGGTTGGGAACGCCCTCAAACTTAAGGTTCATTGTGATACCTGCAGGATTGTTATCGTCAACATCGATACGACTGATTGATACCAGAGACCTGTCTATATCGCCCTTCTCCACGTTTATGACGGTAGAACTGTTCAGGTCTGTCCTGATTTCATCGATAGTAAAGTCCGCGTCATCAATGAAAAGGTCACCGGCAACCTTGAAGTTGATGGTCTGGTCATGCAGTGACTCCAGTCCGGCTTTGTTCAGACCGTTCTTGGCTGCTATGGTGATCGTTGAAGAATATGCCACGTCATTACTCATGTTGATGGAACCGCTGTTCTTGTCAACATCCTGGTTGATATACAGTTTCTTGACATGGATGACAACGCTGTCGTTTCTGGTCTTGTAAGGATCGATAAGCAGGGTGTTGGCGCTGGGTGCAGTCAGATCCCAGCTTGCCTTGCCACCGTAGCTCTCAGTCTGGTCAAATTCAAAATCATCGGAGAACACAAGCTTGATATTGCTGCCTGCAGCAAACTCAAACGGTGCTATGTCAAAGTCAGAGATTGCAAAACGGATAGTACTTGTCTGGTCATCAAAATCAATGGAATTGATTCTCTTCATACCGCCAAGACCGCCGACCTTGAAGTTCGATGAAATAACATCACTGGGTAATGACACCTCCTTGGCACGGGTATCAACAGAGAAATCGGACACCTTAAGTGACTCGTCCAGGCTTACATTCACATACATGCTGCCTGTGCCCTTGGATGTACCGGAAACCTCAAGTACCAGAGAATAGGATATCTCACCCTCAAAGTCGATGGTGTGACCTGCATCAGAGAAGTCACCCGACACCAGCAGGAATGACAGCGGGAGGATCTTGCTCTGACCGGTGAATGACTCGATTTTCTGTCCCTGTCCCATTGTTATGGAGAAAACGTTGCCGCTCACAGAGACATTACCCTGCTTGATATAATTGTCAATCTGATTATCCTTGGCAAGAACAAAATTGTCAGGGAAGGTGACATTCATCTGCTTGATGCGGATGACAGGATTATCAATCGTGTTGTATATTCCTCCCAAGTCGACATTGAGGCATATCCTCTGACCTGCAGTCTGGTTATCCTCGCCAAAATAGATAGAGTTAAGTCTCTCGACATCATCGGCAAGAGTAAATCCGAAAGATATTTTCTGGCTCTGCTCAGGCACCGGGATCTCCATGGGAGGAACGGACACGCCCTGGATACCTATGGGAAATTCCTGGGTCTTGACCTCAAGATTGATGGCATTGAAGTTGTCTTCCATGCCGGAGAGATCTATGGAACCGATAGAAAGCACCTCAGTCTGAGAATTTGTAGGAATCTTAAGCTTGAGATTCTCCTTCTTGGGAGTATCGAATGTTGTGGTTATGGGATTGATTGAAGGAGGATCAATCTCAATGGTAAGAGGGTCTATCTCCACTTTCACGGAATCCACCTTGCCGTCCATTACTATTCCGTAAGTACCGTCAGGCAGTTTCTTGAGCATAGCTTCCTCATCATCAATCTTAATCAGGGAATCCAGGAACAAGGTATCCAGACTTCCAAGAGGAATGGAGAGACCTCCGGGAGCAATCTGCATATCGAGACTGATGTCCTTGTCTAGATCCAGTTCATCACTCGTGGAAAGACACGAGCCAAGGCAGAATGCGGCCACAATACCGCCAAACGCCATAGATCTTTTAAAATTATCCATAAGCTATAGTTATTTTGTTGTTAGCAAACCACAAGGCAGAAAACCTGTTCAAGTGCAAAGATATGCAAAAATGCAGATACACACGCGTGCGCACCTGCATAAATTTAAAAAATGTAAAAAATCACTCCTCTCTGGAATGATTGTCGGAATGACGGACGGTCACCCTTATACCTGAAAGACGGCGTTCCTTTTTCTCCATGACACGGAGGACAAGGTCCTTGCAGACAAGTTCCTCATCCTTTTTGGGGAAATCACCCTTGAGCTCAAGCAGAAAACCGGCCAGAGTATCGGCCTCACCCACATACTGGGCATAGTCATCCTCCTCAAGACCGATGATCCTGAAGAAATCCGACAACAGGGTCTTACCCTCAAAGATGTAGGTATCGGGACCTGTCTTGCGGTAGCTCACAGAGTCGTCATCGAACTCGTCATTGATCTCACCCAGGATCTCCTCAATAACATCCTCTAGGGTAACCAGGCCCGATGTCCCGCCAAACTCATCGACCACAATGGCCATGTGGATACGACCTGTCTGGAAGTCGTGCAGCAGGTCATCGACCTTGCGTGTCTCGGGGACGAAAAAGGCGGGCCGGATGAGCGACTGCCAACGGAAACTGTCACCCTTTTCAAGGTATGGCAAAAGGTCCTTGATGTAAAGAATTCCCTTAATATTATCGGATGTTCCGGTAGAAGTTCTCCTTTATGCATTTCATAACATCGCCGTAGCTGGCCTTAATATCCAGCATTATCATGTCAATTCTGGACGTCATGATATCCACGACGGTTTCGTCGCCAAAACGTATCACACCCTCGAGCATCTGCTGCTCATCCTGTATATCCTCAGAGTCCGTGAGTTCGAGCGCATGCTCCAACTGGTCAACCGATATGTTAAAACTTTTCTTAGACACATGATCCGACAGGAACTTGGAACGCATGAGCAGCGACGACACCGGATGAAGCACAACAGTGAGCGCCGAGAGCATGGGCGCGGCCCTGAGGCTGAATGACAGCGAGTTGTTTGCCGAATAGAGTTTGGGGATTATCTCACCGAACAGCAGAAGTATAAAAGTCAGTACCACTGTAAGCACCAGGAACTCCACCCACTCCACGCTGAACACCATC
>CACZCX010000022.1 GCA_902779875.1 uncultured Bacteroidales bacterium | reverse complement strand
ATACCGTAAATGGCACCGCGCATATCGCTACCAGCAATCACCAGAGCCTCATCAATGCCCTTGATGGGGTTCTCGACCACGGTCATGATATATTTCTCGCGCTTGCCCTGCAGGTCTTTCTTGTTGATTTTCTTGGCCTTGATGACCTGCGCTATGAACTTGCTGTCAATCGTTCCTACTATCACGGGCTTGCCGCTCACCTGCGACGCCTCGTTAATGACCTTCGCCTCCTGGCCCGATACAGCCTTAAAATCCTGCTGCAGAGCCTTGAGAGCTATCTGTACGCCGGTTTTATCGGCCTCATCGGCCAGAATCTGTACGGGTTTGCCGTTGTCAATCAGGGTAAATCTGTCGGCTGATAATTCGTTGAATGATATGCCTTTGTTGTCGGCGGCTTGGGCCGATGCACACGTAAGCGCAATCACGCTTAGGACTCTTAGAATTTTTCTCATACTCTATTTGGTTGTTTTTTTGTTAGTCTCGTTTGACAAAGATAGATATTAAACAGCGACTTTCCAAATAAAAAACCGTGGGATACCCTTCCAAAAGCGGCCTTTGGCCGGCCCTCCCACAACACCTTATATCTATTCCGAAACTCATGAGCGAGCTCATGGTTCCAGAATAGCTATAATCTGTCGCGGGCCCCTCCCACTGGTCGCGCGTGGGTGCGAGACTTTTTCCAGGGTATCCCCCGGTTTTTTATTTGAAAAGTCTCAGCTCGTAGAGGCCGCTGACTGCAAGTCGGTCGCCTTTGATGGCTAACGCGGCTAGAATGTCTGGGATTGATTGAATCTGCTCGATTACCGGTTGGAGGTCATTTACGGTTTTTATGCGGTTGGCCATGGCGGTGGCGTAGCTGTCGGCTAGCAGGACGTCACGGCAGACTATCAGCATGGCATCGGCCTTACCCAGGCTCAGCGAGGGGCCTACGGTGCCGCTGGAGGTGCAGATGCCGCAGGGGAATGCGGATGCGGGGATGTGCAGGCCTACTTTCTCGGAGAGCGGTGACTGGCCTGCGAATACAGCTATGTCCATGTCGGCGGTGGCATCGGCATAGATGTCGCCTCCGTTCTCAACGATTACCTCCTTTACACCGTATTTGGATTTGAGGAATTCGGCGACCTTCAGGGCTACGGCACCTGCCACGGCGCTCATGGGGCCGATGCCTGTCTTATGGCTCACACGCGACATCTCCTTGAGAATGTCAGGAGCCTCCAGACCTGCGTCATATGGCTGCAGGGTTGCTTTGTAATGCGGATCCATGAGCAGATACGCATCCATCGCGCGTCTGAGATCCACCAGCAGGGCGTATGTATCGGCCTCCATAGACTGAGAATAGGAGCCGCTGTCGACTCCTATCCATAAATCGGATTCAAGGAACTTTACTGAGAACCAGCGACGGTTGTCACCGGCAAACCTGCTACGGTAGTTCCTATCCTTGTATTCCATAAAAACGCCCCTACAGGCACTTAGTCAGCGAACTCAATGCTGAAAAGCTTGAGCGGGCATGAGGTGATGCAGAGCTTGCAGACCACGCATTTCTCGGGGTGGAACTGCAGTTTCCAGTCAGGAGCGCTGATTGAGAGTGCGCCCGACGGACAGGCCGATGTACATGCACCGCAGCTTATGCACTTGGAGTCGTCATAGCTGATTTTCTTCTCCAGCGGGCTTACGTTGACGCCGCTCTGCTGCATGAAATCGATAGCCTGACGTATATGCTCTGAGTCAGAATCCAGCTCCAGCACAAGCTTTCCGCTGCGGCCGCCGTCTATATCGGCCTTAATGATGCTGACCATTATGTCGTACTTCTTAATCAGCTCGTAGATAAGCGGGCGGCTGGCCTCGCCATCAGGGAATGATATAACTACTTTCTTTGTCATAACAATCTGATTTACTGATTAATCTCCTTTAATCCGTTAAGTGAGCGGCCGGTCGGCATGGGACGTACCGGAGCAGTCAGTTCGAACTCGCCCTTCTGGATCCACTCCTTGAGGATATTTGCAATCTTACGGGCCTTGTAGAGGCTTGACAGAGGTGCTGTGTGGATCTTCTTGCCCATGAACTCGATCTCACCTGAGCGCAACTGCTCGTAGTTGACCCTACCTATCAGGTCACCGCGGCCGCCGTAGTCCTCAATGAACGTATCGATCTCACAGTTACGTATGCTCACACGGTGTGCCAGGTCCTCATCAAGCAGAGGAATGGGCACGCCTATGCCTACGTACATGGTTACGCCGTATTTCTCAAAATAGGCGCCGCGCAGGAACTCGCTCGACATCTCCCTCATCTCACCCATCACGGCAAGCGTGCGGGCATTGCCCATCGGAACGCCATGGTCGTTAAGCGGCTTTGAGCAGTTGAACTGAGTGCCGTTCCAAACCACGTAACCCTGTGTTCCGCAAAGGAATATGCGTGTTCCAAGACCGATGGTACGGCACTCGGGGTCGTTCAGCAGCGGTGAGAGCTCACCTGCCGAGCTGTATGACGCATTCTTCATGCGGGGCAGCAGAGTGCCCATGTATGTATAGAGAGTACGGTCTGTGGAGTTCACAGCCACGTTGTAGTTCTGATATGCGTTACGGGGATTCATCAGGATTGCCTCGTTTATGCAGTCCAGATTGATTTCGGTCCTGATATGCTTGCGGGGATAGCAGTCTGTACCCTTACCCCAGGCCTCGAGCGTCACGTTCTTGCCGTCAATCAGGTCCTGAATGATGTGAGCGCCGCCATATGACGGGTTCTCCGGGTTGCAGTCCGTAGCGCCTACGTATGTATCGACAGCAGCCAGACCGCCGCTTACAGGCACGCCGTTCAGCTCAATACGCTCCATACGTATAGCCGGGTTAGCGTGGCCGAAGTTCAGGATTGCGCCGCTTGAACACATGGCGCCGAAAGTCGCGGTCGATACCACATCGACCTTTTCAAGAATCTCCTTGGGCTTCATGGTCTTGGCCATCTCCGATACCTCCTCGGCGGTCAGCACCACGGCCTTACCCTTGCGGATCTTCTCGTTAATCTCCTCGTATGATTTAGTCATTACCAAGTATTGCTTAAACGGCTGCAAAAATATAAAGAATTAGGCTTTAATTCGCCACAATATGGTGTTTTTCGCCACAAATGTCAGAGAATTGACCACAATTATATATAGTTAACCTGCTATATTATATATAGGGGGTAATTTTGCGGCCTGAAAACCAACAAACGAGACTTAAACCAACATGTGGAGAAAATTCTGCACCTTTATCCTCAAGGTCTGGGGCTGGACAACAGGCCCGTTCCTTCCCCCTGAGCCTAAATGCATACTTCTTGGAGTGCCCCACACGTCACTTCTGGATTTTGTAGTGGCATACCTGTTTTACATCTCCATCGGCGGCAAGACCTACTGCATGGTCAAGAGTTCTCTGTTCTTCCCTCCCCTGGGCTGGATCCTGAGAGCCATCGGAGGCATACCTGTAGACCGCAAGCACCCCACAGCCGTGGTACGGTCGGTCATCAGGGAGATGGACAAGAAAGATATCATGCACCTGGCAATCGCCCCTGAGGGCACCCGCAAGCCTGTTGCACGCTGGAAAACCGGCTACCATTTCATTGCAACGACCGCCGGCATACCCGTTTACCTTTGTTATTTTGACTGGAAACGCAAGCACATCGAGGTAAACCAAAAGGTTGAACTCACTTCCGATGCCAATGCCGACACCCGCCGCATACAGGATATTTATGAAAAAATGGACCTGGGAGCACGTCATCCCGAGAAATACATCACACGTTAATACCATAAGATGAGACACAGATTCAGCACGCTGGCCGATGTACTGAGCTACACCACGACAGTCAACCGGAACCGTATCGTATCAAACTATGTGGATGGCGGACGCCTCATCACCTACTCGCAGTTCAAGGATGAGTGTGACAAGATGGCCGGCCGGTTCTCCACATTCGGTATCAATGCCGATGACAAGATAGCCATCCTTTCAGAGAACAACCCCAACTGGGCTGTTGCGTTCTTCAGCATAACCGCCTACGGACGCATTGCAGTACCCATGTTACCCGAACTTTCGCCCAATGAGGTTGAGAATATCCTTTCTCATTCCGGCGCGAAGGCTATATTCGTATCGCGCAAGCAGATGCCCAAAATAAGCCCGGAAGCTATTGAGAGGCTGCATTTGATCATCGACATCAATACATTCGAGCTTATAAAGGCCGAGGATGACCGATATACCTGTGACGGACGCGGCAAACTGCCCGAACCCATGGATATCGCTGCCATCATATATACATCGGGCACCACAGGCAATGCCAAAGGCGTCATGCTGAGCCACCGCAATTTCTGCGCCAACATACTCGAGGCCTGGCATGCACATAAGATAAGCCATAAGGACGTGTTCCTGTCCATCCTGCCGCTGGCTCACACCTACGAGATGAGCATCGGAATGCTTTATCCCTTCAGCGTGGGTGCCACCGTCTATTACATACAGAAACCGCCTACACCGACCATTCTGGCCGATGCTCTCAAGAAGATCCGCCCCACTACCATGCTGTCGGTTCCTCTTATCATTGAAAAAGTCATCCGTGGCAAGATATTCCCCACAATCGCGGCCAGCAAATACCTGCGCTATCTCAAGAAGCACTTCCCCAGGGTACTCTATTTCCTTGTGGGCAGCAAGGTAAAGCAACAGTTCGGCGGCCGTCTGAGGTTCTTTGGTGTTGGAGGCTCCAAACTGGACCGCGAGGTTGAGGATTTTCTGCGTCACATACATTTCCCCTACGCTATCGGCTACGGTCTGACCGAGACTGCGCCGCTCATATGCGATGCAGGTCCCAAACGCACCCATCTGGGCAGCACCGGTACCGCATCGTTCGAAGTCCTGGTACGTCTGGCCGATGTTAACCCCGAGACCGGACAGGGAGAGCTGCAGGTCAAGGGTCCCAACGTCATGCTCGGCTATTACAAGGACTACGCCCGCACCAGGGCTGTCATGACCGATGACGGTTGGATGCGTACCGGCGATATCGCCAGCGTTGACAGTAAGGGCCGATACTACATCCACGGCCGTTCAGGTAACGTCATCATAGGGGCATCGGGCGAAAATATTTATCCCGAGGAGATTGAAAGTGTAATCAATAATATTGGCGACGTAAGCGAATCTATTGTAATTTCGCGCCAGGGACAGCTTGTGGCGCTTGTTCAGTTCAACGACGGCGTCATAGACTGGAACCTTGAGGGTCAGGAGAAGTTCCTTGAGAACCTTGAGCGACGCAAGAAGGATGTGCTGGAGTTCGTCAACTCCAAGGTCAGCCAGTTCCTCAAGATCAAGGACGTAGAGGTCATGAAAGAGCCTTTCAGCAAGACCGCTACGCATAAGATCCGCCGATTCCTCTACCAGGACAAGAAAAACGAGAATAAAACCGATAAAAAATGAATCTACGCAAGATTATCAATCCGTGGGTTGGCACCGAAGGCTATAACTGCTTTGTCTGCAGCCCCGACAATCCCATCGGACTTCATCAGGAGTTCTATGAGGACGGTGATTATATAGTAACCAAGTTCAAGCCCAATCATAACTACGAGAGCTGGCAGAACATACTGCACGGCGGAATCCAGGCACTGCTCATTGATGAGACTGCCGGTTGGGTCGTTTGCCGCAAGCTGCAGACCAACGGCGTGACCTCAAAGATGAACATGGAGTACCTCAAACCGGTATCATCCATGCTTGAAGAGGTTATCATACGTGCGCGCATCACCAAGATGATGCGTAATGTGGCATTCATTGAGGCTGAGCTTATGGATCCCAGCGAGACCGTGCTGACCCGTGCCGAGCTCATCTATTTCTGCACACCCAAGCTCCGCGCCGACGCCGAAGGATTCCCCGGCTGCAAGACCGAAGACGAAAACTAACACATTAGGAACCGTCCCTAATGTGTTAGTTTTCCCGCAAAACTGCAACATTAGGGACGGTTCCTAATGTAAAAAAAACAGTATGATTACAGTTGAGAAAATGGTCCACAAGTATGTGGTCAAGAGCTTTGAATGCGACCGTAAGGATACTCTGAGGCTGGTTTCACTGCTCAACATGTTTCAGGATATCGCCGATGACAGCGCCAACTCCATCGGAATAGGATACGACTATCTGCGAACCGTAGGCAAGGCCTGGGTGCTCATTGCCATGAACGTGGAGATAGACCGTATGCCCCGCCTCCAGGAAGAGATCACCGTCATAAGCTGGCCAAGCGATGAGCTTGCCCTCTACACCGAGCGTGAGTTTGAGGTCTGGAGCGGCGACCAGCGCATCATACGCGCCTGCTCGCAGTGGATTATCATCGACTTTGAATCACGCCGTCCTGTCCCCGTACGCAAATATCTGCCCGACTACGAGCCTGTACGCGAGAAAGTCATAACCGATAACCGGTTCCGCAAGCTGGCTGAGGCCACACGTGCCGATTATACCGAATCATTCCTGGTCCGATACGATGACATCGACCGTAATGACCACGTCAACAACGCAGTCTACTCACTCTGGGCAAGTGAAAGCCTGGTACCCGAGTACAGACTGGCTCATGAGCCCGCCCGACTGGACATCAATTTCAAGAAAGAGGGTCTGTTCGGCGAGAAGATCCTGGTCACCACCCAGATGGAGGCCGATACATCCCTGCACAGCATCAAGGCCGCTGATGACGGTCGTGAGCTCGCTCGCGTCCAGTTCAGCTGGAGATAATAAAAAACTGCAACATTAGGGACGGTTCCTAATGTTGCAGTTTTGCGGGAAAACTAACACATTAGGGACGGTTCCTAATGTGTTAGTTTTTTGAAGGCTTCACCGAATATGAGGTAGCCGCAGTTGCCGGCAATCGTACCCTCGTTCTGACCCCAGAGGAATGGCCAGTCATCAAAGTTCTCAAAATGGTCAGGCTTGCGGAACAGCAGTCCGGGAGCCACATTACCGGGTATGAATGAGAAATCAGCGCGGTTATTGCCGTAGAACACCTGCTTGGGACGTGCCGCACCCACCGTTGCAACCAGCGAGTAGTTATGATAAGGATGACATCCGAACATGAATGCTGCAGCCTTGTACGCATAACTCTTGTCAATGATTTCGGGGAAATAGAGGTTTGCAAAACAAGCGGTAGTACCAAAACTTACCACAGAACCTGAACCGGCCCAGTTGCCCTCGCCTATAGGCACACCGTATGGATTGTTGGTGTCAAATCCATCCAGATACTCCTTATACTTCTCCACGTACGGACGGAGTTTCTCCTTATACAATGAATCCATATAAGGAATGGCATCCATAGCAGTACGTATGCTGTTGCTCACGTTACGGTCCAGGGACTGCCAGATCTGACGGTCGAACTGCTCCAGATAAGCCTTGTCGCCCGTAGCTCCGTAAAGCTGCAGGTTAGTCGCCATATTACCCGAGTTGCGGTTATTGAACTGACCGCCGCCACGGCCGGCACGACGGTTCATAAGCGCCGTAGCCTCCTTCATAAGACGCTTGGACTGCTCCAGACACTTCCTGGCCAACTCGTCATTATAACCGGCCAGCACACGGCTCGCAGCCGCAAACATGGTCGCAGCATTGAAATCCGTAGTCGCACTGCGGTTGGTGAATGCCCACATGTCATCGGGAGTACCGCTACGCTTGCCGTCGGCCGACTTCACGTACTTGGGCAGGCTGGGATCATAATGCAGACCGTCAGTAATGGCGGCGGCATCGCCCAGATGATGATAGTTGTCCAAGACCGAATTGGAGAGTGTCTGAGACATAAAGCCGATATTCTCGGCCTGCGCCAGGAGGTTCAGCACGCCATGCTCAATGTACTGCAGCAGGTCAGGCTTGCCGTCGGGCCGATGCAGGTCGACATAACGCTGCTCCTCGTCCACAAACGTCTCGTCACGCTCGTTGCCGAACAGTTCCCAGGCCGATACAAGACTCTGTACCACGTTGATATTCGATCCGGTCTCGATATCAAAGTCACCGGCATCGAAATAACCACCCACGTTCAGGCCGGGGATAAGCTCGTAAGGCTTGTACTTGGTATTTGTGTTGGCACCCTGTGAGTGCAGGTCAAAATGATCGCTCTGCGGAGCCTGCAGATAACCCTCCTTGAACGGCTCCCCGTGCCATATCCTGTAGGCCTCGTTGACCGTCATATGGTTCATGTGTATGGGAATCCACACGTCGCTGGTGGCATCGGTAATCCAGTTATATACCGAGCTGTCAATGATAAAGTTACCTGTCTTGTATTTACCGTACTTTATGTAGTAGACGCCGGGCTCGCAGACCTCGGTAAAGTCAAACTTCACGTAATTGTACTTGTAATATCTGCCCCACTCCTGTGTCTTGCCCTTGAATGCGCGGACCTCGGAGCCGTCATCGGCAATCCTGTAAATCTCGGCAGTGGCAAGAGGCTTGTCCATCTTGTCAAGCTCAATTACGGCAATCTTGGGTTGTGAAGGGATGTAACCCACCTGTGAAAAGCCGATGTTAGGTTCGCGGATCCATCCCGGTATGGCATGAGGCTCAACGGTCCATGTAACCACCTGTCCGGTCTTGCCTGCGGGCAGCACGCTGCGCAGCACGAACCAGCCGTTCTGTGCAATCATACGTCCGTCGTAGAGCTCGAGCATGGCGTCATCGGACGTGATCTTGATCATGCGCTCGGGTGCATCGGGAGCAATGAGGATGGAATGACCGGTCTCAAGGGGAAGCGGATCCACGAACTGGTCCGTACCGCGGTCGTCATAGGTGCGGAATCCCTTGAACTGACGCGGCTTCTCGGAGTTCGATACAGCTTGAGTCTGGCTTACTGCATAACGGGGGAACCTGTTGGGACGTCCGTCCATGAAGTAAGTCTTGCCCCAGTACTGTGACGGAAGGAACTCCAGGTTGAATCCCGCCTTGCCGGCCAGGAACTCAGGTACGGGGTCATCAAGAAAAACGGCAATCTCCACTGCCTCACCCTTGGCGGTAACCACCACGCGTGAGTCAAAGTTGTAATCGTTGTAACGCATGGTTACCTCGATGGAGTTGTTCAGTGTATCCACGGTACGTGAAGGGGAAGCGGGAACCAGATCCCACTGCTCAGGAGTCTTGTTCAGACGCACGGCACCGCCCTGAACAGTACGTACTCCATGGTGGATGATCTCTATACCGGAATTCTTCTCGTCATTGAAACCGCCCGAGAATGTGTTGCTGAATACAAGGACGTTAACGCCTTGATTCTCAAAGTACTCCTTGTCATTCAGCTTAAGCGGGTTGTCCGGAGTCTCGTAACATGCAGCAAAAGTCATTGCTGCGCACAGCATTAGGAATGACCTTTTCATGAGTGATTGTAATTGAAATTCGTATTGTAAATACAAATTTAACAAAAACATCACTTATAAAAGGTCATTCCATTGATTTATTTTTTAATACGCAGCGCGCGCATGGCGTTCAGCACAGCCAGCACAGTCACGCCTACATCGGCAAAGACTGCCATCCACATAGTTGCAAATCCCGGGATTGCGAGCAGCAGCACGAGCACCTTCACGCCTATGGCGAACCCTATGTTCTCACGTGCAATCCTGATGGTGCGGCGTGCAATCTTGACAGCCAGTGCAATCTTGGAGGGTTTGTCATCCATGAGAACCACGTCGGCAGCCTCAATCGCAGCATCCGATCCAAGCGCACCCATTGCAATTCCGATGTCCGCGCGGGTAAGCACCGGAGCATCATTTATACCGTCGCCCACGAATGCCAGCGTACCCTCATTAAGCAGATTCTCCACCTCACTCACCTTGTCGGCGGGCAACAGCTGGGACCGATAAGCGTCCACACCCACCTTGCCGGCTACATACGATGCAATCGTCTCCTGGTCGCCGGTGAGCATAACCGTCTTCTTAACGCCAAGGTCCTTGAGCAGTGCAATGGCGAGCGATGAATCCTCCTTGATGCGGTCCGATATCACTATATGGCCGGCATACTGACCGTCAATGGCCACATGTATGACAGTGCCGTTATGATGGCATGTACGCCACTTTGCCCCAACCTTCTCCATGAGACGGCTGTTACCTACTGCAACCCTGCGTCCGTTCACCGTAGCCATGATTCCGTGGCCTGCTGTCTCCTCCACATCGGCTATCACGCAGTCGTCATCCTCATTGGGATATGCGTTACGCAGCGCCATTGCGATAGGATGAGTGGAATGACGCTCCACATGAGCCGCCAGGTGCAGAAGTTCGTTGTTGTCAATCTCCTGCGGGTGTACGGCCGTAACCTCGAACACACCCTCTGTCAGCGTTCCGGTCTTATCGAACACCACGGTATTCACGCCGGCCAGCTTGTCAATCAGGTTGGAACCCTTAATAAGGATACCCTTGCGTGAGGCCCCGCCCAGACCGCCAAAGAAGGTCAGAGGGACCGATATCACCAGCGCGCAGGGGCACGATACCACCAGGAACAGCAGTCCACGGTATATCCATGTGCTCCACTCGCCGGTTATGAGAGCCGGAACAATAGCCACAGCCACCGCCAAACCAACAACTACAGGTGTGTAAACCCTTGCAAAACGGGTGATGAAACTCTCACTGCGGCTCTTGCTCCCGGCTGCATTCTCCACCAGATCCAGGATCTTGGATACCGTTGACTCGCTGAATGCCTTTGTGGTACGTACACGCACCATTCCGTTCAGGTTCACGCAGCCCGACAGGATCTCGTCGCCCATGGTAATACCACGGGGCACGCTCTCGCCAGTAAGAGCCACAGTATCAAGACTTGAAGCACCTTCTATTACAGTACCGTCCATAGGCACTTTCTCGCCCGGACGTATCACGATTATCTCACCCGGCTGAACGCTCTCGGGAGCCACGTCATGCAGCTTGCCGTCACGCTCCACATGGGCTATATCTGGACGTATATCCATAAGGTGCGATATTGATTTGCGGCTCTTGCCCTCGGCTCTCTCCTCAAACCACTCTCCCACCTGGAAGAACAGCATCACGAATACGGCCTCGGCGAACTGAGTCTCGGCACCAGGCATGAATCCGATGCCCAGGGCACCCAGAGTAGCCACGCTCATAAGGAAATCCTCACTCAGCGCTTCGCCCTCCAGAAGGCCCTCCAAAGCCTCCTTGAGTGTGTCATAGCCGACAATCAGATAAGGCACAAGGAATATGAGCAGGTACTGCCAGTCCTCAAGTGCGGTGTATTTCTCTATCAGTGAAGCCGCAATCAGAAGCACCGTGGAGCTTATGATCTTTATAAGACGGCCGTTACCCTCCTCCTCCTCGTGATGATGATGTTCGTGTATCATATGCAGTTTTGTTTTGATTTCTGCTGCAAAGGTAGACGGCCGCTCTTGCAACCCGGTTGCAAAAACGGCCGTCACCGATACTCATTATTAGGTATTTACCGCTGTATGTAAAGCGGAATACCGTTATTATATGCAATGGCACGGATATCACCGCCCTCCTTTACATCGGCACTGTTGCAATGCGTGCAGCCCGGCATATGGAATATGTAACCGTCCTCGCATCCCATCACAAAACTGTCCTTACGCTCGTCATACGCCAGCGACAGCGGCTTCTGCTTCAGCACCAGGTTCTCCCTGCCCTCCTTGTAACTGAGCGAACGGGGGCTCCATATCTTACCTGAGGCCGATGTAAACACAGTCGGGGTATTGTTCTCATCGGTCCCTGCTATGAAAATGGAGTAGTCCGATGCGCAAATGTCAGTGAACGTATTGTAGAAATAGTAGAGCTGGTAGATGCCGTTGAAATCCAGGAACGTAAAGTTCTTGCAGTTGTCTTCTGTACTGAGAATCACGCCGTTGTCAAATAGGATGAATGCCGTCTCCTTGAGGCATGCAATCCCCACGGCACGGGAACCGCCCGAAGTCTGTTTGCCGCAGAACCTGCGGACCTTGCCGCCGCGGTCCACCTCAAACACCTCGGATTCAGGGCTTACTGCCAGTATCTTGCCGTCGCGAACATCGATCCCGGCAATGGGATAGCCGGCCTTTACGCTGTCAGTCACGTTCCCGCGGATATCGGTCCAGTATATTATACCTGATTCCGATGCCATCACGAACCCGTCCTCATATGGTTTGGCACTTACTATGCCGTTGTAGGCATATGCTGCAACCGTTCCTGACCACAGCAGGACCATGGTCAGGAACAGCCTGAAATTCATTTTAGATCTGTTCATCAGCGGTTTTTGATTCTGAACCAGTCAAAACTAGCCTTGAACGGTGCTGCAGGCTGAGCTGCTGCGGGAGCTGCGGCACCGGGAGCACCGCCGGGACGCATACCCATGCCCATGCGCATCTGGGCGCCCTGGAAGGCAACCAGACCGGCCTGGATGTCCTTAAGCGCTATCTCAGCCTGACCTGCGGCGAACCAGTTGTTGCCGTCGACCGAGTAGAATGCGCTGTAGGTGCTGCCGTCCTTCTCCAGACGCAGCCATATGGTGTTGTCCTGCACGCCGGCCTCGCTCAGGTTGATGATTCCCGTGCTCTTGGCGGAGCCGTTCTCCTCAACGTAGAGCTGCAGGCTGCCGTTTGCCGGGGCCGATGCCTGAGGCTGCTGTCCGCGACGCATCTGAGCGCCGGTATAGATGAACTTGACGAAATAGGAATCATCCTGATAAGCTATCAGACCTGCGTTCTGGGCACCTGTAGGCAGGGCCGATGCCTTCACCTTGGTCTCAATGGTAAAGTCGCTGTTGGCGCTCTGGAGCACCATGTTGGCGCCGTTGTCGGCAGCTGCGTTCACATCGCCCTCGGCTGTAATCTCCAGGCATCCGTCGACAATCCTGAGCTTCTCGTCATTCTGACGTATCACGCTCCACTGGCGGCCCAGCTGAGCGCTCTTGAACTCATCGGACTGACCCTTAATGCCAAAGTTCACCAGGTAGGTCTCGGAATCACCTGTAACAGGCTCAGAGACGGTTACCACGGCTGTTCCGGGTACTTGAGCGGCCTGCTGTACATCAACCTTGATGCCGGAAACCTTGGCTTCGGCAGTCACTTTCGATGACATCTTGCCCAGCACGCTGAACTGCCTGCGGTCCTTCTTGAGTAGTGACTTGCCTGCGTTCTTGAGTGACTTGAGGCTCAAGTCGGCATTTACCTTGACCGTGTATGTATCGGTCACGGTCTTGCCGTTGTAAGTCACTGATGTGGTGATGGTTGCAATACCAGAACCCTTCGCGGTGAGCTTGCCGTCGGAATCAACCTGTGCCACTGCAGGGTTGCTGCTCGTGAACTTTACGATTGCCTTGGCTATGTCAAGGAAGGAGTCATCGGTCAGGGCGGCAGTAGTCTGGAACTGTGCCGTCTCACCTATCTCAAGCACCGTCACGCGGCAGTCCGATACCACCGTCTTGAGCTGCGGGGTGAAGCTGCCGTTCATCTGTGCGCTTACCGTGCCGCGGATATCCTTTGACGATGAACCTATCTCGAATACGTATTTGCCTGAGTCATAAGTGATTCTCTCATTGTCCATATCCCAGAACCAGAGGTCGGAGCAGTCAATGTCAATCTCCACACGACGGGTCTGTCCACGCGGTATGGTCACGCGCTTGAATCCCTTGAGTCGCTTGATGGGACGCTGAAGCGATGCAGGACTCTCAGGTGTGGTCATGTATATCTGTACCACCTCGTCACCGTCATAAGAGCCTGTGTTCTTTACATTTACAGAGATGGTGATTTTGTCATCGGGAGTGATGGAGCTCTTGCTTATCTCAAAGTCGGAATACTCGAATGTGGTGTAGCTCAGACCGTAACCGAACTCGTATGAAACCGGCTTTGTAAAGTACCAGAGCGTACGTCCGGGCTTGCCGTTCTCAGCACGCAGCGTGTAGTCGGTGATGGCAGGCAGGTCCTTTACGGTACGGTACCATGTGGCGTTCAGCTTACCGCCGGGGGTGACGTCGCCGAACAGGACCATAGGAATGGCGGCACCCTGAGCCTGGCCGTTGTAACCGGTCCAGAGTATGCCGGGAATGTTCTCCAGGTTCCTGAAATCCTCAACCTCCACGCATCCCAGGGTCTGCATCACCACGATGGTGTTCCTGTTCTGCTCTGCCACAGCCTGGATCAGCTTGACCTGGTTGCCCGGCAGATTCAATGTCAGACGGTCAGCCTCCTCGGTGGCGGTGTTCTCATCGGTCCCCACGAATACGATGGCGACATCGCACTTGCGGGCTGCGTCGAGCACATCCTGTGCAATCTCATCGTCCTCAGGAGCCTTGTAAACCAGATAGAGCGTCTGCGGGCCGTTGTAACCCAGGCGGTTCACCTTGCCCTCCATGGGGGTGCTGGCGCCGTATACGCCTCCTACCCTCTTGCCCGATGCGCGTGTAGCCTCGATGGTGCTTATCAGGTTACCCTCGGGAGAACCTACGTGTACCTCGATAATACCGCCCTCAGTGGGGATGTTGGCACCGATGGTGATCTTGTCGACATTGATAAGGTCCACGTTTTCATATGCCGTCCAGGAGCCGTCATCGATTGAACGGACCTGCTCCTCGGTACCCATTCCGGAACCGACGGTGATACCCTCCGATGATGAACTGTACTTGGTCGCATCATGGTGTGAGGTGGTGCCATCGGCCTTCTCGAGGTCAAAATAGGCCACGTACAGCAGGTTGCTTTTGCTCTTGGTGCTTCCGCCCGATGCTAGCGTAACCTCAATATCCAGGCCCTTGTCGGCTATGTACTTGGTTATGCCGGCGTACGGGGTCGTGCGGCTTGACTGCTCGGGACGTCCTGAGTACGGTCCAAGCTCCACGCGGTCAGCCTGCGGGCCGATGAGTGCGATGCTCTTTATATCCTTGAGGCTGATAGGCAGTGCCTTGCTCTGCTTGCCTGTAACTGTCTCATTCTTAAGCAGTACCGGTGTGCGGGTCGCAACCTCCAGTGCTATGGCCTGGCTGCGCTCGGAGTTCACGGTGCTGGCGGGATAGTTCGCATACGGCACCTTCATGAGGGGATCGAACTCACCCGTACGCATACGGATAATGAACATATTTACCAGCGCGCGGTCCATATCGGCCTCTGTTATGAGACCCTTCTCCAGGGCGCTCAGGGCGTAACGCTGATATACGCTTCCGCAGTCGGAGTCAACGCCGGCCTTGAGTCCTGCCGCTGTGGCCTCCTCGGCGGTCTCCACATAGTAGTGACCGGTGTAGATATCCTCGATGGCGGCGCAGTCACCTGTCACGTAACCCTTCATGCCGTATGTGCGGCGGGCTATGGTGTCGAGATAGAGTGCGCTGGCCGATGTAGGAACGTGATTTACAGCGTTATACGATGACATAATTGAAGGGAGGTCATCGTTCTCTATAAGCTCCTTGTAGGGATAGAGATAGAACTCGCGCATGTCACGGCTGTCCATGTTGGAGCTGCCTACATGGCGGTCGAACTCGCTGTTGTTTGCAAAATAGTGCTTGGCGCAGGGTACGGCCTTGATGTAGTTGGGGTCATCGCCCATAAAGCCGCGTACGAATCCGCTTGACATAACTGCTGCCAGGAACGGGTCCTCGCCATAGCTCTCACCTGTACGGCCCCATCGCGGGTCACGGATAGGCTCTACAACCGGGCTCCAGAATGTGAGTCCCTTGGTGCCGGTCTGGAATATGGCGCGGGCTTCATCGGCTATGACCGATGCCTCCAGGGCCATCAGGTCGGGATCCCAGGTGGAACCCAGGGCTACGCTGCCGGGGAATGATGTCGGTCCCTGAAGGCCTGCCTGTGCGTTGGCACCTGCAAGCACGCCGTGGAGAGCCTCACTCCATACGTTATACTGTTTGATACCCAGGCGCGGAACTGCTGCCATGTTGTTGCCGAGCAGCGCCTGCTTCTCCTCAAGTGTGAGTCGTGAGACTAGGTCCACTGCCCTCTCCTGGAATGTGTAACTGGTGTTTTTGTAGACAGGAACACTCTCCTGTGCGGTCATCGGACTTGAAATAAAGACACACGCTGCCGCTGCGGTCAGTAATTTTAAGAATGACTTCTTCATAAGATTTGGTTGGTTTTCAGTGCATTTTTTACAAATATAGGATAAAACGCGGTTTGGGTGAGGCGGTCCGGGTGCTTTTTTTTCAACCGGCGGGGGTGGTCTTTCATATAAGTTGTATCTTTGGAATGGTTATGGATATGAAAGAGCCTACAATCAGGATTGAGTCCCTCAGCATGGGATACCGCGGCAAGAACAACGTCACCGTGGTGGCCCGTGACATCAACGCCACCCTCCAGGGAGGCGAGCTGACCTGCCTGCTGGGACCCAACGGAGCCGGCAAATCCACGCTGCTCCGTACCCTGTCGGCGTTTCTGCCGGCGGTGAGCGGTCAGATATTCCTGCTTGGCCGTAAGCTCTCCGATTACACCGACAAGGAGCTCTCCAAGGTTATCGGCGTGGTCCTTACCGAGAAACCCGATGTCCGCAACATGACCGTCTATGACATGGTCGGTCTGGGCCGAAGCCCTTACACGGGGTTCTGGGGCAACCTTCATGATGAGGACCGCCGTATTGTCGATGAGGCAATCGAGATGGTGGGTATCGGCCCTCTGCGTGACCGCCTGATACAGACACTGAGTGACGGTGAACGGCAGAAAGTCATGATTGCCAAGGCTCTGGCTCAGCAGACTCCCGTCATTTTCCTTGACGAACCTACCGCGTTCCTGGATTTCCCCAGCAAGGTTGAGATCATGCAGCTGCTGCATCGGCTTTCACGCACCATGGGCAAGACCATATTCCTGAGCACGCATGACCTGGACCTGGCGCTCCAGATGGCCGATAAGATATGGCTGCTGGACAAGAGCAAGGGCGTACACATAGGCACACCTCAGGAGCTGGCCCTGAACGGGGTCATATCGGACTTTTTTGTGCGCAAAGGCATATCGTTCGATGCCTCCAGCCTCCAGTTCCGGATTGAGAAGGGGGATTAGAAATAGAACCAGTGCCACACCAGGTTATTGGCGCCCGGGCGGAATTCCAGGGTCGGTGTAGGCAGTTTGATTGCGCTCAGTACCCTCAGTACGTGTTTCAGCGTCTTATTTTTACAAGGTATTCTTGATATGTCAATATCGGGGGCTATGAAAAGCCTGCGCTGACGTGCGTCGTTAGGCAGATATGTCAGCTGGCCGGGCTGAGACTCCCATCCCCTGCCCCAGTTGCCGTTCGTGCCGGCGGGGCCATCGGGCCTTATGTTATTGTATTCGCCGGTCATGCCCTCGGCGCTCATGCCTACGGCTATGCCCAGCCAGGAGGGGTATCGGGCCATATCTTTCATAAGGAGTGACTTGATGTCGAATGCCATCCAGACCGTGATGCCGCTGTAATCCTCGTACAGACGGTCGAGCCAGTCCTCACCCATTATGTAGTCGCGCTCCATGGTGAGCGGGTTGCTTACGTTGTATTTGGACAGACCGGAGTTGTGGTAGGAGTATTTGAGAGCTATGCGCTGCTCGTGCCAGAGGGCCTGCTGTGCCATGAAAAGGCTGGTGCCGAATATGTTGGCTGTCATGTCGCCCCAGGAGAATCCCCAGTTGTTTGAGAGTCCGTCAAACACCTCGACCAGTGTCATGACCGTTATTCCAAGCGGGCCGCCGTACAGTATGGCGCGACGCTCGTCCACACCTGCCATCGAGAGTGCCTCGTAACCCAGGTTCGCCAGGTTGTAGCATGAGTTGGCGTGGCCCAGCTTATCCATCTGAAGCCACTCCTTGTTGTCATTGTAGAAATGGAATCCGCCGGTCTCGGAGCCTGAGTACCATGAGGTGTAGAGCGAATACATGATTCCTGTCACCAGGACAGCCTCCGTTCCAAGCACGCAATAGGCGCTCTTGTTGAGCTTTTTGCTTTGATCTGCAGTTGTTGAAGATAGGTTGTCGGCCTTCTTGGACTTGATTTGAAGCACCGACTCATAATTGAAATCAAACTCCGTTCTGTCGGCAGGTATCTGTATTGTTGAGGCTTCAACGGGTCTTGCCAGAATAGCGCAAACAATCCCCAGCACGAATATCTTTCTGTTCATGCCGCAAATTTACATCATTTTACATTAGGGACGGTTCCTAATGTGTTAGTTTTCCGGGAAAACTGCAACATTAGGAACCGTCCCTAATGTTGCAGTTTTTAAAAATCGAAAGAGAGCTGGCCGTCACCGAGCAGGTTGAACGACATCCTGTGGTACGGCGTGGTCCCGTATTTACGGATAGCTTCACGATGCTTGGCGGTAGGATACCCCTTGTTGCCCAGCCAATCGTACTGCGGGTATTCCTGCGCGATCCTGTTCATAAAGTCGTCACGATAGGTCTTGGCCAGGACCGATGCAGCCGCGATCGACATCATCTTGCCGTCACCTTTGATTATTGTGGTATGTGGAATGCCCGGATACGGAATGAATCGGTTTCCGTCAATCAGCAGGTGCTGAGGCCTTATCTTTAACTGGTCTATGGCCCGATGCATGGCCGTGAACGATGCCTTGAGGATGTTTATCCTGTCAATCTCATTATTATCCACCACCCCGACAGCCCAGGCCAACGCCTCTTTCTCTATTATCGGCCTTAATGAATACCTCTGCTTTTCCGTCAGCTGCTTGGAATCATTCAGAAGCTCGTTTGTAAAGTCCGGAGGAAGTATTACGGCAGCTGCATAGACCGGTCCGGCCAGACACCCTCTGCCTGCCTCATCGCATCCGGCCTCAATCCGGCCCTCGACCAGGAACGGTAATAATGGATTATGACTCATCTGAAAATTTTTGCCAAAGTTACTTTTTTTACATTAGGAACCGTCCCTAATGTTGCAGTTTTGCGGGAAAACTAACACATTAGGAACCGTCCCTAATGTTGCAAAAAATGATAACTTTGCATCGTATGAAACTCGCTAGCAATAACCGCATACCGGAGTTGGACCTGCTCAAGTGCCTCTTCATAACCCTGATGGTAATGTTCCATCTGGCTTACTTCAGCCAGCTCCACCCCTACGCGCATGAGATCGTCTACTCGTTCCACATGCCGGGTTTCCTGCTCATCTCGGGCTATCTCATGAACCTCAGGAAGGAACCCGCCAAGTTCTTAAGATACATCCTGTTCCTCCTCATCCCCTATCTTATCATGGAGAGCGGCTACATAATCATGGCCTCGATCCTGCCCATCAACGAGCACATAGACGGCCTCACCCCGAGCCTTTTCCTGAACAAACTGCTGCTCAACCCGACCGGCCCCTACTGGTACCTGCAAACCATAATCATCTGTGAGTTAATAGCTTACGGCACCACAAAAACAACCCAAAGCAACAGTCTTGACTGCATGCTCATATGCGCCATCCTGTTCTATCTCATCTCACAGGCCCTGAGTAAGTTCTCATTCGTCTACTCGCTCTACTTCCTGGCCGGCTTCATAATCCGCCAGAGCGGCCGCGGCTTCATGGAGGTGATCCGCCCCTGGGCCCTGAGCATCATCCCCTTCGCAGCCCTCTGCCTGAGCCCCGAGACCATCAACCCCAAGTGGATGCTGCCCGCCTACTTTGCCATCAGCACCGCCCTCTGGCTCTGCCGTTTCATAAAAGGAAGACTCAGCGCGTTCCTGCAGTTCATCGGCCGCAACTCACTCGTCATCTACATCTTCTCGCCCATATTCACCATCCTCTGCAAACAACTCATCCCCCTCTTTAAGGCCGATGCCACCGGACTGCTGTTCGCCTTCATATCGACACCTCTCTGCATAGCCGGAAGCCTGGGCATAGGCAAGCTCCTGGACATGATGAAGATATCCCCTCTCATGTTCGGAAAGGAGAAATCAGTAGCATAAAGAATGGATTAATACCCCGTGGCGATACTCCACCCGGTACGTCTGTACGCCGCATTCACACCCGGCGCGTCATATTTGCTGACCGGCACGAATACGCTCATGCCGCAGTATGTATTGACCTTTATCTCGTCCTTGTCATTATAGAAGATATAGGGGGTCGATACCTTATAAAGCACGCAGTTCTCAAGCTGCAGGCGGAACTCACGCAGCGTCTCCGGGCTTGCCCCCATGTGTGACACCGCATCCTCAAGGTCAAACACCATATGGTTGTCAAAACGGTCAAAACACTGAACCTTACTCAAATCCATCCTGGGAATGGAATCCCTGCACTCACTGACCACCTTACGGAAACAGCCGGCCAGGCTATCCAGCCCTGCAGTCTTGACGAGCGATATACCCGCCATCCTTTCCCAGTCGGTCATAGAGTTATAGTAAGTATAGAACTCACGGCAAATCTTCATGAGGCTGCCGCTCAGCAGGTCACGAGTCATCACGTGATACGGAAATCCCAGACTCACTATCTCATAGCAGGACGCAATTATGTAGTCAGCCTTGTTACGCAGCTCGTAAGCCACCTCCACGGCTCCCATGTAACAGGCATCGAAAGCGATAAAGTCAAACAGACCGTCCGGTATGGCACTTGCAAGATCGTCAATCTCCATGCAAGTGTAGTTGGGAGTCTGGTTCGGCTTTGTCTCCCACCCGAACGCCTTGGTGCGCTCCGGCTCCTCAAACCAGTGAGGCCTGCTCTCCCCGCGTCCAGGCGCATAATTCAGGCTGGGAGCGGTATAATGAAGCATATCGGTTGGAATCCACCCCGTACCATGTGACCAGAGCACCAGACCGTATGACTCGGAATCAAAACGGCTGGTCATGTCATCGATCACCATGCTGAGCACCTCAGGTTTGGTGGAGTCCAGCTCATCATATTTCTTGAGCGTGTCAATCTGCGCATTATGTATGTGCAGCAGGCACGGACGGAGCCCCATACGGTCCACGAACACCACAAGATTTGTGTTGCTGTCCACGTATCGGATATTGGAGTTCATGGAGAAAATATTGGACTGGGCGGTATTGGACAGGTTATTCTCGGCGGCAATATAGATGAGCACGGTACGCGTGGTAATGTCATCAAGCCTTCCGCTCTCTATGCATGACGGCATGACGAACAGAGGCGCCAGAATCATAACCAGCCCCCTGATAGCCCTTTTTATGCCTTCAACACCCGAGAATCCCCTGCAGTTCATTGATTTTCAAATCTGTCTATGTCAATCAGACGGTAAGAGCTGTTGAAACTCAACTCATCACCATTGTCCAACCTCAACTCGTATAGTTTATTGTCATGCTCTATGCACATGACCTTGCGTTCCGGAAACTCAGCCTTGACCTGCTCGCGTATCTTGGCAGGAATCAGCTTGGCGGGCACCTCACCCTTGGTCACCTCACACTCGGTAAACGTGCCGTCCTTGGAGAACTGGAGCTTAACCCCACCCTCCAGCTTGACCTCATACTGTATGAGGCTGGCACGGCGTTCCATCTCCACCTTCTTGACCTTGGCATCGGGAAACACCTCACAGACCACCTTACGGGCCTTTGCAGGGAGTTTCTCCATACTGATACCCACATCCTCAGCCATGACCGGAACCGACACGCCCAAAGCCATGACCGATGCCATGACCCACGCAAAAACTCTACTCCGGAACCTTATCATCATCAAATCACTTTAAAGGCACAAGCTTGCCGCCGCCGGTCTTGTATTCCTTGCCCTGAAGCGGTGCGTTGGCCGGATCATTGGCATCATAATATATGGTATGCTTGCCCTTGAGCTGCTTTACGCCCTTGGCAACAGGCTGCTCGAACACGATCGTATTAATGAAAGAATCACCCTTGGAGCTCCACTGGGAACCGGCCTTGAGCACCACGTCAATCTTTGCGCATCGGTTCTCAACGCCGTTAATACAGCCGCTCAGCTTACCGCCTTTACGCAACTCAACCTTAAGCGAGCTTATGCTGTCAACGGTAACGTTACCCTTAAGGGCCTGCTTTTCAAGAATCAGTGTGGCATGACCGCCGTTCTGACCCTTCACGCCCCAGTCATCGGACTTGACCAGCATCAGGTCCTTACCCTTGTGTTTTATGCTGTTCCTGGTCAGATAGGCCTGAGCAGTGGTATTGGTAACAAGGAACAACGGACCCTCATTCACATTAATGGAGTTCTTGCTGAGTTCCAGCATGCCGTTTCCGGTGTTGGTCACCGTTCCGTAAAGCAGGAATCCGGCGAACCCCCTGGAGAACAGCTCGTTAGCGTTCAGGCTCACCTTTCCGCCGTCAACGCTTGCAATGGTCCATTTGCTCGAAATCAGACGGCAATTCTCAGCCTTGATATCACCGTCAGCCTGCGAATAGAGAATTGCAGAGCCCTGTCCGCCCAACTCGGCCGTCACCTTGTCAAGCTCCATACGGCCGCCGTTGTTGGCATAGAAAGCCGGTGACGAGTTGTCATATGTATATACCTCTGTCTCGTTCAGAACCACGCTAGCCCCGTCCAGACTGTTTGCGGCCGATGACTGCACATGCGAAGTGGTAATCGAGCCCTCGGTCACGATCACCCGTGTACCCTCGTCCTTGGCCGATATTCCGTCAGCCTGCCCTGCATGGCTCGTGACCGTGCAGAACTCCACATAGACCACGCTGCCCTTATCGGCCATGATAGCGGAGTTATAGCCTGTCTGGCGGCGGTCGGCGTCAAGCACCGAACCCGATGTCTTGTTGATCTTGGCTCTTGTAAGACGCATCTTGGTACCGTTGGTGGCATATGCCACGCTGTTACCGGGATAAGTGGACTCGATCGATGTGTGACTGCGGTAATCCTCATCCATAACCGTGCCGTCAACCGTATAGGTGGCGGGGTAACTGCGCTCCTGGCCATAAGCCGATGCAAACAACAGCGCAGCCGAAAAAACTGTAAGAAACCTTTTGAACATATGGTTCGTTTATTAAGGGATATTTGGGGTAAAGGTAGCATTATTTTGTAACTTCGCGCCAAAGAAACAACTAAAAATATCGCGTATGAAAAGGATTACCCTGATCATCACATGTATGACTTTATTAACAGCTTGCAATATGCAGAACAACCCTCTAATTTCAGAGTCTCCGCTGCCCTACGGCGCCCCTCAGTTTGACAAAATCAGGAACAGTGACTATCTCCCCGCTTTCGAGCAGGCCTTCAGGGAGGGCAAACAGGAGATTGACGCCATCGTGAACAACCCCGATGCCCCCACCTTCCAGAACACCGTCGAGGCGCTTGAATATGCCGGAGGACTGGTAAATAAGGTATCATACATATTCTATAACCTGCTTGAGGCCGATACCAGCGACGAGCTCCAGGACATAGCACAGCAGATCTCACCCATGGAGACTGAGTTCCAGCTCTACGTGACCCTGAACGAGAAACTGTTCCAGCGCGTAAAAGCCGTCTATGACCAGCGCGACTCGCTCACCCTTGACCCCGACCAGCGAAAGCTCCTGGAGGACAGCTACAAGTCATTCGAGCGTAACGGCGCCAACCTCTCTGAGTCCGATAAAGAACTATACGGAGAGTATAAGGAGCAGCTCTCACTGCTCACCCTGCAGTTCCAGAAAAACCAGCTGGCATCGACCAACAACTTCCGTATGGTCCTGACCGATGAAACAGAACTCGCAGGCCTGCCCGGATACATAAGGGAGATGGCTGCATCGGCCGCAAAGGAGAAAGGAGTCGAGGGTTACCTCTTTGACCTCTCGGCACCCAGTTACAGCGGATTCATGAAGTTCAGCGACCGCCGTGACCTCAGGGAGAGAATCTACCGCGCCTACAACCGCCGCGCCTTTGGTGACGAGTGGGATAACACCGCCACAATCAAGCAGATAGTCGACCTCCGCTACAAGATCGCAGCCTTGCTCGGCTACAAGGATTTTGCCGATTACCAGACCGAGCTCCGTATGGTGAAGAACTCCGAATCGGTATGGAAATTCCTCGAGGAGCTGCGTGCCCCCGCCCTGCCCAAGGCCAAGGAGGAGGTCGCAGAACTCAACAGGTTCGCCAGGAGTATAGGATTTGACGGCGACCAGCTCCGCCCCTGGGATTTCAGCTACTACGCCGAGAAGCAGCGCGTAGCCCAATATGACCTGACCGATGAGCAGCTCAAACCCTATTTCCGCCTTGAGGACTGCATAGACGCCATATTCAACCTGGCCGGCCGCCTGTACGGCATAACCTTCCGGGAGGCAAACCTGCCCGTCTACCATCCCGATGTCAAGGTCTATGAGGTACATGACGCCGACGGCAGTTTCCTGGCCCTGTTCTATGCCGATTTCTTCCCGCGTGCCAGCAAGCGCAGCGGTGCCTGGATGACAGCCTTCCGCGAACAGAGGATAGAGAACGGAGTCGAGTACCGTCCCTTCATCAGCCTGGTCACCAACTTCACCAAGCCGACCGGGACCACTCCCTCACTCATCACGCACGACGAGTTCACCACCATGCTCCATGAGTTCGGACACAGCCTCCACGGCATGCTTGCCCAGGGCCGATACGCATCCATGACCGGCACCAACGTAGACCATGACTTTGTGGAGCTCCCCTCACAGATCATGGAGAACTGGGCCTATGAGAAGGAGTACCTGCAGTCGTTTGCCAAACACTACCAGACCGGCGATCCCCTGCCCGACTCACTCATAACCAAGATCAAGGCCTCCAAGAACTACCTGAGCGCCTACTACCACATGCGTCAGCTCCAGTTCGGAATCCTGGACATGAACTACCACACCCTGACCGCCCCCATTGACGGTGAGGTCATAACCTTTGAGAAAAACGCCCTCAGGAGCACAGACGTATTGCCCACTGTCCCCGAGTGCATAATCTCAACCTCATTCTCGCACATATTCAGCGGAGGCTACGCAGCCGGCTACTACTCATACAAATGGGCCGAGGTGCTCGCCGCCGACGGATTCAGCCTCTTTGAGGAGAAGGGCATATTCGACAAGGAGACAGCCGCCAGGTTCCGTCACCTCCTTGAGCAGGGCGGTTCGGTCGATGCCTCCACCCTGTACCGTACCTTCCGCGGTCATGATCCGCAGCCATCGGCCCTCTTAAAGCAATTGGAGATAATCAAATAACAATCAACACACAAAAGAAAAGCGGCGAGGCATCAGGCCCCGCCGCTTCTGTTTTTAATTCCTGTCGACCTTGAAGGATTTGAGTTTCGCTATATCCGATGACCCGCCGTAGTAGACCACGTATCGGCCTGCCAGACTGTTCATCATATTGATATTCTCATCGAACCATTCGAATGAGCTGGAATCAAGCTCAAACTCAACGGTCGTAACGCTCTTGGCGGGAACCGTAACGCGCTTGAACGCACGCAGGGCATGTGAAGGACCCTCCTGGTCGCCCGGACGGCTCACGTAAAGCTGAACCACCTCGTCACCATCGACCTTGGATTTGTTCTTGACCTTTACGGTCACATAAACCTTGTCACCCTCCTTGCGTACCTTGGCCTTCTTGTACTTGAATGTAGAGTAAGATAGACCGTAACCGAACTCGTAGAGAGGCTTCTCAGTCATGTAACGGTATGTGCGGCCCTTCATCGAGTAGTCCTCAAAGTCAGGCAGCTGGTCGGTCGATGCATAGAAAGTCACAGGCAGACGGCCGCCGGGGTTGTAGCTTCCGGGATAGCGGCACATGAGGGCTCCACCTCCTTAAGACCCATGGCAGAGCCTGAGTAGTTCACGAACACCACCTTGCGGCCTGCAGCAGCCAGAGCCTTGAGCAACTCAGTCTGGGCAGCCGGAAGCTCGATCTTGGTACGGTCACCGCCGCGGAATCCTTCGATTGACACCGGCATCTCCTCACCCTCGAGCGAAGGTGATATACCACCGGCGAATATAACCACGTCGGCATCGGCGCAGGCAGCCACGGTCTTGTCGATGCTCACCTCCTCCTCATAACCCAGGTCAAAGGCCAGCGAAGCCTCACCGCGACGGCATGAGTAGTTTATCTGTATCTCATAATCCTTACCGGCCTTGGCATCGAGAGTGTAGACCTTGCGTGACTCGGTACCGTTACGGCCCATAGCTACGCGGCGTCCGTCGACCGATATCGATGCCTGACCCTGGACCTGCAGGTAGAATGCAACCTGACCGTCCTCATTGGCATGGAAAGTCGATGTATAAACGGCAGCAAAGTCCTCCAGGTTCACATTGGGAGCGAACACCGTGGCACCGCCGGTCGAGAAACGCAGAGGTGTGGAGTTGTGACGCAGCACATCGGGCTCACCCTCACCGCGTGCGTTGTTCCAGTACTTGGCGTCAAAGCCCTGCTGGCCGCTTGCCGAGGTCTGTGTAAAGAGGCTGTTCAGAGCCAGTGAGTTCGATGCGTAGTCACATCCGCGCATATATTCAACCTCCACTCCCATAGACTTTACGGCATCGAGCAGGGTGATTGTGTGTGACGGAGTACCGTTGTAGTTACCCCACTGCATCACTGAATCGTTTGCGTTGGGACCCATTACCACAACCTTCATATCCTTCTTAAGAGGCAGGATGCCCTTGTTCTTGAGCAGAACCATACTCTCCTGAGCCATCTTGAGGGCCAGTGCGCGATGCTCCTTGCTGTCAACCACGCTGGCGGGGATGCTGTTCCACTCAACCAGTGAGGGATCATCCATCTCACCCAGCTCAAAACGGGCTGTCATGAGGCGGGTTATGGCTACGTCTATATCGGACTCTTTAATAAGACCGTCCTTGACTGCCTGAACGAGCTGTGCGTATGAGCTACCGCACTCCAGGTCGGTACCTGTCAGTACAGCCTTTGAGGTGGCGTGCTTGGCATCGGGCTCGGTATTGTGGTGACCCTCGGTAAAGAAGTCGTTGATGGCCCAGCAGTCCGATACCACCACGCCCTTGTAACCCCACTCGTTACGCAGGATCTGCTGCAGGAGACGGTTACTGCCGCAGCAAGGCTCGTCCTCGTAGCGGTTGTAGGCGCACATGACCTCCTTTACGCCGGCCTCCTGGACCAGAGCCTGGAAGGCGGGCAGATAGGTCTCACGCAGGTCACGGGCCGCAATATTCTCGGCGTTGAACACGTGACGGTTCCACTCGGGACCGCTGTGAACGGCAAAATGCTTGGCACAAGCATGCAGCTTGTCATATTTGGAGCCGGCAGGACCCTGAAGTCCGTTTACTACCGATACACCCATGCGGCTGGTCAGGTACGGATCCTCACCGTATGTCTCCTGGCCGCGGCCCCAACGGGGATCACGGAAAATATTCACGTTAGGAGTCCAGAATGTAAGACCCTGATAGCGTCTCAGACCGCCGTTGGCACTGTATTCGGCTGACTTGGCGCGTGCCTCGTCACTGACAGCGGTAAATACATCCAGGAGCAGCGCGTCATCGAACGATGCAGCCATACCGATGGCCTGGGGGAATACTGTGGCCAGACCGGCACGTCCCACTCCGTGAAGAGCTTCGTTCCACCAGTCATAGGCTTTGATTCCGAATTCAGGAATGGCGGGAGAGCCGTTCTGCATGAGGCTCACCTTCTGTTCGAGTGATAATCTGGATACCAGGTCGGCAGCACGCTCGGCTGCAGGGAGGTTAGCGTCTTTGTAAGGTTGGGAAAAAGCAACAGAAACAGATGCTGTAGCCAACAATAGGGACAAAGTGATTCGTTTCATGTAAAATTGATTTGGTTAGGTTACAAAGGTAAAATAAAATTGAGAATTGAGAATTGAGAATTGAAAATTGATACGCTGTACCTGCGTAAAAAAAGGCTTCGAGTAATTCGAAGCCTTAATTCTCAATTCTAAATTCTCAATTCTCAATTCAATCAGAAGCCGCCACCGAAGCCGCCTCCCATGCCGCCGCCGAAACCTCCGGCACCGCCACCGAATCCACCGGCTCCACCTCCGAAGCCGCCAGCGCCACCGCCGAATCCACCGGCACCGCCGCCGAATCCGCCCATGCCCTGGCCACCGCCAAAGTTCATCTGCATCTCCTCTACCTTGTAGTCAGAGGGCAGCTCGAACAGTGCGGGATCCACATCGGTCTCCTCAAGCTTCTCGATTGTGGTGGTCATTGTACCGTAATCGGTAACTGACTCGCTCTTTATGGTGATGTTCTTATAGATCCATACGGTCATCTGGGTTGAATAGCCCTGGTTGCTCTGAGTAACAGAGTATACATGGCACTTGAGTCCGGAAACCTCCTCCTCACCCAGGTCCTTGATCTTGTTCTTCTTTATGGTCTTGGCATCCAGGTTGTCCCAGTCAAACATAGGAGTGGTCTGGGCACCCATACCGCCCATCATGCCACCCATCATGCCGCCACGGCCACCGCCACGCTGGCCGCCCTGGCCGCCACGACGACCGAATGAGGGCATCTTGGTTGCTGTCTTCTCAGCATCGTTGATCTGGTAGTTGTCCTCACCTATCTGGAGTGAACGTGTAGTACCGGCCTCACCGCGGCTGGTAACGGTCACTGTCTTCTTGCCGTAATCGTCAAAATATATCTTGGTTACCATCTGGCTGGGGTCGAAGTTCATCTGACGCTGTCCCTGACCGCCCTGGCCACGCTGACCCTGACCGCCCTGAGGACGCTGTCCGCCCATGCCCTGGCCACCGCCAAAGCCCTGACCGCCACCGAACTGGCCGCCACCAAAGCCGCCCATACCCTGGCCGCCGCTAAAGTTACCCATGTTGTTCGCCATGGTCATTACACCTGACTTAACTCCAAGAACGGGTTCTGCGACCTCCGTCTTGTCTTTCTTAGCCGCACTTACCGAAAGGCTTACTGCCGCAAACATCATGGCGGCTACCAAAAGTTTTCTCATTTGCATTTATAGTTAAAGGTTCGTTTTATGTTAGATTCTCTGCTATTATATAAGGTTTAATCAGGCAAGTTAAAAACATCATCGTATAAGCTTGGCCTTGGCGGTTCCCACCTTGAACTTGATGTCCATCTGGACGATCGTGCGCTCGTCATCGTCATTTACGTAGATTACCAGTATGTCACGGTCCTTCTTCTTGCCCTTCTCCACGTAAGGCTCCACCAGACGGAACACCATGCAGTCATATTTCTTGCCCGATATCTTGACGCTCTCCTTGCCCTGGTATATCAGGACCTCGTCAATGATGGTGCATGCATCGGCCAGCTTGAATCCTATACGTTTGCCCTTGGACAGGCTTTTCTTGTCAATGGCACGTGCGAATCCTACCACGCTCACCATATCATATACAGGCTCGCTTACTGTCTCGGTGCGCTCCTTCACGCGGCCGTCCTTGTAGTCCTTGCGCATCTTTGCGGTGCACGAGCCGTTTGCAGCCTGTGTAAACTGCACCTTCTCGAATACCACGTCATCACCCTCAAAACAGTGCTTCTGGAAGTATACCGGTGCGGCATCGGTCTTGCTGACGATGGTACGCAGCGTGTCGTTGAGGCTGAAAATCTTCTCAGCCGTGCCGTTGGTACGTGCTATCAGGTCCATCTGAACCCTCTGCTTACCCTCATATGTCACCAGTTTTGTGGCCAGCTTGGCTTCACCGGCCTTGATGGGACCCAGATACATGCCGTATCTGAGAGTCTCGTTGCGGAACACCTCCGCTGCATTTGCGCCTGTCCATCCCAGGACCAG
>CACZCX010000021.1 GCA_902779875.1 uncultured Bacteroidales bacterium | reverse complement strand
CAGTTCCGCGAGCCCACCGACTGGGGTTCCCTGCGCGCATGGGGATGGGGACTCTCACGCCTCATAGACTATTTTGAGACCGATGATACTTTCGATGCAACCAAGTGCGCCATAGAGGGCGTATCACGTTACGGCAAGGCTTCGCTCGTAGCCATGGCCTTTGAGGAGCGTATAGCAGCCGGATTCATTGCCTCATCAGGCAAGGCCGGTGCAGCAGGCTGGCGCCGCGACTGCGGTGAGAGCATCGGAAACATAGTATCAAACGAGGAGTACCACTGGGTATGCGGCAACCTCATAAAATACGGAGCCGATCCTCTTACAGAGAATGACCTGCCCGTTGACCAGCATGAGCTCATAGCTCTCTGCGCACCCCGTGCCTGCTTCATCTCCACAGGCAGCTGGAACGGCGACAAGTGGCAGGATGTGGTCGGTTCGTTCATATCGGCCTCAAAGGCATCGCCCGTATATGAGCTGTTCGGCTACAAGGGTCTGGGAACCGACCTGTTCCCCGGCATGGACAACGGACTCATGGATGGACGTCTCACCTACCGTCAGCATCACGGCGGACATGAGGCAGGTCCCAACTGGCCTTATTTCCTTGACTTCTTTGAACGCGAGGTCGTAAAAAAATAAGCAACGCCATTAACAAACATTCCAAACCATCGTCTTTATTACAGAAAACCACATAAAGACTATAGCTATGAAACAGAAATTGATGATTATCAGCATGGCAGTTGCAGCGCTTCTGCTGAGCACGGAGAGCATTCAGGCACAGTCCAGGGTTGTACGCAGATCACGCACAGAGGTCAGAGGTGACCGCAATCAGAATACAGACCGCAGAATCCGTCAGGAGGACCCCGCACGTTCACGACGCGGCACAGTCGTAGTGGCTCCCACCCCCGCTATGAGGATAGTTGACAACGATGTCATACGTTCATTCGAGCGCGAGCGTTTTGACTCCAACCGCCTCAAGATGGCCGATATGGTATTCAGCACCGGAGGCTACATGACAGTGGCTCAGATTGTACGTGTATCGGAAATCTTTGATTTTGACAGCAACAGGGTCAAGTTCCTCACCAGCGCCTACAGCAACTGTGTGGACCGATACAACTACTATCTGGTACTTGCCACACTGGACTACTCAAGCAGCCGCGACAAGGTCATCAGCTACGTCATGGATCACCAGAAGATCAGATATGCCGAAGGCGAGCCTGTACGCAAGATGACATCATCCGATATGAACAACATCATCAGGGCTCTCAAGAAGGAGGATTTTGATTCTCACCGTCAGAAACTGGCCAAGATGATTGTATGCGGCAACCTGTTCACATCACGTCAGATAGCCGATATGGCCAAGCTGTTCGATTATGACAGCAACCGCAAGGAGTTCCTGCTCTACGCTTATGACAACTGCATTGACCCACAGAACTACCTTACAGCAGCCAACACGCTGGACTACAGTTCCAACCGTACAGAGCTCATGCGTAAGATAGGAAGGAGATAGAATAAAATCTAATAATTAAAGGAAAAGGGATTATGAAAAGCACAAAAAAAGCGGGGCAGGAAACTGCCTCGCTTTTCAATTTCTATCTGATCAGGATTTATTTGAAATAATCCTCAAGAGCTTTCTCAAGTTCATTGTCCCTGAGGTTACGGCCTATGATCGTACCCTCGGAATCAATGAGGTATGTGCTGGGAATCGCGGTAACCTGATACTTGGCGGCTGCAGACTGAGCCATATCTTCAAAACCGTTCCAGAGCTGCACCCAGTTCATATCGTTATTCCTTACGGCCTTGATCCACTCCTGTGTATCCTCATCGACAGAGATACTTACAATCTCAAATCCTTTGGAATGGAACTTCTTGTAAGCTGCCTTGAGATTGGGTACCTCATTCATGCAGGGAGTGCACCAGCTAGCCCAGAAATCAAGCAATACGACCTTGTTCTTCTTTACATAGTCTGAAAGAGATGCCTTGGCTTCATACTTGTTATCCTTACTCAGGATGAAGCCCTCAACATCTACATACTCATGTCCAAGGCTGGTAGCGAGCTGTGCAGTGATGATGGCTGTGAGCTGGTTGAAAGCTATGTCTGAACCGAAAGCGGGAGCCAGCTTCTCAAGAAGGCCCATAACCTCATCGGGCTCGAACATGGAGTAGTTCTCCATGAGCTGCTGATAACCGAAAGCCTTGTCGGCGTTCTCCTCAATGCTCTGGGCCAGCAGAACCTTGAAACGGTCCTGGAGTTCACCCATCTGCTCGTACAGAGAGGTGCAGTCGCCCTTTGAAGCCAGGGTGATACGGATCTTGTCCTCTATCTCATCGGCCTCGTCGCTCAGGACCTGAGTGTCATCGTAGAACTTCTGGAAAGCGTCGTTGTTGGGAGTGCCGGCCAGTCTCTGAGTGCCGTTCTCAATATCGATGTCAACGTCAATGACGCCGTGCTCCAGGAAGAGCTGGCAACCTCTGATGTTATCATCTACAAAGAATGTGATAACTGATACCTCTGCAGTATCAGTGGTACCTGACAGCACGAACTTGCCGCCCTTGACTACAGCTGAATCCAGGTCAACCAGTCCGTCGTAACCCATGACGCTCAGTGTCATGACAGTGCCGTCCTCAACACCGCTGATGCTACCCTTGATCTTGTAGGAATCCTTGCCGCAAGCAGCCAGGACTACAGATGCGAATAGCAGGAGAAAGAGTTTCTTCATGCTTATTTTATTAAGTATTGTGAGCTTATTGACTCGTTAGATATAACCCTACGTATGGTCTCTGCGAACATCTGTGCAATAGAAATCTGCTTGAGCTTCTTGCACGGTATGGGGTTGCGGTAAGGTATGCTGTTGGTGAATACGATCTCCTCCAGCTGTGAGTTGTCCACGCGTACAGGTGCATCACCTGACATGACGCAGTGTGAAGCGATGGCACGTACCGATTTGGCACCGGCCTCCATCATCACGTCACCGGCCTTGCAGATTGTACCGGCGGTATCAACGATATCGTCAACAATCACGACGTTCTTACCCTGAACGTCACCGATGATACGGATCTCGTCAACGACATTGGCTCTTGAACGGGTCTTCTGGCAGAGTACCAGAGGAACATTCAGGAACTTGGCATAGGCGCTTGCGCGCTTACTGCCGCCTACATCGGGAGCAGCCATTACAAGCTCGTCAAGCTTGAGGCTCTGGATGTAAGGAACGAATGCCATCGAAGCATACAGGTGATCCACGGGAACATCAAAGAATCCCTGGATCTGGTCTGCGTGCAGGTCCATTGTAATCAGTCTGTCAATACCTGCGGTGCTGAGCAGATCGGCCACAAGCTTGGCGCCGATTGATACACGCGGCTTGTCCTTACGGTCCTGTCTTGCCCATCCAAAGTAAGGGATGACGGCGTTGATTGACTTGGCCGATGCACGCTTGGCGGCATCAATCATGAGCAGAAGCTCCATAAGGTTGTCCGATGACGGGAATGTAGACTGAACCAGGAATACGTCGGCGCCGCGGATTGACTCCTCATAAGAGACAGCGAATTCGCCGTCGGCAAAGTGAGCTACATTCATGTTGCCCAGAGGGCAGTTAAGGTAATCGCATATCTCTTTGGCCAGGTACATAGTGTTTGTACCGCAGAAGACCAGGAAAGAATTGCTTGAATCCATAAGGGAAGTGACTGTTGTTTAGTATTGGTTTCGGGTGCAAAGTTACAAATAAATAAAGAGTAGAGTCGGACCTTTTATCCAATTTTTACAATAATTCTCAATTATGAATTATTCTTACTCAGCCGTCTTACGCTTGGAAACCTTACCTGGATTGCTCGTAATGAACTCCTTCCAGCTCTTGGGTCCCTTCTTGCCTGTATCAGGGCGTCCCATCTGCAGATAGTGGCAGTAGGCGGCGGCCAGGGCATCGGTCGCATCAAGGAACTTGGGCATATCCTTCTCGTCAAGATGGAGCATGCGCTGCAGCATCCCGGCCACCTGCTCCTTGCTGGCGGTACCGGTTCCGGTTATGGCCATCTTTATCTTCATGGGAGCATACTCGGTGATGGGCACGCTGTGGTTTATGGCAGCGGCTATTGCAACGCCCTGCGCACGGCCGAGCTTGAGCATGGACTGCACGTTCTTGCCAAAGAAAGGGGCCTCGATTGCCATCTCATCGGGCAGATAGGAGTCAATTATGCCGTTCACGCGCTGGAATATATGTCCCAGTTTAAGATACATATCGTCCTCCTTACGCATATCGATAACGCCCATGGTCACTATCTGCGCCTTCTTATCTTGCACTTTTATAACGCCGTAGCCCATGACGTTGGTTCCAGGGTCAATGCCCAGAATGATTTTCTCAGCCAGCTGAACAGTCATTTGCCAAAATTTTCTTCTGCGAAGATAGCAATAATTCAATCCTAATAATTACCTTTGCAGCCGAAATCATCAAGGACGGGGCATTAGCTCATCTGGCTAGAGCGTTTGACTGGCAGTCAAGAGGTGACGAGTTCGAGTCTCGTATGCTCCACAAATAAAGGGTCGCGATTGCGGCCCTTTTTTTGTGGAGCACACGAGACGTGGACCTTTTTTTAATTCGCTACGCGAATGCGCTCCATTCCATTCCGCTTGGCGGCCCTCCGGGACCGCTCTCACCCTCCGGGTTCGCCCCAATACATTTGTTCCTGACGTTATTGATTATATTTCCAACTCTGTAGCCCATTCATAGACAGGCTGGATTTTTATCTTGCGTCCGTCTTGCTCTATCTCACCACTCTCGTGATCGGTCAGCAATAACAGATCATCGCATTTGGTCTGTCTAGCGGCCAGTAGCAGGCCGTTTATCTCACGTTTGCGGGTTTTATCGGCAGATATATCGTATGACACCTGTATAGCCTGTACTACCTTATTGCCCTTACAAACCAAAAAATCGCACTCGCCAGATCTGTCATTTAAGTAATATACATCCAGTCCTTCTATCTTGCACTTTCTTATCAGATGTATGGCAACTATGGTCTCAAGGCGGTAACCAAGATTATCTCCTGCAAACGCGTTCTCTCTCTGGTCCATCATAGCCACATCAACTGCATACACCTTCTCCTGAACTGAACGAACCTTGCTCTTCTGTGAGTATTTCTGTATGCCTATAAGCATGTAAGCCTCCTTAAGATATTTCACATAGTTCTTGGCAGTATGCTCAGACCTGAAGTGGAACTGCCCAGCCAGATCTGTGGTAACAACTATTGTGGGCGAAACGTTTAGCAGATGGTGGGCCATATTTTCAAAGGCAGCCTTGTATGTTATCTTGTAGCGCTGCTCAATATCACGCTTCAGTATGTTCTCTACCAGACTGCTCACGTAACTCTTTTTGTCCTCTATACTCAGTAACTCAGGGAACGCGCCCTGTTTCAGGTACTCGTCAAATGCGGCACGGCGAAATCCTTCGGCCTTAGTAGTACGTCTCTGGGTGTCAACACTCTTCATTATGCAGAACTCCTTAAAAGAGAAAGGAAAGAGCGCAATCTCCTTGTTACGCCCCGTTAGATGTGTTGCCAGATCACTGCTTAACAGCTTGGCATTTGATCCGGTTATTAATACGTGCATCTTCTTGCGGAGTATCCTGTTTACAAACAGATGCCAACCCTCCACATTCTGTATCTCATCCAGGAACAGATAATCAAAATCACCGTATATCTTATACAGTATCTCCAGTACATCGTTCAATTGGTCCGATTCAAGCTTCACTAGACGCTCATCGTCAAAGTCAACGTACGCGAACTTCAACCCCTTGCCATGTAGTGCCTGATAGCAGAGCGTGGACTTTCCACTACGCCTTACACCTATAATAACTTGTGCTTGTGAACTCTTTGTGTCAACCAAAACCTCTTCACGTCTGGGGCATAATGCCTCGTCAGCCCTCTCTTCAAGCTCCTCCTGCTGGTCTGTGAGGATTAATTCCAGTACCCTTTTGTCTATCATAGTCACTGCATTTTACTCTTGCAAAGATACGAAAAGTATGCAGTAAAATGCGATATTTTACAGAAAACATTTTTATAAGAATGCGATATTTTACAGAAATAGCACACTAACCAATACGATATTGTGCAGAATCGGTACTGAATAATACATGTGTATATGAAAGCAACGATATTGCAACGCCTAATTGTTGTTTTGACAATCTATCTATACTTACATTTGTCACGAAAACAAAAGAATATGAAAGCGCCGAAACTCATATCCCTCACGTTATTCCTGTCTGTTCAAATAGGTGACCCCGTACTTATACCCATTCCGAACCGCGCCGACACCGAATATTCTGCCGGGCAGGGTTTGCCGAGTATGTCAGAGAACTACAAGTCAAAAGAGAAAGTCCTGATATTCATGGATGGTATCTCCTGGGACATTGATTTTTATGACAGTGATTTTTTTGATTGTGAAAACATATCGGAACTCAGGAAAAAGGCCTCTGATTTCCTGAATCTGAATCCTGAAGATATTGTTTCTGTCAGGTATCTTAAAGATGACGATGCAATCGAGGCATGGGGGAGCCGTGGTAAGTATGGAGTCCTTGAGGTGGGCACAAATCAAAACAACTTTGTTTCCCAAATGAAAGTTTCCGGGGAAAGGCCTAAGGAAGGTGATGTCATTCTTGTTGAAGTGAAGGATGAAAACGGTCCGTTGACGGCAACGGTTGAGCTTCCTGGGAATGAAAAGCAGATGATGCGCAGTCTGGGCAGTACCGATAAGGACGGTCGTCTGGCTTTCCGCCTTGATTATACGGGCGACCATATCAAGGTCCAAAGCCCCGGATACCATGGCGTTTACCAGTCAATCAAAGGTACCAGGATTGAAATAACGATGAAAAAGAATCCTTATTTGAACGAATCCGATGTTGACCTTGGCAGACAGAATGCGGAAAGGGCTCAGAACAATTACGGTTACAGAAAGACTGAAATCACGGTAACCGGAGACATGCCAAAGGCCGATGATACGATATCGGGAGTGCTTTTGGTTGAAGGCACCGCTGTAAGCAATTGTATGATAGCGGAAATTGATTCTAACGGTATGGTAGTTTCAAAGACACAGACCGATAAGGATGGCAAATTTGCAATCGCCATAAAAAATCCTGATGATTTTCTGTTTATCGGATATAACAATGCCAGTCACGATGTTCCTCTCATAACAATAACAGGAAACAGATACAGGATTAATATAGCGCCAAGAATACACATTCGCGGATAGGATGAAAAAAGAAGACCCCAAAACGGCGGTCTTCATTTTTTTCATGCTTCAAACCGGTGTGATTACTCTTTGGGGATGGAGCGGATGGGATCGGGGCCGTAGGTGTTGGGGCCTTCGGTTCCGGGACGGCATAAGAGGATTACGCCTACTATCAGGATGACCAGAATGATGAAGAGAATCATAATGCGTGGCTGCAAGTATGCGAACATTCCACCCGGAGTGATTGTAGCCATCGCGGCGGCAAGCTGAGACGGATCGATTATGATATACGATGAGAAGAATGACATGGTTACCATCGGGAATACACCCAGAAGCAGCACGAGCCATCCGCTGGTATCGATATCATGAAGCCTGCGTACCGTCACGGAGAAAGTAAGGAAGAAGAACACCCAGTTCATCAACTGCTCGACAATGGAGCCTCCGTACCTGAATGTATCGGCTTCAATATCAGCCATCTGGGCGGCCCCGTCAATAATAGTTCCCAACAACATTACACACAATTGCAGGAGACTGACAAACAGCGTAAAATACCAGAACTCGGAACGGCGTGCGCGTCCCTTTAAGATCAATAACTTGCTAAAGCATGTGGCTATAGCCTTACCGAATGACATTTTTTCTTTCATAACCTTTGCATTTTTGATTGGTTCTGAGGGCAAAGGTATCGGGGCTGTATCGGCCTTGGAAGCATGTAACGTTACACTTTCGGAACTGTAACGTTTCTGTTCACCGAACAAAAGCGTGAACCACTTGTCATCGAGTTTCTCGCGGAGACGGTATTTCCTTACCCTGACTGCCTCCTTGGTTACCGAGAAACACTCGGCTATGGCTACCGTCTCAAAACCCTGGGTACTCAGGGCACAGAACAGCAGGTCTGTATCGGAGAGTGTGGGGATATCGGCTTTCATCCTGTCAAAAAGAGGTGTGAATGCCTGCTCCACGCTCTTGGAGATGGCAAGACGCTCATCGAAAGTAAAACGGGTCTCACGTGCACTGTAGGTTTGGAGCATACGATACTCACCGGTCTGCCTGAACGCAGCCGAACACTCTTCCAAAAGTTTAATCAGATCTTCCATCAGGACTGTTTTTGATATAGGGCAAAGGTAATTCATACCCCCCTGTTACACAAGAAAAAGGCGTTACTGTAACGTTACAAATAAGAAGAGTCCGATGCCCGTAAGTATTGCATTGACAGTTCACAGGACAAAGACTGCTTTTTTTATAACTTTGCAGCATGAAAATATGCGTAGGTCTTTCGGGAGGCGTTGATTCCAGCGTAGCGGCCCTGTTGCTTAAGCAGCAGGGGTATGACGTGTTCGCCATGTTCATGCAGAACTGGCATGACACCGAGGGCACCCTGCACGGAGACTGCGAATGGGAGGAGGACCGGCTCGTAGCGGAGATGGTGGCCAAGAAGATTGGCATCCCGTTCCATTTTGTGGACCTGAGTGACGAGTACCGCCGCCGCGTGGTGGACTACATGTTCAGTGAATATGAGCAGGGCCGCACCCCCAACCCCGACGTCCTTTGCAACCGCGAGATCAAGTTCGATGCGTTCCTGGACGCCGCCCTCAAGCTGGGTGCCGACATGGTCGCTACAGGCCACTACTGCCGCAAGGAGGAGTTCAAGGCCGATGACGGCAGCACCGTCTACCGCATACTGGAGGGTACAGACCCGGGCAAGGACCAGAGCTATTTCCTGTGCCAGCTCAGCCAGGAGCAGCTCTCCAGGGCCATGTTCCCCATCGGTCATCTGCTCAAGAAGGAGGTTCGCCGGATAGCTGCCGAGGCCGCCCTGCCATCGGCCACCAAGAAAGACTCGCAGGGTATCTGTTTTGTGGGCAAGGTGGACCTGCCGGAGTTCCTCAAACAGAAACTCAAGAGCAGCAAGGGCAACATAGTAGAGGTCTATCCCGCTTTCTATGAGGGGAATCCGCACTACAGATTCCAGAAAGAGACTCTCTCCGGCCTGACCGCGAACGGAGCTGAGGCCAATCTGGTGACAGGATACATAAGCGAGGACAAGTGCACGGGAACACTCAGTTCTAACTGCTATGACCCCGCCAGGATAGCACTCCTGGCCGATGAGACCCTGGAGCGTCTCGCTACCCCCTACCGTTATGACTCCATAAGGTTCGTGACCGAGACCTACCGCTCCGGACGCAAGCATGTCAAGAAGACCCGATGGAAAGCCAATCCCTGGGGTAAGATCATCGGAGAGCATGACGGAGCGCAGTTCTTCACCATCGGCCAGCGTCACGGCCTTAACGTGGGCGGACATGACAATTCGCTGTTCGTAATAGGTACCGATATAGAGTCAAACACCGTATATGCAGGTGAGGGTCACACCCACCCCGGACTCTCCGGCAGCTGCCTTATGATCGCAGCCGGACAGGAGCACTGGATACGTGAGGACCTTAAGATGACCATGGGCGAGATCCGCCGTTACCGCATCCGCATACGCTACCGTCAGCCGCTCCAGGACGGATGGCTCATTCAGCGCCCTGGCGGGCTGTTCATACTGTTTGACGAGCCCCAGCGCGGCATCACTCCCGGCCAGTTCGCCGTCTGCTACGCACCCGATGACGAGATGATTATCTCAGGTGTCATACGCTGACACCCCTACACGCACGTACATACGCACACGCACTCATAAAAAAGAGTGTTAAATATTAAACAATGTAGCTGCGATTATTGCTAACTTTGCGGCCTAGAATAAAATCTGATAAAAAGGATTATCATTATGGATACCAACAGGAAGCCAAACTTCATATTTTCCGTTAGCTGGGAGGTCTGCAATAAAATTGGAGGCATATACACTGTGCTCTCCACTCAGGCCAAGACGCTTAAGGAGGAGAGTGGCGCCACGCTCATCTATGTCGGTCCCGATCTCTGGGAAGGCAAGAACAACCCCTTGTTTGTTGAGGACAAATCACTTTACGCCATCTGGAAGGATGTAGCCCGTGAAAACGACGGCATCCTGGTCCGTACCGGTTATTGGAACATACCCGGCCGACCCATCGTATTCCTGGTAAACTTCATGGCGAGCTATCCGCTCAAGAACTCCATCTACGGCCGTGCCTGGGAGCTGTTCAAGGTGGATTCCATGCATGCATACGGTGATTATGACGAAGCTTCAATGTTCTCGTACACCGCCGCAATGGCAGTAAAAAGTTTCTACAACTTCAACATAAGCCCCAATGACACGGTAGTCTATCATGCACATGAGTGGATGACCGGTCTGGGAGCACTATTCCTCAAGCACTTCATACCGCAGGTAGCGACAGTGTTTACCACGCACGCCACCTCGATAGGACGTTCCATCTGCGGTAACGGCAAGGCACTGTACGAGTTCTTCAAGGGCTATAACGGTGACCAGATGGCTCAGGAGCTCAATATGGAGTCCAAGCACTCCGTAGAGAAACAGACTGCACAGAGGGTTGACTGCTTCACCACTGTCAGCGACATCACGGCTCTGGAATGCACACAGCTGCTGGAGCGTACTCCCGATGTCATCACCGTGAACGGCTTTGAGGACGGATTCCTGCCTCCGGCAAGCAAGTTCGACGCTACCCGCCGCGACGCACGTCAGTGCATACTCAACGTGGCCAACAAGCTGTTCGGAACATTCTGGGGCAGCGAGACAGTCATCGTGGCTACCGGTGGACGATACGAGTTCCGCAACAAGGGAATCGACCTGTTCCTGGAGTCGCTGCGCAAGCTGCGTGACAACAACAGGACCGATGGAGCCCACATCCTGGCACTGATCAACGTCCCCGCCTGGGTCAAGGAGCCCAGAACTGACCTGCAGGACCGCCTGTCACTCAAGGATACCGGCACCACTCCCCTACCCATGCCGCTCACCACACACTGGCTGCACAACATGGATGAGGACCGCGTGCTCTGCACCCTCAGGTCCATGGGATTCGAAAACAGGCCCGATGACAATATCAAGGTTCTGTTCGTTCCCTGTTATCTTGACGGAAATGACGGCATATTCGGCCGTTCATATTATGACCTGCTTATAGGTCAGGATCTGGCGGTCTATCCTTCATATTACGAGCCTTGGGGTTACACCCCGCTCGAGAGCGCTGCATTCAAGGTGCCCACGGTGACATCGGACCTGGCCGGTTTCGGTCTCTGGGTCAACTCAGTACTGGGCCATAAGGCCGAGATTGAGGATGGTGTCAAGGTGGTTCACCGCACTGACGGCAACTGGCACGATGCCGCCACCGATATAAGCGCCCAGATCGAGAAGTGGGTACAGCTGAGCCTGGCTCAGCGTGAAGAGATAAGGCAGAAGGCCGGCAAAATAGCACAGAAAGCACTATGGAAACACTTTATTAAGTATTACCTTGAAGCATACCAATTTGCAGTCAACAAGACTTGGCGCAAAATGTACCAAAACAGTTAAGAAATTATTTTAGAGACGATATGAAAATAAAAGCAAGTAATTCAAATCTGCCCTCCTGGCATGATTTCTATGTAAAATCAAGCATGCCTGAGGCTCTGCAGAAACTTGACGAGTTGGCTCACAATATCTGGTGGGTCTGGAACGAGGATGGCAAGGCTCTGTTCAAGGATATCAATCCCGATATGTGGACAGAGGTTCGTCATAACCCCATCATCATGCTCCAGCGTCTCGGTTACGACAAGCTGGAGGAGCTGTCCAAGGATGCCGCATTCCTGGGCAAAATGAATGCCATTTATGACAAATTCCGCAAATATATAGATGTAAAGCCCGACAGCAAGCGTCCGTCAGTGGCCTACTTCTGCATGGAGTACGGTCTGACCCACGTGCTCAAGATCTACTCAGGTGGTCTTGGCGTCCTGGCCGGCGACTACATGAAGGAGGCCAGTGACAGTAATGTCGATATGGTTGGTGTAGGATTCCTCTACCGCCACGGTTACTTTACGCAGACCCTCTCCATGGACGGTCAGCAGATTGCAAACTACGAGCCGCTGGATTTCAACACCCTGCCTATCGAGAGAGTATATGACAGCAACGGCCAGCCTATGACAGTAGCCGTTCCCTATATAAACTATACCGTTTATGCCGCCATCTGGAAGGTTAACGTAGGCCGTGTGTCCCTGTACCTTATGGATACCGACATAGACATGAACAGCGAGTACGACCGTCCCATCACATCACAGCTCTACGGCGGTGACTGGGAGAACCGACTCAAGCAGGAGATCCTGCTGGGTATAGGCGGTATGCTCACCCTTGAGGCTCTGGGTATCAAGAAGGATATCTACCACTGCAACGAGGGACATGCTGCACTTTGCAACCTGTACCGTCTTACACAGTACGTAAAGCAGGGTCTTACATTCAACCAGGCCATGGAGGTGGTTCGTGCATCATCCCTCTACACCGTACACACTCCCGTTCCTGCCGGTCACGACTACTTTGACGAGGGTCTGTTCGGCAAGTACATGAGCGGTTACGCACAGCAGCTCGGCATCTCATGGGGTGAACTCATGGATATGGGCCGTACCAACCCCGGCGATCCCGGTGAGAGGTTCTGCATGTCGACATTCGCATGCAACACCTGCCAGGAGGTCAACGGCGTAAGCTGGCTCCACGGTGAGGTGTCCAAGAAGATGTTCGCAGGAATATGGAAGGGTTACTACCCCGAGGAGAGTCACGTAGGATATGTGACCAACGGCGTACATATGCCCACATGGGCAGCCAAGGAGTGGCAGGACCTCTATGCCAAGTATTTTGACAAGAAGTTCCTCTCAGACCAGTCCAACGCCGCCATCTGGGAAGAGATATACAAGGTGCCTGACAAGGTTGTCTGGGATCTGCACTATGACCTCAAGAAACAGCTCATAGAGTTCATCCGCAAGACCTTCCGTGAGACTTGGCTCAAGAACCAGGGTGACCCCTCACTCATAGTCTCACTGCTGGAGAAGATCAACCCCAACGCACTGACCATCGGATTCGGACGCCGCTTTGCCACATACAAGCGTGCCCACCTGCTGTTCACTGACCTGGACCGTCTGGCCAAGATCGTGAACAACCCCAAGTATCCTGTACAGTTCCTGTTCACAGGTAAGGCACACCCGCATGACGGTGCCGGTCAGGGGCTTATTAAGAAGATCATCGACATAAGCCGCCGTCCGGAGTTCATAGGCAAGATCATATTCCTTGAGAACTACGATATGCACGTGGCACGTCGACTGGTATCGGGCGTAGATATCTGGCTCAACACTCCCACCCGTCCGCTCGAGGCATCGGGCACATCGGGCGAGAAGGCTCTTATGAACGGTGTAGTGAACCTCTCCGTGCTTGACGGATGGTGGTACGAGGGTTACCGTGAGGGTGCCGGTTGGGCTCTTACCGACAAGCGTACCTACCAGAACCAGGGCTATCAGGACCAGCTCGATGCAGCTACCATCTACAGCCTGCTTGAGAACGAGATTGTTCCGCTCTACTACAACAAGAACGCCGAGGGCATATCCGAGGGTTGGGTTGAGACTATGAAGAACTCAATCGCTCAGATCGCTCCCCATTACACAATGAAGCGTCAGCTCGATGACTACTTCAGCAAGTTCTACAACAAGATGGCGGAGCGCTCCAGGAGTCTGGTGGCTAACGACTATGCCAAGGCCAAGGAGATTGCAGCCTGGAAGGAGACCGTAGCACAGCGCTGGGATTCACTTGAGGTGGTAAGCAGCAACAAGACAGAGTCTGTAATGCAGGGTCTGTTCGAGACCGGTAAGTCATACGAGATGGAGTATGTGATTGATGAGAAGGGTCTTGAGGATGCCGTAGGCGTTGAGATGGTCGTTATGGGCTATGACGCCGACGGCAGCGAGAAACTGCTCAAGGTCGTACCTCTGGAACTCGTGGGCCGCGAAGGTAACCTGTACCGTTTCCACGGTAAGATCAAGAACGATTTCCCGGGCACATTCAAGGTTGCATACCGTATGTATCCCAAGAACGCAGACCTGCCCCACCGTCAGGACTTCTGCTACGTAAAGTGGTTCTATTGATTCAGGACCCCATAAACAAGAAAAGCCTCGCAAATGCGGGGCTTTTCTTTTATTCAACACTTATCAGTTCTTAGAGAGCTGTGCTCATGAGGAACACACCGGCCAGAGCTACGATAGCGTAGAGCTCGGGGAATACGGCAAGGATCAGAGTCTTGCTGAACACGTCATGACCCTGTGCTATACCGGCGATACCGTTAGCGCAAACCTGACCCTGACGGATAGCTGAGAAGAGGCCTACCAGACCCAGAGCCAGACCACCGCCGAATACTGATGCTGCCTGCATGGCTGTGATTTCAGGAGTGAGAACCTCGGCCATATTGGCAAAAATAAAGTAACCTGCAAAACCGTACAGACCCTGTGTACCGGGAAGAGCGGTCAGCACGATAAAGTTACCGAACTTGTCAACCTTCTTAAGGGCACCTACTGCTGCATTACCGGCGATTGTTACACCGTATGCGCTTCCAATACCTGCGAGGCCGATCATAAGGGCTACGCCCACAAAAGCTAATACTAAACTTGACATAATTGTTTGTTATTTAATTAATTCTCAATTTTCAACTTTCAATTCTCAATTGTTCTGAACGGACGATATTCCGTGCCTCCACCCGTATATCCCGAGTTCTTGAAGAACTCCACGAACGTGAGTCGCATGGGATGTACAATGGCACCGAGTATATTCATGAATATGTTCAGTGCATGACCTATGGCGAATATCAGTACCATGACTATGAATCCGGCCACGGGGTTATCGGGTTTCATACCTATAGCCATCTCGTTGAACACGTTTGCCAGGATACCGCCCGACAGACCCAGGGCGAACAGACGCACGTATGAGAGCACGTCACCCAGCAGGCCTGTAGCCATGTTGTAGCTGTCCCAGAGCCCCAGTCCGATATTCAGCAGCGGGTTCTTGCCCGGGCTGTTGAGCAGGAATATGAGTATGGCAGCCACGATTATCAGTCCCAGAACTACAGGGCTCTTCATATCCAGTCCGGCCAGTACCGATACGCCTATGGTGATGAGCAGCAGGAGCCATCCTATAGTGCTCAGGGCATACTTGAATCCGCACTGTATGGTCAGGTTCACCGCCTTGATACCCATACCGAACAGTATCTGTACCACGCCTATGCAGAGCGATACGGTGAACATGGTCGAGTTATCGGTATAAAGCAGAGACTTCATGGACTGTATGAACGGGATATCAATGTCGTAGATATTGAACCCGAAGAATGTTCCGGACAGTAGTCCGCACAGCATGGTGCTTGCGCCGAACAGTACGACCAGCCATTTGCTGAAACTGGGGTTGATGAGCTGGAACAGCTTGGTAAATATGGGCAGGGCCACAATCATAAGCAGTCCGTAGCCTATGTCACCCAGACAGAGTCCGAAGAACAGCATGAAGAACGGAGCGAACAGCAGCGTCAGGTCAAGCTCCTCATATGTAGGAAGCATATAGAGCTTGGTAAGCGGTTCGAACAGTCTGGCGAACTTGTTGTTCTTGAGCTGGATAGGAATGTCATCATCGGGCTCGGGATCCTGTACGTCAAAGAAGACGCCCTTGATATCAAGCTGTGAGGATATCTCATCCACCTTGTCGGCGGGCGCCCAACCCTCAAGCAGCAACAGGGAATCGGCGGCGACCTTATCGCCCGACAGGCGTACACGGCCCAGATCCACCTTGTTCTCAAGCTCCTTTATGGCTCTTTCAACAAGAGGCAGACCGGTCCCGGCCAGCTGAGCCATCCTGGCGGGGATTGACTCAATGGCGGCCTTGGTCTTCTCGATATCCTTATCGACAGCACTCAGTGACATGGCGGGCAATTGAACCTGCTCGGCGTCGATATCGGGCACTACGTCACTGTGGGTAATGGTTATGAAATTCACCTTCTGCTTGTCACGCAGTATCTCCACAAGTCCGTATTCGTTCCACTCCTCACGGAATGCACGGAGAGGACAGGTGTAGAACCGGATCCTGTAACCGGCCTGTTGCAGGCGCTCCACCTTCTGTGGCTCAAAATCTCCCCAGGGCAGAAGCATGGCACGGTCACGGTTAAGAGCCTGGAGTGTCTGCTCCTGAACCACCTTCTCGGCCTCCAGCAGATCATACTGCTCCAGCACCTTAGAGGGGCACAAAGGGGACGGTTCTATCTGTGCCCCTTTCACTGCCTCATCAAAAGGAGAACCGGTCTCAAGGGCACAGATAGAACCGTCCCCTTTGTGCCCTGCAGCCAGCGGTTCAAGCACGCGCACCAGGTTCCTGTAACGGGCCAGAAGGTTTATGTCCTCCTGAAGAGCGGAATCCTGTACGGCACCCTGCTGTTTCTGTATGACATGCACCACTCCCAGTGAGCGCAGATGCTCAAGGAAGGGTTCATACTCCTTATTGTATATAAGGAAGGAGAGTTTCTTCATCTTGGTAATCATAGCTCTGCCTCCTCTTCTTTAGCGGCTTCACGGCTCTCCAGCAGAGACTTGAGAATCTTCTGACTGGATTTGGAGAGGTTCTCCTCATCCTCCATGAAACGTTTGATTTTACGAATGGCATCCTCATAACCGGGAATCTGCACTTTCTCAAACAGGTTCACCTTCTGGGTGGTTTTCTTGCGGGCTTTCTCAAGCAGAGAGAGCTTGGCAGTGGTAAACTCCACCAGAATGGCGTCATGTGCAAGATCCTGCAGTATATTGATACCGTCATAATACCATTTGGGCTGACTGAACAGACTGAACGGGGTGATCTCAAAGTCAACCTTGTCAAGCACCGGGATACGTGTGCCGGCAATCTTGCGAACCGTCAGATGGACATCGGCCACCTTAATCAGTTCCGGGTTGAACTCATTCCACAGGGCGAACATAGAGTCGTATTTGCTGATACCCTCCTCCAGTTCGGCCTCAAGTCTGACCAGGTCATCCTTGCACTTCTTGACCTCCAGACGCAACGCACTCTCCTTGCTCTTGATGATAGGCAGGGTACGTTTACGCACTTTCAGCTGCTTCTCCAACAGCTGGAGCGAGGTCTTGTTATATTGGAACTTAATTGCCATTATTTCGGCCAGTATTGTTCAACAAGTGCAGCCTTGATGTTAACCTCATCGGGCTTGAAGTACTTGGCGAACAGGCCCCAGGTTACATCGAGCATCTCAGTCGTATCCAGATTGACGTCAATGGCCAGCAGTTTCTCCGAGTAGTCGTGAGCAAAGTCAAGCGCACGCTGGTCGTAGTCGGTCAGGTCAAATCCGTTCTCCACCTTGGTCTTGGCGTTCGATGCATCGGCATACAGACGTACGGCGGCGTTCATGACCTGCGGATGGTCGGCACGTGTCTTCTTACCGTTAACAAGCTGCTTGAGTCGTGAAAGTGAACGGAACGGGTCAACGATAACCTTACCTATATCACTGTCGCGGCGCAGGAACAGCTGACCCTCGGTAATATAACCGGTGTTATCAGGTACGGCATGTGTGATATCACCGCCTGACAGGGTCGTCACTGCTATAATGGTGATTGAACCGCCACTGGGGAACTGCACGGCTTTCTCATATATCTTGGCCAGGTCAGAGTAAAGCGAACCGGGCATGGAGTCCTTTGAAGGAATCTGGTCCATACGGTTACTTACAATGGCGAGCGCATCGGCATAGGATGTCATATCGGACAGCAGAACCAGCACCTTCTCGTCTTTCTGAACGGCAAAATACTCAGCTGCGGTCAGTGCCATGTCAGGCACCAGCAGACGCTCTACGGCAGGGTCCTCGGTGGTATTCATGAAACCGATGATACGGTCCATGGCACCGGCATTCGAGAACACGTTCTTAAAGTAGAGGTAGTCATCGTTGGTCATACCCATACCGCCCAGTATGATCTTATCGGCCTTGGCACGCATGGCCACGGTAGCCATTACCTGGTTGAACGGCTGGTCAGGATCGGCAAAGAAAGGAATCTTCTGGCCCGATACCAGTGTATTGTTAAGGTCGATACCCGCGATACCGGTAGCGATCAGCTCAGAAGGCTGCTTACGGCGTACCGGGTTCACGGAAGGACCGCCAATCTCGACTTCAGTACCCTCGACTGCGGGACCGCCGTCGATAGGGTCACCGTATGCGTTGAAGAATCGGCCTGACAGGCTCTCGCTTACCTTGAGGCTCGGAGCCTTGCCCATGAACACCACCTCTGCGTTGGTGGGGATACCATTGGTTCCCTCAAACACCTGGAGTGTCACGTCTCTGCCCGATATCTTAACCACCTGAGCCAGACGGCCGTCAATCATAGCCAGTTCGTCATAACCTACACCGTCAGCCTTGAGGGAGCAGGTAGCCTTGGTGATCTGGCTTATCTTGGTATATATCTTTTGGAATGCCTTTGTTGTCATAGCTCTGCGGTATTAAGAGATTCTACGTTCTGCAAGAAGTGCGTTGAGCTGCTTCTCATATTCAAAATACTTCTCCGACTCGAACTCCTGATAGTTCATCTGCTTGCACAGGTTGATTACCTTCTTGAAATAGTCTGTAACCTCAAGGAACGTATCGAACCTGAACTCTGAATGGCAGATGTCAATCACGCGGTTCACGATGGTCTCCTGACGCTCCATCGGGGTCACGGCATCGATCTCATCGAATGCATCCTGCTGAAGGACTATGAAGTCAATCAGCTCCGACTTCCAGAATGTAACGTGATAGTCTACAGGTACGCCGTCATCACCCAGGATGTTGATCTGCTCGGCAATCTCCTTACCGCGCAGCAGACGGGTCTTGAGTTCGTTCACCTTACCGGTCCACTCACTGTTTATGCGGTCGGTAATGTAGCTCTCGAACTCGGGATAATCCAGATACTTGGAGTATGAGTCAATCGGGTTGATGGCCGGATAACGCTTACGGTCGGCACGCTCCTGCTCCAGTGCGTAGAAGCAACGGGCCACCTTCTTGGTATTCTCGGTCACAGGCTCCTTAAGGTTACCACCGGCAGGTGATACGGTTCCGATGAACGTGATGGAGCCCGGCTGGCCGTTGTTCAGGTAAACGTAACCTGCGCGACCGTAGAAGTTGGCGATGATTGACGATATATCCATAGGGAACGCATCCGGTCCGGGAAGCTCCTCCATACGGTTTGACATCTCACGAAGAGCCTGAGCCCAACGTGACGTGGAGTCAGCCATAAGCAGCACTCTCAGACCCATGGAGCGGTAGTACTCCGATATGGCCATAGCCGTGTAGACCGATGCCTCACGCGCGGCAACCGGCATGTTCGATGTGTTGGCTATGATGATGGTACGCTCCATCAGCTTGCGGCCTGTATGCGGGTCATCCAGTTCCGGGAACTCGGTGAATATCTCCACAACCTCATTGGCACGCTCACCGCAGGCGGCAATAATAACGATATCGGCCTCAGCCTGCTTTGAGATGGCGTGCTGGAGCACTGTCTTACCGGTACCGAACGGGCCGGGTATGAATCCCGTACCGCCCTCTACTATCGGGTTCAGCGTATCGATGGAACGTACGCCGGTTTCCAGAAGCTTGAAGGGACGCGGTTTCTCGCGGTAGTTGGTCATGGCCACCTTTACAGGCCATTTCTGAATCATGTTCACGCTTACGGTATCACCCTTGGCGTTCTCCAGGACTGCAATCTCGTCAATGATGCGGTACTCGCCCTCGGCTGCAATCTTCTTTACGGTATATTCACCCTCCAGCTGGAAGGGAGCCATGATCTTAAGGGGCTGGAAATTCTCCTCCACCTTACCCAACCAGTCCGATGAACGGACCTTGTCACCAACCTTGACTATAGGTTCAAACTTCCACAGACGGTCGTTGTCAAGCGGATAGGTGTACTCACCACGCTTAAGGAACACACCTGTCATCTTGTCCAGGTCATTCTGCAGACCGTCAAAGTTGTGTGACAGCATACCCGGTCCCAGAGTAACCTCCAGCATATGACCGGTAAACTCGGCAGGTGAGCCGACCTTGAGGCCGCGGGTGCTCTCGAACACCTGTACAAAGACGTTCTCGCCCTGTACCTTGATGACCTCGGACATCAGTTTGTCGCCACCTGTCTCAATGTAGCAGATCTCATTCTGTGCAACAGGGCCGTCCACCTTGAGTGTGACCATGTTGGCAATGACTCCGCGTACTGTACCTTTTGTAGCCATAATATATTTTCTGTTTTATCTTTTTTACTTAAACTCGGCTGGTACCTCAGTCTGGTCCTTGAGTGAGCCTATAAGCTCACGGAACAGCTGCTGGCCGCGCTCGCGGTCCATGCCTGTCCATCTCTCCACCATACCCAGACGTACCATGTATGAGAACAGTTTCTCCACGCTGAAATAGTTAAAGAATGAGTTGTCCTCAAGCCAACGCCAGCGCAGCATATCGGTCTTGCGCTCACGCTGTGAGAGATCATCCTCCTCCTGCAGCCTGGCCACGTCCTCAAAATACTCAAGTTCCTGACTGAGCCCCCAGTCACGCGCACCGCTTGTACGCAGCGCATGGGCTATATCGTCAGAACCCACAATCACCTTCTGTATGTCAAGTCCGTAAGTACGTGCCGTTATGGCAGCCTGGATATTGTTCACATTCAGGTTGAAACGGTACCATTCACGAACAAACCCGTTGTCCGACTCCATGGCATAATCATAGAACAGACTCCACAGACGGTCCTCGGCGAATCCTGCCATCACTCTCCAGCTCTCGTTCTGCCATTCCTCTATGAACGTGTAGATGAACCCGGGAATATCCTGATCGGGCTTATCCTGGGCCTTGACCTGGGCTATGACCTCTTCCATTCGGTCTGTACCCAGCAGCCCGCGGGGGGCATCGGCAGGAACGGAACCGCTGCCCAGCAAGGTTATAAGGTTACGGCAGTCGTTCTCAAGCAGAAGCAGGTCCATGACCTTGCGGTCACTCCCGCTCAGGGCCTCATAGACCTCACTGCGGAACGACTCAACGGTAACCGGAGCCTTGGAGCCATCAAAACTGATGTCGGGCAGGCCGGCAATAAGATAGTAGTAGTTAGCCATTAGAGTCAGAAGAGAGTCTCTACCAGCTGCGGACGCAGGATAGACTTGAACCAGTTCTCAAACTCTTCGGCGCCGAAGTTCACCTTATATGAACCGTCGGCAGGCTGGATGGAGAATTCAGCGGCACGGCCGTTCACCTGGGAAATTTTGACACCGCCGTCAAGCAGCTGCTTGGCATGTGCGGTAAAATATTTCCTGATGGCATCGGCATCGGCAGCCTGAATCTCAATATTCTGATTCTTGCCCCATTCCTGGGCAATCTTGAGAATAAACTCGTTAAATACATCCTGATTGGCAGTAAAGCCCTTGACCGTATCCGATACGATCTTGTCCGTTATGACAGTGGCTATCTCGCTTTTGAGGGCCTCAACGGCCTGTGCTGAATAAAGCTTGAGCTCCTTGCGTACATTCTCTGCATTGTCGGCGCTCTCCTTACGTGCCGCAGCCAGAATGGAATCTGCCTCCTTGCGGGCATCAGAAATCAACTTTTGTGCTTGTTCGTTGGCCTGGGCCAGAATCTGGTCAGCCTGAGCCTGACCTTTAGCTACACCTTCATTATATATAATGTCGGTAAGTTCCTGGATTTTGGTATTCATAGGTTAATAATGTAATTCTCGTAGGTTGTATTTCGCAAATTTAGTCAAATACAGATAACATGACCCTTTATTAACAAAAAAAAACCTCTTGTGGGGCTTTTAAAAAATCATCCGCTATAAGCTTGTGGCTCATAGCGGAATAGATATGTAATAATGATTCATTTCTTTCTCATTGAAGCTTTCCAGACAGTAGGCGTCATGCCCTCCAGTTCGCGGAACTTGCGTATAAACTGGGTTGAACTCTGGAAACCGCTCTTGAGTGCTATGTAATCAATCACGGCATCAGGCTCATCGGCCATGAGATTCTTGGAATAATCAATCCTGAGCTTGTTGATGTAATCCCTGAAAGGCATACCGTAATATATATTCACCAGTTTTGATACATAGGTACGGTTTGTATTGAGTTGTCGGGAGATTTCATCAATCGTCATACCTGCATTGAGGAAGCCCTGATTGGCAATCATCAATTGTTTGAAAGAATCCATAATCTTGTCATAGCCCGATGTGGAAGCGCCAGCCACAGGGCCAGAATCTATACCCTGGAGGTATTCCTGCGGGGTCTGATAAAGAGCGTTGAAGGGATGCCGCATCCTCTCTATATTCATATAACCGCCTGGAAGTGGCGGAATGACCGATACATAACCCACCAGGAACAGTATAACAGCAGAAACAATAGACCAGATCGGGTTCCAGATAGAGGCTATGGACATGAATACATTGTCAAATATCACACAAAGTCCCCAAAGAATAAAGAAAATGATGAAAAATAAACAAACGATATTGGGAACGAATGAAGATTTAAGACCTCTCAAAAAAAGTGAGACATGTACAAATTTAAACTTACCGGATAACAGTTTTGAGAAAATATACACAAGGGAAAGGGCAAGCGATAAAAAGAACACGAAATGATAGGAATACCGGCTGACATTGACATATGCCTTCTCGGCAGCATCCAGATAATCAGGAATCAGAATACCCTTATATGAAGACTCCAGGAGGATTGAACAGTTCTCAACACCAAGAGCAGCAGTCATGGCAATATTAGCTCCCAGAACAAACAGGGAAGGCAGAAGAAGCAGATAAGAAAGCATGCCTGCCTTAGTCTCCTCATAACCCGACCTTATGTAAAAACAGATAATGGGGAATACGGAAAGTGAGGTAAACTGCATTACAATATCCGTTATGACCAGCCTCTTGAAGTCAGGATTGGGTGAAAAATGCTGGGAACCGGACAGGAAACAGATTGCCAGAAGTCCCAAAATCCACAGCATAAGACGATCTGAGTAGTCTTTTTTGGTTTTCAGCATCATCAAGACGCACCATACCGCACATACTGAAAATGGTAATTGTACCGCAAAATAGCTTAGCATATTCAAGTCCTTTGTTGTTTATAACGCAAAGATAGCTCGTAAATCCTCTCCAGAATACCAAATATCGCCTTTTTTTGTATAACATAGCACCATTTATCAAATCAACAATTGTTGTTTCGTCTATTAATTGTCGTATTATACATGGGTTGTTGATATTTGAACTATTGTTTGATTTTCGTTTTGTGATTTTTGGAATCCAATTTTACAATGTTGGAAAATCATCACATATATAACGTGTACTTTTGTAATGGAAATCAAGAAAAGAACAAATTTAAATGTCAAACCGAACAAATTCAAACAAGACAATCGCAAAGATACAGATTATTCTGGGTCTTGCAACTGTACTGCTGTTCGGTACGACATCCTGCGAACGCAAGGATTTGTTCCTCCGTGTTGACATGACCGACATCAGGGTTGAGATGTACGATATAGGTCTTGACCTCCTGTGGGGCGTAGATTGGGAGACCGAGTGGCAGTACAGCTGGAACGAGACTCTCTCAAACTTCGGCACCGTAGGTTACACCAAGCCCGACCTCATCAAGGCTACCATCTACAGCGTAGATCCCTACACCGGCAAGCGTTTCAACTCATTCTTCAAGATTTTTGATTCAAAAGGCGGTCGCGTATCACTGACTGCCGGTTCCACATATGATATGATGTTCTACAACTTTGGTACTGAGTACACCTCATTCATCCAGAGCGACGACTACGAATCATACACAGCATCCACCCGCATGAGCAACCAGTCATCATGGATCCGCACCCGTGGTGAGAGCGCAAGCAGTGAGATGCCCGATACAACCAAGAGCTACATCGATTACAACCAGCCTGACGAGGTATTCGGAACTCTCGTTACCGATCTCGAGATCAGCGAGGATCCTTCAGGATATGAGAAGGAATATGACGCTGACGGTAACATTACCTATATATACAAAGTAGACGCAGCCCTCCGCCCCTACACATTCATCTACCTTTATCAGATAGTAGTTCTGAACAACGCTGATGAAAAGGGCAACCGCATTGTAGGCAGCAAGGGTATCACAGTAACAGGTCTTTCCCAGGGTGTTGAGATGTTCACCCGCAAGACCCTGAACAACACAATCTCAATCTCAACCGATGAGGTTAAGCCCATGCAGCATCATGAGAATGTACGCATTGACGAGAACACCACAGTTGAGAGCGCAGACATCATGGCAGCAAGAGTCCTCACCTGGGGTCTTCCCGGTATCACTCCCCTGGATCTGACAAAGGCCGGCACTAAGGCTAAAGAGATTGACAAGAACTATATCGGCATAGGTCTCACTCTGAGAAACGGAGTTACCTACACCGTTACCAGGAACATCACCGATGAGATGCATTCAAAGCCCACCGGCGGTGTCATTACTATATATATTGACGGCAGCAGCGTTCCGCAGGAACTCCTGGATCAGAAGCAGCAGAGCGGCGGCGGATTTAACGCAAGTGTTGAGGATTGGGCCAATGAAGTTAACGCAGAACTCGTAATCTGATGCCCCGAAGATGATTTTTTAATAATAATAGGTGAAAAATAAAAAAATAAATAAAATATAATAAGTATGTTTACAGACATTAAGAAGGGCAAATGGAGCTACATGTTCCTGGCAGCGGCAGCAGTCCTCGCACTTGCTGCACTGGTTACCCTGTTCAACAATCTTGGACAGACTGATACACAGGAGAGAGCCAACCAGGAGGATCAATTCCTCACCGGAAGCTACTCTCTTTACAACGGATCTACCATTAGATTCATAAACTGATAAGAAACAAAAGATTATAAACAACAAAAAACGACGACTTATGAAAAAGAGTTATCTTATGTTAGTAGCATCAGCAGCGATATTCGCAGCATGCTCTGAGACAGAGAAGATCCAGGAGAATCTTCAGGACAACGAGCCGGCAGCCATCGGCTTTACCTCTTACTCACAGAAAGCCACCCGCGGCAACACCGATGTGGCTACAAACCTTGAATACTACCATAACAAGTTTGCCGTATACGGAACAAAGCAGAATGTAAATGATGGAACCGATATTCAGTACGTATTCGGAGGCAAGGCTACCGCAGTAGGCGTACAGGATGGCGTTACCTGCACATATCAGACTACCGCTGATGCGGTTCTGGGCGATTGGAAGTATGACGATCCCCGTTTCTGGGACAAGCAGGCTACTTATGATTTCATAGCATATGCACCCGCCGCAGCAGCCAACCCCATCCGCTACTATTACGGAGCTGTCAAGGCTCAGGTAGGTGATGCAGGCAGTTACTTCAAGACCTCATCAGATTACATACTGACCGGTACCAACATTCAGGCAACCGCCACACAGGCTGAAAAGATCAAAGGATTCAATGAAGCCGGCAACGGTGACCTTGACCTGATGATATCTGATTCAGAGGCTCAGAACGGTAACGGTCACGACACGTATGTAAACCTCGTATTCCGTCATATACTGTCTAAGCTGAACATCACCATCGGCCAGGCCGAGGCTCTGTACAACTCAGACGTTACCATCAAGGAAGTCAAGGTTACCGGTCTCAAGGACAAGGGTTCATACAACGAACAGAACTATAACGCCACCGCCAACCCCAAGGTAAGCGGTTGGACAGCAGGCGTCGACGACAACACCTACGCCCTCCATTACACCGGCAACCAGGTTCTTGACAAAGGACAGTATGTATCCGCTGTATTCCAGGCAGGTGATCCCTACTTCTTCATCGAGAGCCTTGTAATGCCTCAGACAATAGCAGACAACCAGGCCACTCTGACCATCAAATACAACATCGCTTCAGGTACTTACAACGAGGATTACACCTATACCCTTGACCTGTATGACCTTGCAGCCCTGCAAAAGTATTATGACGGTTACAACTACTATCTGAACATCACCATTACACCCGATGTCATCAAGTTTGATGCCACCGCAACCTTATGGGATAACACTACTGTAGTAAGCCAGACAGTTCAGTAATAAAGAATACAAATACATAAACCATTAAAGAAAAGAGAATTATGAAAAAGAGTTATTTGATGATCGCAGCCGCTGCCACACTGTTCGCAGCCTGCTCAAGCAACGACGTTTTCAAAGAGATTGAAAGTCAGGACACCTTAATCGGTTTTGACACCTACGCACAGAAGGCCACCAGGTCAGAAAACTCCGGTGAGAGCTATTCACTCAACCTTAAAGATCACCACAATCAGTTCAAGGTATGGGGTTACAAGAACACATCCGCAACTGCAGTATTCAGCAATGAGGATGTAACCTACAACACCACAAGTTCAAAGTGGGAATACACCAATAACCGTTATTGGGATAAGGCAGCTACCACATATGCATTCTATGCCTATGCACCTGCTTCTTCGACCGCATTCACATTCAATGGTGTAACAGACGTAGCATCACAGGACGACGGCTACTTTACCATCACAAGCGCTTATTCTGCAGCAGGTAAGAATGCATCACCCAAGAACAGCACAACCCCCATTTCAGTATGGCCTACTGCAGTTG
>CACZCX010000020.1 GCA_902779875.1 uncultured Bacteroidales bacterium | reverse complement strand
GATGAGCATGTCTAAAGGAGTGATAGTTTCTATGGCTTCAAAGCCCTCGGCTAAAAAAATGTAGACCATTTTTCTAATTGAGAATTGAGAGTTGAGAATTGAGAGTTGAGAATTGAGAGTTGAGAATTGAGAATTAAATCTTTTTGAAGTAGTAGGTAATTGTACCACTTTGATTATTAAGACCATCTAAACGTTGGAACTTGGCTTTTCTAGCCGCCTCCTCTGCTATTTGCCTCAACTTAGCGTCACTAGTATTTGTTCTGCTAAGATTTATACTCGTATTAATGACGTTTCCCTCAGGTGAAACTGTAATAACCACTACCACACGTCCCTCTTCTGGAATATCCCCGTATATAGGTTTAGGAAGTCCTCCAAGTATATCACGACCTCCAAGATCAAAAGTTCCATAGCTTCCTACGCCTGTAGTTTTGCCCTGCGAAGTGTTACCCTGTTCTGAGCCGGGGGTACCCTGAACCTCCTGAGCGGTTGCGGTGGCCTGGCTGGCCTGCATGGCGTTGCTGCGGCCAAAGGCGTTGGCCATGAGGTTCTGTGCCTGCTCGGCGGCCTGACGCTCCTGCTCGGCGCGTATCTCCTCAGGTGTAGGCTGCTTGACAGTCTCCTGGGGCGGGGTCACGGTCTTCTCCTTCTCACCACTCTCTATGGCTACGGTCTCCTCAAGGTTCTGGGTGATATTGGGCTCAGCCACAGGTGCCACCGGAACGGGTGGCGCAGCAGGCTGCGGAGCCGGCATGGAGTTCACCTCGGTAAACTCGTAGTCGGTATCAAGATTACCCATATTGCCCAGCATCACGGGAACGCCGCTCTCGGCCTGCATGATAGGTCTGGTAAGATGAATGACCAGAAGCAGAGCCACTACGAGAGTGTGGACAAGCAGTGTCCACAACAGTGAGAATATGTTGAATCCGTTTTCTCTGACAATCGTTTTCATCGGGTCTTACTTACGGTCAGGACGGCGTGTGGCAAGCACAACCTTGAACTGGTTCTCGTTAGCTATATTGAGCACCTTTACAATCTCCTTGTAGGGTACTGACTCATCGGCATAAAGTGCCACGTACATCTCCGGCTCCTTTTGGGAACAGTCAATGAGGAAATCGGTCAGCTCCTCAAACACTATAGGCATCTCGTCATCGTTGCCGAAAGCCGTGTAGTAGTTCAGGTCACGGTCTATGATGACGCGGGTCAGGGGTTTGGCCGATGTCTGCTGTGAGCTCTGAGGCAGCAACACCTTGATGGCGTTGGGGCTGACCATCGTTGATGTTATCATGAAGAATATCAGCAGCAGGAATATGATGTCGGTCATGGACGACATGCTGAACTGCGGCGATACCTCGTTACGTCTCTTCAACATATCACTTCTCCAGATTTACGGTGAAATCCTGAATGAATGACTCCATCTCGTTTGCTATGCTGTCCACGCGTGCAACCAGGAAGTTGTATGCGAACAGCGCGATGATACCTACAATCAGACCTCCTACAGTGGTGATCATAGCCTCGTAGATACCGCCTGAAAGCAGAGACACGTCAATGTTGTTACCTGCATTCGACATCTCCCAGAAGGCACGGACCATACCGATGACCGTTCCAAGGAAACCGATCATGGGAGCTGCACTGGCTATTGTCGAGAGACCCTTGAGGCCCTTCTCCAGTTTGGCGATCTCCACATTGGCGGCATTCTCCATACCCAGCTGGATATCCTTTGCGTCATGGTCAGCAAGACCTATGCCCTTCTCCACAATACGGCTCAGAGGTGACGCGGTGGCCTGGCAGAATATCTGCGCTGACTTGTTCTCACCGTGTTTCATGTAATCGTTCACGCGGTCCATGAAATGAGGATCGTCGATGGCTGCCTTACGGTAAACCGCTATGCGGTTAAAGAAGATGTAGAAACAGATGATTGACAGGATAAGCAGTATCAGCATTATCCAGCCGCCCTTGAGCGCCATGTCAAAAAGATTCATCTTGTCGGCGGTTTCCTCGGCCAACTGAGTTACGACAGGGCTCTGAGCCGCTGTATCGCCTAATGTCTGTGCAATTGTAGATTGTAGGAACATATTATAAAATGCAGTTTTTGTATTCGTTGATTGTCTTTTCAAGTCCCAGGTAGAGGGCGTCACAAACCAGTGCATGACCTATGGACACCTCATCCAGCCAGGGTATGCTCTGCTTGAGGAACTTAAGGTTCACAAGGCTCAGGTCATGACCTGCGTTCAGTCCCAGACCGCACTCCTTAGCCTTGCGTGCAGCCTCCACGAACGGTTTGACAGCCGTCTCGGGATCCAGCTCCACATAGTTGGTGGCGTAAGGCTCGGTATAGAGCTCCACGCGGTCGGCGCCTGCCAGGGCGGCATGCTCAACCATCAGCGGGTTTGCATCGACAAAAACCGATGCCCTTATACCGTTGCCTTTCAGCTCCTGGATGATATCGGTCAGGAATGCCTGGTTGTTCAGGGTGTCCCATCCATGGTTCGATGTTATCTGTCCGGGGGCATCGGGCACGAGTGTGACCTGAGCCGGCCTGATCTTGCCTACCAGCTCCATGAATTCGACCGACGGAAAGCCCTCTATGTTGAATTCCGTGGTCAGCACCTTCTTGAGGTCATATACATCCTGACGGCGTATGTGACGCTCATCGGGACGGGGATGGACGGTGATGCCGTCAGCGCCGAACCTCTCGCAGTCCAGCGCCACCTTAACCACATCCGGATTGTTTCCGCCTCGTGCGTTACGGATGGTAGCTATCTTGTTAATGTTTACACTTAATCTGGTCATGAGTCCTTTGTATGATAAAATGAACTATCTTTGCCAAGAGCCGGAAAACTTCTCTGCTCCAATCAGCAAAGATAACAATAAATCCGCTCACCTATGATTAAAAGAGTATAAAGATGAAATTCGCCATTTTCGGAAATCCGTCATCAGAAAAGACTTGCGGTCACGAGCAGCAACTATTCAGTCTTCTGCGCTCACTGGGCGATGCCATTGCCGTGGAGAGCCGTTATCTGGAATTCCTGACAGGCACTATGGGTCTGGAGATTCCCTATGACAGCCTTATCACCGATGACGACTTTCAGGCCGATGCCGTGATAAGCATCGGTGGTGACGGTACGTTCCTGCGCACAGCTACCCGTGTGGGAAACAAGGCTATCCCCATGGTCGGCATCAACACCGGCCGTCTGGGTTTCCTGGCCGATATCACCTGCAGCCACGTTGATGAGGCCATCCGTCTCATCCACGCCGGGCAGTACTCTCTGGAACGCCGCAACCTGCTTCAGATAAGCATGGACGGTCTGCCCCAGGGTCACACCCCCTATGCCCTCAATGACATAGCAATACTCAAGCATGACATATCATCAATGATATCGATAGCCACCAAGGTTGGAGGCACACCCATGATCCATTATCAGGCCGACGGCCTGGTAGTGGCCACACCCACCGGCTCCACCGCCTACTCGCTGAGCGTGGGCGGCCCCATCATAGCTCCGGGCACCAACGTGATCTGCCTCACCCCCGTGGCTCCGCACAGCCTCACCATGCGTCCGCTGGTACTATCGGCCGACCAGACCATCCGTCTGGACGTGGAGAGCCGAAGCCACAGCTTCCTGGTGTCAATCGACGGCAACAGTTTCAGCTGTCCCGAGCACACCGCCATCGAGATAAGCCGTGCGCCCTTCCAGATCAACGTCATAAAGCCCCACGGAGGTGATTTCTTCAGCACCCTCCGCGAGAAGATGCTCTGGGGCTCCGACTCCCGGAAATAGGGAGCCAAAGGGGACGGTTCTTTTTGGCCCCTTTTTAAATACGCTCACTTAAGAACAAAAAGCGTCTGGACACTACTCCAGACGCTTTTTTATCAAAAGGGGCCAAAAAGAACCGTCCCCTTTGGCTCCCTTATCTGAGAATTATACGCCCCTGATTGATGAAGAAGCCCTTGGTTGAGGGGGCGTTCTCCAGCTTGCGGCCGTTAAGGTCATACCACTCGTCGATGATAAGCTCGCCGGTCTTCATGTTAAGGGTTCCGACGGCGGTATCCGGGCCCTCCGGTTCCTTAAAGCTGACTTTTATGATATCAGGAACTGTATCGTCAATACCTGAATACTTGAGGAATGCGCTGAAGGGAATGACCGATGCATCCACTCCTGCCTTGACGAACTCACCTCCGTTTGGTTCAAGCACGCTGCCGCTAAACGGATCGGAACCGTAAGACAAGGTGCCGTAAGTTCCTACAAGACTCCAGTCGCCCACATTGGTCTCATCGGCCTCAATCTGTTCCGGAACGCTTGGAATATATCCGTTGAAAGTCACATCACCGGTAGCGTCCGGGATGAACAGATAGGGTCTGTTTGCCTGAGTTGATGAATCGGCAAGAGAGACCATGCGCATCCTGGCAACCCATCCTTCATCACTGTCATAATCCACACCGGCGAACTCATACAGGCTGCCGCCTTCAACTTCATGAAGCTTGAACGGCACGCATACAGTCGATGCCTTGTCCTGCTCAAACGAACGGACCGTGAATACATCAATCCTGTTATTCTTATACCTCTCAATGAGTCTTGATATGTCATCGGCATCGGCCAGTCTGTAAACGCCTGCATACTGGTCGGTATTCAGGCCGTGAACGGGGAAGAACAGGATTTTCTCCATTCCGGACGGGGTAATCTCTGAGTCGGGAACCTCACTTGAATAAATCACTGAGCCCGATGTGCTTACGAATATGAATGCGCCCTCGCCCGGAGCCAGTCTGACGGAATCCGGATACACGTCAAATTCATAACCTGAAGTCCTGGGCTTGAAGAACAGCGCTCTCTTGCTTTCACTGAACGATATCACGCAGTCACAGGTGTAGGGATTGCCCACCAGTTTCCATCCGTTATACCGATTGGCCGATGCCGGATCATAAACCATCGGCTCTCTTACCTCGCTGCAATAGCTGGACGATGTAAATCCTGTGTAAGTGAAGGCAAGGTCCTCCTTGTATGAATAGTAATATCCGTTACCCCATTTCATGCCGCCCTTAAAGAGGTCAAAGTCACATGTGGGATAGTATTCCGTTATCTTTCCGTTGACCCATTCCTGCTTTCCGGTAGGATCAAAGGCATACATCTCATAATAATCCTCCTTCTCAACCAGGTTATCGACCCAGTAAGAGCCGAATCCCATCCAGTATATGCCCTCACGGTCTATGACAGGACTGGAAATCAGGTTGTCCGCACCTCCCTTAACGCTCTTTTTCATATTCACCATAAGGGCCGATGAACCCTGCTTAAGCTGGCCGCCCTCACTGATGGTTATTACGCCGCCTTTCTTGAGGATTATCTTGCGGGCCTGGGCAATCGCCCCTTCCGGTATGGTTACCTCACCCTCGATGATCACCTTGTTTTCATATGTGGGAACGCCCACGGGAGCCCAGCTGTCGGCATCATCCCAGTTGCCGTTGCCGCTGAACACCTTAAGGTTATCGGAGCTCATGAATGATGAAGCCACCCAGTTGCTCTTATCATCACCTTCAATTGTCCTTATCCTCCATGAATAAGGATTATCCGGAATCACGGCAGTCTGATAAGAGTTACCGTCAACAGCTATCGCAGCAACTGAGTCAGGACATACATATACGCCAAAGTTCTCTTTATGCGTAATCTCATCATAGTTTCTTGCATACAGTGTCAGCGTTCCGCCCAGATTTACGCTTGATATGACAATCCAGTCATCAGGCATCAGGTCGCCGGCATACTCTCTCCAGCTGTCTGAGTCCATTCCGCCTTTTCCGTTGAAATAACGGTGGCCGTGAGCATCGGTCCATTCTCCATAAATGCCATGATCCCAGCAGTAACCGTCGTCATCCATATCCCGGAATGATATGTACGATGATATGGTATCGGCCTCAAAGTCCTCGGAGAAGATAACATCTCCCAGACTGTCAGTCAGCACAATATCATCAATGAGCAGGCGGATCTGGCCGGTTATGTCATAGTGACGTATGGCAATCGAACCCCTGCCGCTGAACTCACTCAGATCAAAGCTGTATCGGGTCATTGTATCGGCCGGGGCCACATCATTACCGACCTGAAGCCACGGTCTGAGTTCAATCTGATAACTCATGTTATTGCCGTCCCAACTGAGCAGAGCGCTGTCAGCTGCCACTGAAGTTACCCTGAGATTGGTGGGAGCCACGCATGGCATGGCTGTCGAGTTGCAGTCAACTTCATAATAGACGGGATTCTGGAGCGCTCCCTCACCGGAGAATATCTCCACACCGTTATGGTTCTTGACCACGTATGAGCACTCATCGTCATACCAGCTGTGACCATATTGGGCCTTGCTCCATATGAACTCTATCTCTTTCCCGTCGGGAACATTCATCGTAACGGTCTTGGACGCCCAGCGCTCCTCAAATGTAACCTTTCCCAGTACATAACCGTCATCGTGCACCATCACGATAATGGCCGATTCGTCCCATCCGTCACCATTCCCGTCAGAGAGTTCAAACGATATCTGACACATACCCTCGGGTGCGCAGTACGGCATGACAAAGATGATGGAGTCTGACCATTCACTCACCTTATCGCCATCCTTGGCACGTACCTTTATTGTATCGGAACTCTTATACTGGAGGCCTTCCAGTTTATATGTGTAACCTGTGATGACGGTATTCTGGATATGTCCGTTCACGCTCAGCTCAAAGGTTGACTCATCGCTTATCCAGCTCAGCTCCACCTCTGTACCGTCAACATATCTTGCTGCAAGTCCCTTGGGCCTGGATATCTCAGACTGGCCATTGATACGGATCTGGTTCTTGTAATATCCGGTTGACACCCATCCTCCGTAAGAGTTTGAAGGATCAAAATCAAGAGGATCCACTGTGGTTTCTCCAGAACCATCATCCTGAATGTATAAGCACTGTCCGTCACCGTCATACGCAAGGAAAGGGAGATAGTCCAGATTCTCTTTCGTCTTGTCATAAACAGCAATAATCAGGTTGCTGCTTCCGTCATAGATGAAAGGATTATCCAATGTAACCGATGTCCAATCATCGGCAGCAAAAGTCACGCTGCCACTGAAACAGAGGTCCGTAGAACTGACGCTTACCCAATCATTCTCATCATCAAAAGCGGTCTTGTCTGTGCTGACGATATAGATATCCAATGTACGGGTAAACTCATCGATAGGTTCCCAGGCATACTCGTCTTTCTGATAAAAGAAACCGAGATTCATGATAGCACCGCCTGCAGATCCCAGCTCATCGGCAGTATAAAGCTGCTGAGTATAGGAGTAGTCACAATAGGCATAAAAGGGGAAATCTCCGCTGGTATCATCACCTGAACCTAACGTAACCGCAGGCATAGGATCCGTTACCTGTGCTGCCGCATTCACGGCAAAAAACAGCATTACCAAAACAAACTTGAATGATGAAAAGGACTTCATGCTCATATTACAAAACAATTATTGGGGGGCACAAAAGGGACGGTTCTATCTGTGCCCTTATGACACTTTCAGAACCGCCCCTAAGTCATTGCGAATAAGAGCAAAAACCAAAAGGGCACAGATAGAACCGTCCCTTTTGTGCCCCGTTTGATAAATATTACTTTATTACCTTGGAGTAGGACTCCAGGAAGCGGTCGGCATCCTGCTTGGTGATGCACAGAGGCGGAAGCAGACGGATTACGTTGGTGCCGCTTACGCCGGTAAAGATATGCTCCTCAAAAAGCAGACGCTGGCGGATCTCCTTGATGGGCTGCTCGAATTCCATACCTATCATCAGACCGCGTCCGCGAACCTCCTTGGGTCCGGGAATCTGCTTAAGCTGCTCCAGCAGGTATGAACCTACGTTAGCTGCGTTCTCTACCAGGTGCTCCTTCTCAATCACGTCAAGCACGGCCATCGCAGCGGCGCAAGCCAGATGGTTGCCGCCGAATGTGGTACCCAGCTGACCGATCACAGGCTGGAACATGGGGCTTACAAGCAGACCTGCGCAGGGCAGACCGTTGGCGATACCCTTGGCTACGGTTATCAGGTCAGGCTTGATGCCGTTGTACTGGTGAGCAAAGAACTTGCCGCTACGGCCGTAACCGCTCTGAATCTCGTCCAGAACCATTACAGTGCCGTTTGCAGTACAAGCCTCACGCAGTCCCTTCATATAATCATCGGTGGGAACCTGAATTCCCCCTACGCCTTGTATACCTTCAATTATCAGGGCAGCCACATCACCCTTGGCAAGCTCAGCCTTGGCAGCCTCCAAATCACCCCACGGCAGGTAAGTCACATGACCGCATGCGTTGATGGGGGCAATGATCTTGGGGTTATCGGTAACCTCGACAGCCAGTGATGTACGACCGTGGAATGCCTTCTTGAGTGAAAGCACACGGCTGCGGTCGGTGTGGAACGATGCCAGCTTGAGTGCATTCTCGTTGGCCTCGGCACCGCTGTTTATCATGAACAGGCTGTAATCCTCATAGCCCGATACACGACCAAGCTGCTCGGCAAGCTGCTCCTGCAGACGGTTAATCACGGAGTTTGAGTAGAAGCCCAGTGTAGCGACCTGACGGCTCACTGCCTCTACGTAATGAGGATGAGCGTGACCGATACTGATAACTGCATGTCCACCGTAAAGGTCCAGATACTCCTGGCCTTTGTCATCCCACACTTTCTGACCCTGTCCCTTGACGATATTCACCGGGAACAGGCTATATACAGGAAATAATTTCATTCTAAATTCAAAATCTCAATTGAATTCTCAATTCTCAATTCTCAATTAATTAGAATCCCGACGGCTTTAATTTTAAACCTGTTGTCTCCTTCAAATTAAAGAGAAGATTCATATTGTGTACCGCTGTGCCGCTTGCGCCCTTCAAGAGGTTGTCAATGCAGGATACCACGAGCAGCTTGTCACCATGTTTCTCCAGATGGAGCAGGCACTTGTTGGTGTTCACCACCTGCTTAAGGTCGATAGGCTCCTCAACCACGTGTACGAATGAGTCAGCCTCATAGTACTCACGGTAAATCCTGTAGAGCTCCTCAATATCGACTGCATTCTTTACCACTACTGTAGCGTATATGCCACGGGCAAAGTCACCACGGTAGGGAATGAAGTTGATATCGGAACTGAAACTGCTCTGCAGATGCTTTACAGACTGTATGATCTCAGGCAGATGCTGGTGAGTGAACGGCTTGTATATGCTTATGTTGTTGTTTCGCCAGCTGAAATGGGTTGTTGCACCCGGCTTTACACCCGCACCCGTACTGCCGGTGATGGCATTCACATAGACGTCATCGTTCAGCATCAGGTTGCGTGCCAGCGGCAGAAGCGCCAGCTGGATAGCGGTGGCAAAGCAACCGGGGTTAGCCACATACTGGCTCTTGCAGATGGCGCGACGGTTCAGCTCGGGCAGTCCGTATATGAACGGGTTGTCCTCCGATTCCAAGCGGTAATCCATGGAGAGGTCTATCACCTTAAGGCCCTCGGGCAGGGTGTTGGCCTCCATGAACTTGCGGGTGTCACCGTGAGCTGTGCAGAAGAAGAGCACATCGATAGTGTCAAGCGGCAGCTGGTCGGTAAAGGTCATATCGGTCTCACCTATCAGACCCTCGTGAACAGAGCTGAGCTTGTTACCGGCGTTGCTGGTACTGTTTACGAACACTATCTCCGCATCGGGATGACCCAGAAGGATGCGGATGAGCTCTCCTGCCGTATAACCGGCACCTCCTATTATTCCGACTTTAATCATTGTTCAGGCATTACGAGTGCGCAGATGAGATAAGCCAGCAGGCCACCTCCGGCACAGAATAACAATATCAGGAATATGATGCGCATGATAGTCACGTCAACATCAAAATACTCGGCAAAACCGCCGCATACTCCAAAAATCTTTTTCTCCGTCATTGAACGGTGAAGTTTCTTAGATTCTGACATAATTCCAAAATTTAATAGTTAGTAAACAAGGTTCATTATCTTTCCTCATCCGGATGAACGCTGTAATAAGCGCGCAGCGGAGTAGATGTAATCTTGATGAATCCCTTGGCGTCATCGGCAGTCCAGGCCTTGGCACCCTCACCGTACTCACCCAGCTTGTTGTGTACCAGGTCATCGGGAGTGTCGCAACCTACGGTCTGGAAGCTGTAGGGACGGAGCTCCAGGGTAACGGTTCCGTTCACGTTACGCTGTGAGCTGGCCAGCATAGCCTCGATATCGGGCATTACGGGCTCCAGGTACTGTGACTCGTGGAGGAACATACCGTACCAGTTCGAAACCTGGTCCTTCCAGTACTGCTGCCACTTGGACAGGGTATACTTCTCAAGGAAACGGTGTGCGCCGATGATCAGCATGGGAGCGGCAGCCTCAAAGCCCACGCGACCCTTGATACCGATGATGGTGTCACCAACGTGGCAGTCACGGCCGATGGCATAGGCGGCGCCAATCTTCTCAACCTCCTGGATGGCCTTGATGCGGTCATCGAACTTCTTGCCGTTTACGGCTACGAGCTCGCCCTTCTCAAAGCCCAGGCTCAGGATCTCGGAGCCCTCCTTGGTGGGATGCTTGAGATATGCGCTCTCAGGCAGACCCTGCTTGCTGTCCAGGATCTCGCCGCCGCAGATAGATGTACCCCAGATACCTACGTTGTATGAGTACTTGAGCTTGGTAAAGTCAGCGCTGAAACCGTTTGCGTTCAGATAGTCGATCTCCTCCTTACGGCTCAGGTTACGGTCACGGGTCAGGGTGATGATCTCCACGCCGGGAGCCTTTACCAGGAAGGTCATGTCAAAACGGATCTGGTCGTTACCGGCACCGGTTGAACCGTGTGCGATGGCATCGGCACCTATCTCATTGGCATACTTGGCGATAGCCAGTGCCTGGAATATTCTCTCTGATGATACTGATATAGGATAGCAGTTGTTACGGAGAACATTGCCGTATACCATATACTTGAGTGACTTCTCATAATACTCCTGGGTAACATCGAGTGTTACATACTTCACTGCACCCAGCTTGTAGGCGTTCTCCTCATTCTTCTTGAGCTGTTCGGGACTGAAACCGCCGGTGTTTGCGCATGCGGCATATACCTCATATCCCATCTCCTTTGTCAGATACATCACGTTATAGCTGGTATCCAGACCTCCGGAAAAAGCTACTACAACTTTCTTCTTGCTCATATCTTCTGTTTTATTTGTTATCCAATTCCTTAATTCTCTTGAGTACATCCTCCGACAGCTTGGCGGGAAGATACTCCTCAGGATCATACAACATTCCGGTGCATATGCAGTACTTCCTGTTAGTACGATGCAGGATATCCACGTTTACGCATCCCTCGCAACCCTTCCAGAAAGCCTCGTCCTGTGTCAGGTCGGCGAATGTGACCGGCTTGTAACCCAGCTGGGTGTTCATGGCCATCACAGCGGCGCCGCTGGTAAGCGAGAATATCTTTGCGTGCGGCCAGCGTGTACGGGCCAGAGTAAAGGTCATATCCTTGATTCGCTTGGCAAGTCCTCTGCCTCGGTAGTCAGGATGAACTATCAGTCCCGATGTGGTTACGTACTTCTTGTCCTGCCAGGTCTCAATATAGCTGAAACCGGCAAATTTGTCACCGTCGAGCGCAATGACCGCCTTGGCCTCGCGCATCTTGTTTGCCACGTACTCGTGGGTTCTTTTTGCTATTCCGGTACCGCGTACCTTAGCTGCCTCAGAAATGGTTTCCAGTATTGTGTCCACATACTTCTCATGTGAACCATCGGCCACCATGACCTCAATGTTGTCTTTCATTTCAGACGTTATCTTTAGACTTTTGTTACAAAGAAATAATGATCGGTTCGAGTAATCTCTTTATCTCCATCCGGTTGGCGCCCTCTGCAAGTACTATGAGCAGTGTGTCGTCACCTGCTATAGTGCCAAGGACTCCGGGAAGATTATGGTTGTCAACATCATATGCCAGACTGCTTGCATAACCGGGCTTGGTCTTGATGACGGCCATATTACCCGAGAAATTGAGTGATACGAATCCGTAACGGGGCTGGTTCATCACGCTCTCGTCGGCTGTAGATCCGGAACTCTTCTTCTGCAGCAGGGCATGGTTTGGCAGCACATAGAGATAATCACCGTAGGTATTGGCCACCTTTGAGATCTTCATCTTCTTGAGGTCTCTTGACAGTGTGGCCTGTGTTACGGAATAACCTCTGGCAGTCAGGATCTGAAGAAGCTGGTCCTGATTCTTGATATCCTGCTCCGAAATTATGAGCCGGATAGCTTCCAAACGGTTGTTTTTATTCTTCATATTGTATAAATATTCTCGTTTCGGGTGCAAAATTAGCTATAAAAGTTATTCATTATACATTTATAGGTGAAATAAATATGCAAAAATCATTAAATATCATGCAAACCGTGAGTTAAAACAAAAAGGAGGCGCCCTTGTGGGGCACCTCCCTGTATTGCATAATGTATATACCTAATTCAATCCAGCTCCTGATCGGCCTCGTAACCGCCCAGAAGACGTATCTGGTTCTTGAGCATAGCGAACTGCTGGAACAGGTCGTGAACCGGGCGCTCGTCATCGTAGGTCATAGGCTTCTTGACATAGAACGAGAGCCACTCCTGGACGCCGCTCAGTCCGGCTCTCAGAGCCAGGTCGGTGAACAGCAGAAGATCCAGGCATATGGGCGCGGCGAGTATGGAGTCGCGGCACAGGAAATTGACCTTAATCTGCATGGGATAGTTCATCCAGCCGAATATGTCAATGTTATCCCAGCTCTCCTTGTTGTCCTTACGGGGCGGATAGTAGTTGATCTTGACCTTATGATATATATCGGTATAAAGTTCCGGATATTCATCCTGCTCCAGTATCCACTCTATCGATGAGGCCTTGCTTATGCGCTTGGTCTCAAAGTTGTCGGGATGCTCAATGACCTGACCGTCGCGGTTACCCAGTATATTGGTGGAGAACCATCCCTCCACACCCAGCATACGGGTACGGAAGATAGGTGCCATGGCACTCTTCATCATGGTCTGGCCACTCTTGAAGTCCTTACCTACTATAGGAAGGCCCAGTTTGCGGGAGAGTTCAAAGAAGGCAGGTATGTCCACGCACACATTGGGAGCACCCATTATGAACGGGCAGCCCTCCATGAGTGCTGCATATGCATAGACCATACTGGGTGAGATATGCTTGCGGTCATCGGCCTTAAGGGCAGCCTCAAAGCCTGCAAGTGAACCGTGAACCTGCTCGTTACGCGGGGTATAAGCCTCGGTGCTGGCAATCCAGAATACCACGGCACGGTCACATCCGTTCTCCTTCTTGAAATTCTGTATATCCTTACGCAGATTCTGGGCGTAGTTCCAGCGGGTATCGGTCGACATAGCCCATACGGGATCCGGAACACGGCCAAAAGAGGGATCTATAAGATTCTTTGCGTAATCGGGGTCAAAGCAGGCCTTCATGGGCTTGATACGCTCCAGTTCGTCACGGACCGGCTCTATATCCTCACGCTTGAGCACCTGACAGTAGAGGGCGCTCTCATATGCATTGTCAGTGAATATATCCCATGCGCCGAAAACCACATCCTTGAGGTCGGTCATGGGAACTATCTCACCTACATGTTTGTACTGCTTGTTCTCTCCGCGTCCGACCCTCATCTTACCCAGCTGGGTAAAGGAACCGACGGGATTTGCAAGACCCTTGCGGGCCATAAGAGTACCGGTAATGAAGGTTGTCGTAACCGCACCAAGTCCTACACAGAGGACTCCAAGTCTGCCTTCGGCCGGTTTTATGTCACTTTTCATATATCGCTTACTGAACTTTTGCTATTTGTTCAGCGAATATACTCCAAAAAGCCGACATTGAACATCATTTACCCAGAATATTCACTCAAGCCCCTTTCAGCTCCTCAAGAATGGACATCAGCTCGTTTATATCGGACTCCGACAGATGATTGTCACTGATAAACGTGTTGAGCAGGGACTTGGCGGAGCCCCCGAACAGGTTGTCTTTCATATGCTGAAGCGACCATCGGGTATATTCCGCCTTCTCAATCAGATGGTAGAAAACGTGTTTCTTGCCCTCACGCTTGTGGGCAAGAAACTCTTTCTGTTCCAGTATACGCATGAACGTCTGGATCGTGGTATAGGCTCGACTGGATTCCGGGAGGCGCTGCAGCACGTCATCCACGCTGCAGTTGCGCTCCTCCCAGATCACATTCATTACCTCCTGTTCTCTTTCAGATAATGCTTTCATCGTCATTCAATATGTTTAGGACTCAGGTACAGACGGCGTGTAAAGGTCGTTATCCACGACTCCATCTTGTCCAGCACCTTATCGATGAATTCCACCGATACGCCCTCGGTATCAACAATCTCGAACAGCACTATGGCACTACGTTCGTTACCGTCCGGGCAGTTGGCCTTGAAGTAAGGAACCAGCTGGTCAAACTCAATAGGCTGCAGCTTGGAGGGATCGTTACCCTTGCATACGCAGAGCTTGCCGTCCTTGAATCCCATTCTGAAGAACTCCTCCTTGTCCTTGTTCTCATTATACCATTTCATATTCTTGACATGGCGCTTGCGACCGCTCTCACCTCCGTCCTTTCCGAATATGATATAGTCTATGGAATCCTGGCGGGTCATACCTACCGGACCTTTATTCCAGTCTGCATTAATGTATTGATTCCCTGCCAGCAAGTTGTCAATCTGTTCACTTACCCTGAAAGAACTCTTCTGATCAGCTTCTATACCGTACAGGACTTTCTGTCCGGCATTCGGGAAGAGTCTGTCAAGAACAGCCTTCAGTTCCTGGGCTGACCCCACCTTTCCCTCAGACTTCTTTCCCTCAGAAGTATTCCAGGCTGTGTATTGTATGCTGTTGTTCGCATTGACATTAAAGAGGACACATCTGTCTTTCTCTGTATCCATATTGTAGCCATAGCGTGTATGATGCCTGATAAATAATAACGACGGAACTCCTTCAAGTACACTGATGTTTTCAGGCAAATACTTTTTCTCCAGTTTTTTTGCCAGCTGAAAGCATACATCAAGACGGTCCTTATTGGTATTTATAATATTCATCCTTTCCGGATTTGGCACTTTTACGGAATCCACACGCTCCAACTCCATTTCAAAATTGGAGAGGGTTGCCGGATAAAATTCCTTGAAACCGCCATAGGTGATCCATATGGAACCGTCATCCTCAACTACAACGAACTTATCAGTCATGTAGACTGTCATTGGCCTGGGATATTTATTCAGGAAAGCAGCTGTATCAAAAGGCTCGGACTTAGAATCCGGTTCTGCTACCGGAGTCTCTGCTATCAGCTGTTCCGTTACGGCCTCATCGGAACCGGCCAGAGAGGAATCCTTGTTTGTATCGGACTTACAGGCCGATGACAACAGGATGATCAAACCTACTGCGGGCAGCAAAAAGAGTGCGCGCAAGCAAACAAAAGGAGAAGATTGGTTTGTTCTCATCATCGTAATACGTTTTTTGGTTGAACAATCTGCAAAATTGCTGGTCACATACCCTACCCTTGAACCTAGAGCGGCCTGGACAAGGCATACCTGATAATGACGCAGGTCTTCGCCGTCGGCCAGCACGGCGGCATCGGCCTGATATTCATGAACCTCCTGGAGACTGCGTTTGAGAGCCCACGCGGCGGGGTTGAACCACTGCAGGGCGCACATGAGCTGGGCCAGGATCACATCGACGGAGTGATGACGGCGTATGTGAGCTTTCTCATGCTCCAGTATCATTGCGGAGTTCTCCGACTCGTAGTCACGACGGCTTATTATTATGGTGCCGCGCCAGCTGGTTGGCTGGAAGTCGCCGTCACATACAAGCAGTCTGATTCCGTCCGGGAGCATGCGTCCGCCAAGGCGGCACAATGTCTCTGCGCGGGTTATTCCCACAAGCAGACGGATCATGAAGAAGGCTGCAATCATAAGATACAGATAGGTAATGACCGACTGCAGGTCCATCTGCATGAGAGACTCCATGACGCGGACTGTTGCCGCTATGCTGTTCCTTACATCACTTGCGGGCTCAGCCTGGACCGCGGTTTGCGGGGCTGTCGGTCGGGTATTGAGGGCGGGCTCGTCAGCATCGTATGAATCCTGAGTTTCCGCGTATAGGTACGCAGGTAATATGGCATCGGCCATGACAGGCATATCGGATTTGAGCGGTTCTTCCTTTATAAATATGGCGGGGGTAATACCTTCTATCCTGACGGCGGGCAATACGGCCGAGAGGGCGAGGATGGAAAGAAGTATAGTCCTATTGAACCGATGCAGAGTGGTGCGGTTCAGAGCCAATCTGAAAACCCCATACATGAGGGCCAGACTTAATGCTGATATAACAAGGTAATTCATAAGCTATTGGCGTTAGTTCAGGATCATCTCTGAGGCAAAGAAATATGACACATTTCCCAAATCCTAATCTTTTAGTAGGAAAATGCGTCCCAGCCCCAAACTTTAACTTTTATTATTAGGACTTACCTCAAAACTAACACATTAGGGACGGTTCCTAATGTTGCAGTTTTACGGGAAAACTAACACATTAGGGACGGTTCCTAATGTTGCAGTTTTTAATTTTATATATTTGCCGATGGTATTAACGTAAATTGTTTGCTTATGAAACGTTTAATTGTCCTTTTTGCAACTGTTTGCGCCCTGCTTTCCTGCGGGCAGAAAGAGAGAATCTGGGAGAAACCAGACATCGGTTCAGCAAGTGTGAATTATTTTTCATTTGACAAGGTGGTGTTCACAGACAGCGCTACCGTCCTCTACATGCAAATCGAGTATCCTTCAATGGCTACCTGGCGTTTTGCCAAAGAGACCTACATCGAGGCTGACGGCAAACGCTACGCGGCCATCGGCAGTGACAGTATTGTCCTGGGCGAATGGGCAAGGACAGATCCTGTTACATGGAAAATGAATTTCGTGCTCTATTTTGAGCCCTTACCGCGTAATACAAAGATGTTTGACATGCTCGAGGGCATCGGCCCCCGTAATTTCAACTTTTTCAATATACGTCCACAGGGCGAAAAACTGCCTGAGGCAAAAATACCGGCCGAATTTATGGCCGATTACCCCGAAGATGACGTATGGCCCGATATGGTTTACAGCGAGGATCCCGTTACGATTCATATAAAGGCTTTGAATTACAAGCCGGGAATGAACGCTGATTTCTCGATATGGCATTTTGATATTACCGATCCTTCATCATTTCATGATAAGAGAATCACTTTGAATGATGAGGGAATAGCGGATTATACCACCAAGATATATTATCCTCAGCAGATTCAGATAGAATTCTCGGGATCTCCTACTGCCCGTTACGGCTCCTTTGCGCTTCCGTTTCTGGCACCGGGTCAGGAGGTCACGGTCCTGGTGGATATGAACGTGGTGCCGGATTCCGTTAAGAGCAGTTTTGTGGGCTACAAAGGTTATATGGCCAAGTTTGACAAGAAATTTGATCTTGAAGCGAATCTGCGTTCCGAAGGTGACGGCCCTGAATTTGATGTTAAAAGTTTGCAGGAGGCCAAGACTGTATCTGAATTAATTGCCATCAAGGAAAAACTGCTTAAGGAAGTTGAGGAATATAATGAGAAAAAAGGCTTCAACGATCTTGAAAAGAAGCACATGTTTGAATTTGAGCTTAGATTCTACAGCCTGGCTGCGGAATTTGCAGACTCGCTGTTCAGGACTCAGGAATTCCTGGATTATATCCTGAGGGAGCGCCCGGAATGCTTCTTTGATGAAAGCAACATATCTGCCAAGAGAGATTACCTGGATTTATGTCACCTGTTTGCAGGTACCGATGTCCGCGGAAAAGGCCCCGATTTCTGCCGATATCTTTACGGAGTGTCACAGCTACGCGGCGGCAAGAAGGCTGATAAGCCATTCATTGAAGATCCGGACCTCTCAAACCTGTATGACCGCTTATCGGGCAATCTGAAAGAAGAGATTGAAAAGAACAGGAAAAATATTTTTGCCGATAACGTACACTATCTTGACCTGTCAGATGTGGCTCCTGAGAACATCATCCAGACAATCCTGAACAAATACAAGGGTAAGACGGTCTTTTTTGACTTCTGGGCGACCTGGTGCGGCTGGTGCATAAAGGGACATGAAGAGATGGCACCTCTTAAGGAGCAGCTTAAGGACAAGAACATTGTATTTGTGTATCTGACATCGACCTCATCACCGTTCGAGAACTGGATGAGAGCTATTCCCGGAATCCCCGGTGATCATTATTATCTGACCGAGGAGCAGGACAAGTATCTTTCGGGCCACCTGTTCGGTTCTACGGGAGTTCCCAAGTATGCCATTTATGATACTGCCGGCAGGCAACTCTACACCCAGGTGGGTTGGGGCGGCCTTGAAAAGATCCAGACAGCGATAGAGAAAGCTCTGAATTAACATTAGGAACCGTCCCTAATGTGTTAGTTTTCCCGCAAAACTGCAACATTAGGGACGGTTCCTAATGTTGCAGTTTATTATCTTTACGCAGAAATATTTATCAATTAATTATGAAATGGACTAAGAACGGATGGATGATTCCGACAATTATCATCATCGTAAATGCGTGTGCAATATGGATAAGGTGGAGTACTCTACCCGATGTGCTTCCTGCTCACTTTGACCCGGCAGGCCATGCCAGTGGCTCCATGGACAGGAATACACTGGTATTCTATCCGGTAATCAGCCTGTTATTGTGCCTGGTGACATACGGAATCTACACATTGGCAAACAACCTGTTCAGATTAAAACCTGATCCCAAAGGGTTGCGAATCGGCGGACTTCACGTGTTTGCATCGTGCCTGGCGCTGACCGTCCTTTCATCGACAATGGTTACGCTCACCATGGGTTCCTGCCCCCTGTTCATGTTCGCCGAGCCGGTCCTCATTCTAACCGGAATAATCACTTTGGTAGTCTGCCTTATAAAACTGCAACATTAGGGACGGTTCCTAATGTGTTAGTTTTACGTATTGGGGCGAGCGAGTCCTCGAGCGAGATGGCCCGGAGGGCCACCTTTCGCGTTAGCGAAATAAAAAGAGGTTTAGCCTCATTCCGACAGAAAAAGGGAGCCGAACTGGCTCCCTTTTCTGGTCGGAATGAGGCGACTCGAACGCCCGACCCCTACGTCCCGAACGTAGTGCGCTACCAACTGCGCTACATTCCGATCTTGTCGTTTGACAGTGCAAAGGTAGTGTTTTTTTTGATGACGAGAACTTTTTTGTGTCCAAAAACTTGTCAGAGTTAAAAAAGTGCGTATCTTTGCACCCGCATTTGAGACAAATGTTTCTGGTGTCATAGCTCAGTTGGTAGAGCAAAGGACTGAAAATCCTTGTGTCCCTGGTTCGATTCCCGGTGGCACCACAAAAGAAAGAGACGCATTCGCGCCTCTTTCTTTTGTGGTGCCACTGGGGCACCTTATTTTATTTCGCTTACGCGAAAACGCTTCGCTTACGGCCAGAGGCCGGCTGGGACACATACCCTCTCCATGAAAGATTATTGCTATTTTTGCGGTATGGAAAGTGCGGTATCGGTATTGGCCAGGCAGGCCTCTCTCTTGCGTATTGAATACGAGGAGGAGAAAGAGGCTTATCTTGTTCAAAGCAGGACTATGCCCGTGCAGCGCAAGATCAAGCGCGGCATCTGCTGGTATCCGGTCCGATGCGGCCAGGCATACTACAACTCGCTGAACCAGCTGGTCGTGGAGATTCTCCGGACCTCGGACCGCGACGTGGAGCATAGCTTCGAATACGGCCGCCCTGTCTGTTTCTTTACCCAGGACGCCCAAAAGAATAAGTCACGGTTCCTTCCCGTTACCGGTACGGTGAGTTATGTCGATGACGACCGTATGGTGGTTGCTCTGCCTCAGGGCAAGGGCGTGTCGGACCTGACATCGGCCCAGAACCTGGGAGTTCAGCTGTTCTTTGACGAGACCACCTACCGTCTTATGTTCGAGGCTCTGAATCAGGTGATAAATGCCGAGAAAGGCCGGACACAGGAACTGCGCGAGATCATTCACGGAAACATAAAACCCTCCTGGCATACATTCCAGTCCATAACCCTGCCGTGGCTCAACCCCACCCAGCAAGAGGCTGTAAACAGAGTGCTGGCAGCCAAGGATGTGGCAGTGGTACATGGCCCTCCCGGCACAGGTAAGACCACCACTCTGGTCGAGGTCATATACGAGACCCTCCGCAGGGAGGATCAGGTGCTGGTATGCGCCCAGAGCAATATGGCGGTAGACTGGATAAGCGAGAAGCTGGTCGACCACGGCATAAGCGTGCTACGCGTAGGCAACCCAACCAGGGTCAATGACAAGATGCTCTCATTCACCTACGAGCGCCGTTTTGAGGACCACCCCGACTATTCACAGCTCTGGGCCATCCGCAAGAATATCCGGGAACTCTCCGCCCGCAAGAAGGATGACAGCACCCGCCGCAAACTCAACAGCCTGCGCGACCATGCGACTGAACTGGAGCAGAGCATACGTCATGACCTGCTGCGTGAAGCCAGGGTCATAGCCTGCACCCTGACAGGCAGCGCCAACCGCATACTGGCAGGAAAACGGTTCTCCACCCTTTTCATCGATGAAGCCGGACAGGCACTTGAGGCTGCCTGCTGGATTGCGCTGCGCAAATCGGACCGCATAATACTGGCAGGTGACCATCAGCAGCTGCCGCCCACCGTCAAGAGCATGGAGGCCCAACGCGGCGGGCTGGACCGCACCATGATGCAGCATCTGGCCTCAACACGCCCCGAATGCGTCACCCTGCTTAAGGTCCAGTACCGCATGAATGACGCCATAATGAGGTTCTCATCGGACTGGTTCTACGGCGGAATGCTGGAGAGCGACCCCGGTGTCAGATTCCGCAGCATACTGGACCTGGACAACCCCATAGTCTGGATAAACACCGAAGGAATGGACTGCAACGAGCAGTTCGTGGGCGAGTCATTCGGACGCATAAACAAAGCTGAGGCCCAGCTATCCATACAGCACCTCAAGGATTACATCGGTAAGATAGGCCGCGAGCGCATCATACAGGAGCATATAGACTTTGGATTGATAAGCCCCTATCGCGCGCAGGTGCAGTATCTGCGCCAACTCGTCAAGGAGGACCCGTTCTTCAAGCCATATCGCAGCCTGATAAGCATAAACACGGTCGACGGGTTCCAGGGACAGGAGCGCGACGTGATAATCATCAGCCTTGTCCGCGCCAATGAAAACGGTGAGATAGGATTCCTCAAGGACCTGCGCCGCATGAACGTAGCCATGACACGGGCCCGCATGAAACTCATAATACTGGCCGATGCCTCCACGCTGACACGACATCCGTTCTATCAGAAGCTGTTTGAACATATACAAAGCCTCCGATAGGTGAGCGGACAGCGATTTTGCACTATCTTTGCACCGTCATGGAAAAACTGGTGATTTTTGATCTTGACGGCACCCTGCTCAACACGATAGCAGACCTTGGAGCCGCCGCAAACCATACTCTCATGGAGCTCGGGCTCCCGCAGCATACCATAGAGGAATACACACTTATGGTAGGAAACGGCATGCGTAAGCTTATAGAGAGAGCCCTTCCCGAACCGCAAGCCGCAAGTGAGGAGTTCGTAAGCAACACCCTCTCAATGTTCCTCAAGTACTACGCCGATCATATAGACATACATACCAAGCCCTACCCCGGCATCCCGGAGCTGGTATCGAACCTTTACAGACAGGGATACAAGCTGGGAGTGGCATCGAACAAGATCCAGCAGGGAGCCGAGAGACTCGTAAGCACGTTCTTTCCCGGAATCGAATTCTCCGCAGTCCTGGGCAACAGTCCCCAGTTCCCTCTTAAGCCCGATGCCGCCGTGGTGCAGCATGTCATGGACCGTGCAGGCACAGACCGTGCCCACACCATAATGGTAGGTGACTCCACCACCGATATCCAGACCGCCCGTAACGCCGGAATCCCCGTCGTTGCAGTAAGCTGGGGGTTCCGCCCGCGCCACGAACTCACCACCGCCGATGTCATTGCCGACACCGCGCAGCAGGTCATGGACTATATCAGCAAGACAATCTGATTGGCCCGTCAGGGTAACGGATGGTTACCGGGATATGTGCCCGGAGAAACCGTGAAGGTCCTGATATACGAGTTATATCCGCACCAGTAACCTATTCCTCCATCTATATTGGTCGGGAGGTTATCGGTCGATGAAGACATAAGGAAACCGGAATAGCTGGTTATGGTGCTGCCGGAGAACATCTTCCAGAAGCAGAAACTCACAGAGTCCATAGTGGCCACCTTCAGGCTCAAGAGCGAGTCAGTATTGAAATATCTGCGCTTATCCTCCTTGAAATCATCCCTTAAGGTCCTCATGATGGGTATCTTCACGGTAGAATCGGCAATAGCGTCATCAATCACGCCCAGATAGGTGGAGCGGAACTGCGCGAGTGACGGTCCGTCCTGGAAGAAGGTCTTGAAATACTCCTTCCTGTCAGGGAGGTTCTTAACATAGAGAAGCACTGAACAGAGCGTATCGCTGCCCTCCAGTTCGTGACATACCACGCTGTCCACGACCGGCCCGTCCAGAGGTATCGTGGTGTTGGCCGTAAGGAAACGGTCCTTGGTCTGCACGGTAAGCGTATAACTCTTTCCTGCCTTTCCTCTCAACCTGGAGGTAGTATATATATATGGTGGGAAATAACCCTGATCAAGTTTGCCGGTGAGCGTCACCGAGGTATCTCCGTCACTTACCGTCACCTTGGCCGACGTCTCCATGAATTTGGCTATCTGACTCACCTTAATTCCCTCTTCCTTAAGCCTTACAGGGAGCGAATGGGTGATGATCACGACAGGGAATCCGCCGGCATCGATCCAACCCTCCACTATGAGTTCATCCCTGTCAGAGGGTATGAATCCCTCCTCGCAGGACTGACTCATAAGAACCAGCCCGATTATCATAGCCATATAGAGACGTATCCTTTTCATATCTGTCAGAATGTGCAGTAATAACTGATTGAGGGAAGGGCAAATCCCAGGAACATAATGTTGTGGTAATAGAATGAGTCTTCATATACCTTAAGTCTGTAGCCCAGGTCATTGTGACGGCACAGCACATTGTATATACTCAGATTCAGTCCATGTGACTTTATATACCTGTCGTTCTTGAGGTTCAGGTCATAATTGACCGATAAATCCAGCCTTATATAAGGTCTGGTACGTTGTGCGTTGAAATCCCCGTAACGCACCAGGATCTTACGGTCCAGCATATAGAAATACTCAGGAGCCGTAAAGGGAGTTCCGCTTGCAGCCACCAGCACCAGGGATGGCTCCCACCGCTTGCCTGTCTTGTAGACCGCCACCATATCCAGTTCATGGATACGTTCGTGACTGGCGTGATAATAGCCGGTCATACCCTCCTTGTCAAAATGCCTCAGAGCACGTCCCATGCTGTAACTCAGCCAGCCGGTCAGCCTGCCCGAGCTCTTGGAGACCATCACGTCAAAACCGTAGTTGTAACCGTCACCTTGAATCAGATGGTCCTCATAGTTGTAATCGGTGGTTATGAAGTCTATGATCGAGCCGTAATACTCAATCTGGTTGTACAGTCTCTTGTAATAGGCCGATGCGTTCAGCGTGAATCCCGGCGCTAACTCAACCATACCCGACAGGTTCACGCCCCTCATGTACTGAGGTTTGAACCGGTCATGGGCCGGCATCCAGAACTCGGACGGCATACCCAATCCCGTTATGCCTGTCTGGAAAAGATACTGATGTCGCTGCGACAGGCCCAATGATATACTCCAGTCGTTATTCGTACTGTAATATGTGGCAGTGAACGAGGGATCAAGCGAGCGGTAACGCTCATCCTTGCTCACGAACAGACCTCCGCGCAGTCCCACCCTCAGGTTGAGACGGTCCATCAGGAACACGGAATAATCCGAATAGGCCGAATATTCCCATGAGTCTCTATGCGGAGTCCCTGTAGCGGTAGTGATATAGGAATCTTCAATAACCGGGGACTGAAGCACGAAATCATGGTACAGCGCATCCAGACCCAAAGTCAGCCCTTTCCATTCCAGGTTACCCTTATAACCCAGGTCAGTGATTGAAGAGGGGGCCTTGAGCTTGCCGCCCTCATGGGCCATTCTCACATCAGTGAAACTGTTGGAATGGTAAAGGGTGTGTTTCATTTCAAACCCGTTCTTTCCGTCATGAATCCAGTGGAACGACTCAGCATCATTTCCCCATATGCTCCTGGAGTCTGTCACGAATGAGTTCTCCATCAAGCCTCCGTTATCACGTCCCCAGTAGGCATCGGCCATGATGACGTTACGGTCATCGAGGTTACAGGTCCAGGTCAGGTTCGAGTCAAAGAACGAATAGTCGAGCGTGGACCCATCGACCTCCATCCATCCGGAATAGAGGAGATTGATATAGGTGGCCCTCAAAGATGCGGTCAGAAGGGACTTTTTTCCCATGGGGACCTTGACGGTACCCTGCGATGAAATGAGTCCGACCGATACATCGCCGCTCGCATGATCACTCTCCCGCTCCGTGAAAGGACGGAACATGAGTTCACCTCCCAGACGGTTAGGTGAGCCGGCGGTCTGGGGAGTCCGGTAGAGTGACATGGAACTGTAATGGGTGGGGATGAACGCAGAGAAGAATCCCAGCAGGTGATTCACGTTGTATATCGGCACATCCAGCACCGATATCATGTTATGTGAGTTCTCACTGCCGTTTATATGCAATCCACCGTTGAATTCGCCCGTACTCTGGACTCCGGGCAGGAGTTTGGAATAGCCGATGGGGTCTGCATTGCCCATCATCTTGGGGAGCAGGTCCATCATCCTGAGATTCCAGTCCACGCTACCGTCCGATGCGGTTTTTACGGTATTAGCGTCGGCCTTAGCCTTAACGGTTACGGTATCAAGAAAAACACTCAACTCACCTGTTCCCTGTTGAGCAAGAACAGGAAACAGGTGAGTTGATATGAATATTAGTATGATGCTTAGACGCTTCAAACTATATATTTTTTGTTAGCTCAGTCAATCACTCTGGCAGGGGCTGTCAGGAGAATTCTACGGCGTGAAGCGCTTCCGGTCCTGATCACACGACTGTACTGATTGAGCATTCTAGTGATAGCAATTACTGCTACCTGATACTGCTCTGTGTCAAAGAACTCTTTAATTGAGGTCCTTGTACCGTCTGCAAGTACGATTACAGGCTTGAATGACCACATCTCCTCGTAGTAACTGCCGTTATAGTTTACATCACAGTCAGGCTCGAACACCAGCTTAGCCTGCTTCTTGTCAGCACCGTCAAAGCAGATATATGCGTTCAGTGTCTTGTTGAGCTCATTAACGATAGCCTTGGTCTTAACCTCAGAGTTAACCACCTTCCTGACACTGTCTGAGAGCTCCAGATATTTCTGGATGTCGCTGATTGAACCCACGAACTTAACCTCATTCATGAGGTTGCCGCTCAGATAAACCTTCTTGGCGTTCATGCTGTCAAGGCAACTGTAAATAGAATCCTTGAAATCGCTGAATTCAAAATCACCGCTCAGCTCATATGCAGGAATTCCCTCGGGATTTGCTGACAGATTCAGTGAGAATACGTTCTTATCGGACTTCTTCAGAGTCAGACCGCTTGAGACAGCCTTGTTAGCCTCATAGTCACCGCTCAGAGAGAACTTGTAACCGTTGTTTGTAGCAAAAGTGGTCTCAACGCCAAGCTTGCTGGTCGCAATATCAAAGAATCCGTCAGAGAGCTTGCTGAGCTTGGTCTTGACAGTTGCTGATACTACGTCCTTCTTACCTCTTGACAGAGAAACTGTAATCTTCTCAGGAATGCTGACCTCGTATATGTTTGACATAAGTGTTCTGGTATAATATACGGTGTCATCCTTAACGTTACGCTTATAGCCGGTACCGCCAAGATAGGTCTTCTTGTTGGGTGAGCTGAGTTTTACCTCCTTTCCCTGACGTGCGAGTTTGAGGACGCAGACATTGTCCAGGCTGTCCTTGAAGATGAACTGAAGGTCATTGGCCTTGGTGTAAGCCCAAGTCATTGTATCAGTTGCTGTATAATGTCCTGTAAAGTTGGAGAGCATGAGTGAAGTCTCAACAAAAGCTACATAATCTGACTCTAAAACACAATCGTAATCCAGATCCTCATATATCTTGGCCGAAATTGTATCAGTCAAAACGGTGTCACCAACCATTTTCATGGAACTGTTCAGAGAATCAACGAGGAACAGGCCGCTCATGTCCATGTCGTTGGCAATACCTAACACCTCGAACACAAAACCTCTCAGCTCTTCAAAATCCCTGGCGGGAACCATGTTGGTAAAATCAACGACAGAACGCTCAATCAGAGACTGCTGCTTGGCAACTGTCATGTCCTCCTGCACCTCTTTCTTGTCACTGCAAGATACAACGCTTACACATCCTGCAAGAGCAAGGATGCCGATAATACTTTTCTTCATCTTTATCATTTTTCCAAAAATTTGCGCAAAGGTAGTTAAAAAGTAGCATTAAGGTTCTCCCAAAAGGGATTAATCACTCTCTTATTGTCCTTATGAATGAATCGAGCGCAGCATTGCGCTGTGAATCAAACCGTTCCGCCTGGACTGTACCAGGATTCAATATCCTGTGCTGCATCATGCCGTGTATCTTTTCGGCCTCGGAGAGCAGTTGTCTGTCCGAGTCGGCAAGCGCCCAGTCCATAAAACGGCCGAATATGTAGTCGGCGGCAAGCTGAGAGGGATGCATCATGTCATCGGCATAGAAACGGTAGTCACGCAGTTCGTCAAGCAATATCTCGTAAGCGGGGAAATAATGCGCGTTGGGGAATTGGTCCGTCAGACGCTGAACCCCCATGAGCAGGGTAGCCTTACTCAACTGGTTGGCATGCAGGCCGTCGGCCAGATGGCGCACAGGGCTCACAGTGAACACCCACTGCCGCTCCGGATGCGCCGCAACATGACGGCTCAGCGATTCATACACCCTGTCAACGTCAATCATAGTACGCTCAAACCTGTCGGACGGCAGTTTATGGCAGTTCGATACCACCACGCCCGTCTGCTTGTCGGTATAGATAAAAGAGGTGCCGAGCGTAACCACCACCCAGCCCTCTCTATGATAGAACGCGGAGCTGCGCTCCAACTCCCGGTTGGCATTGTCCAGGAACTCCTCAGGGGTGGGACGGCTGAACGATCCGTGATGACGGAACGAGCAGTAACCGCCTGGAGTCTCAATCACATCGTCTGGTTTGAATCGGCAACTCTCCGGATTCGAGCCATTCCTTTCAAGCAGATCCAGACAGTCCGATATGGAGCACGGGTTAAACAACACCCCGAACGGATTTACCAACGTATCAAAGTAACGGTCCGTCATGCGACGGCCCATTTCATCGGCAAAACAGGAGCCCACGAACATGATGCTGTCCTTATAGGTCAGCCTTTTCTTGAGCGGCTCTATCTCAACGGGCGTTGTCAGTTTCATGATGCTTAAAAACCGTTGGGGTTCAGACGCTGCCAGTTCCAGCTGTCACGTACCATCTCCTCCAACCCGAACTCTGCTTTCCAGCCAAGCTCACGCTCAGCTTTTGAAGGATCGCTGTAGCAGATGGCTATGTCGCCCGGACGGCGGGGTTTTATGCTGTAGGGTACCTTGACGCCGTTAACTTTCTCAAAGGTCTTTACCACGTCAAGCACCGAATAACCGTGGCCGGTTCCCAGGTTATAGAGGCCGAGTCCGCAATTACGTTCAATCGCCTTGAGGGCGCATACATGACCGCGGGCCAGGTCAACCACATGGATATAGTCACGTACTCCAGTACCGTCGGGGGTATCGTAGTCATTACCGAAAACGCCCAATTCACTGCGCTTTCCGACCGCCACCTGAGTGACATAAGGCATCAGGTTGTTGGGAATGCCGTTGGGATTCTCGCCTATCAGACCGCTCGGATGGGCGCCTATGGGATTGAAATAACGTAACAGCACCACATTCCATTCAGGATCGGCTTTCTGCATATCGGTCAGGACCTGCTCAAGCATGCTTTTGGTCCAGCCGTAGGGGTTGGTGCACACTCCCTTGGGGCACTCCTCGGTTATGGGGATGATCTCAGGATTGCCGTATACCGTTGCGCTTGACGAGAATATGATGTTCTTTACTCCGTGGCTGCGCATGGCATCGACCAGGACCAGCGTGCCGCTTATGTTGTTCTCATAGTATTCTACGGGCTTTGAGACTGACTCTCCTACAGCCTTGAGGCCGGCAAAATGTATGCAGGCGTCAAACCTGTACTGC
>CACZCX010000019.1 GCA_902779875.1 uncultured Bacteroidales bacterium | reverse complement strand
AAGCAGGCCGCCCAGGCACTTCTGGCACGTACCTATCTTGTATGGGGTGACAATCCCCTTACTGCCGCACAGGTAGCAGATATCGCCAATACCCAGACCGATCCCGAGTTTACCTTTAACGCAAACCGTCTGGAGAAGGCCATCGAGTATGCAGACCGCGTAATCAACAGCGGCAAGCTGGCTCTGGCAAGTGATTTCAGCAAGCTGTATGGCCGTGATTATGAGAGCAATAAACTGGGCCAGAACGAGCACCTGTTCACCATCGCCCATGACGGTGACAAGAAGGATGCCCAGGGTAACCATCAGACACACTGCTCATGGACCTTCCCGTATCAGAACGGTGAGCATGGTGAGGGCTACAGCCAGAACCATACTGAGGCTGCCGATGATGACGTATATGACGACTGGAAGGCTGAGTACCCCGATGACAAGCGTCTTGCCAAGACCTATTTTGTAGAACTCACCAATCCAGAGACCGGTAATAAGCACGTATATTACTCACCTGTATATACTCCTATCAACGGTAAGGGCGTAGATCAGAGCTATGAGGATGCTGAGAACCTTGAGATTACCCAGAACTCTGTTGACCGCATTGAGATCCGTTACGCCGAGGTGCTGCTCATAAAGGCTGAGGCGCTTGTACAACTGGGACGCAACACTGAGGCTGCCGAGCCTTTCAATCAGCTGCGCCGTCGTGCAGGCATCGAGACTGTTGCAGCTCCTACTTTTGCACAGATCAAGCGTGAGTGGGATTATGAGTTCACCTATGAGCAGTTCTCAGTACTTAACTCATACCGCTGGAAAGACCTTATCTCATCGATAAAGGAGGTATCGAACTACAAGCACTTTGCCGATAACTGGAAGGAACTTGCCGAGTACACACCTGATCAGGAGGCATACTTTACAAAGGTTCACAACCATCTGGTTGCCAAGTACAACAACGTTCGCGGCAAGCACTACCGTCAGCCCATTCCCACCGGCTTAAGCGGTGAGGACCTTGGCATAGCCCAGAACCCGGGATATTAATAAACGATGGGGGCTTAGCCCCCTCGTTTCTTAATTGTTAAATGGAAAATAAATTGGTATATCATGAATAAGTATTTAGTTTTTGGTGGACTGGCTCTTGTGAGCTTGAGTATATCATCCTGCGATAAGGATGAGAAAGAAAGTGTTAAGGATGAGGGAATCAAGGTCGCATATGATTCACATGCCGTGGATCTGGGCTTGCCCAGCGGCCTTAAATGGTCGGACCAGAACCTTGGAGCCAACACCCCTGAGGAATATGGCGGCTATTATGCCTGGGGATCACTTGAACCGTTGTCATCATTTGACAGTGAGAACTACCGTAGGGATGTGGATGTAAAGAACATACCCGCAAACTACTCCGGTAATGTGAATTTTGATCCCGTTGCCAAGAATATCGGTGGTGAATGGAGAACACCCACCTACGGTGAGGTCAGGGAACTGATGAACAACACCACCTATGAGTGGACAACCAGTAACGGGGTAAAAGGATTGAAACTTACAGGCCCCAACGGTAACTCCATATTCATTCCTGCCGGTGGTCAGATATCGGGTACCACTCTGAGCAAGGAAGGATTCCAGGGCACAATCTGGACCGCATCGCAGGATCCCGGATATGAGGGTGCAGGTATTATAGCTATAGCAAATGCCGCAGGATTAGGCGGAACAGGAGGATACGGCTACATGGGATATAATCTCCGTCCTGTACGCAAGTGATTTGAACTATAAAATAACCCCACGCTTAAGTGGATTTAAAACAGAGTATCATGAATATTGGAAAGTATTTGAAATTTGGAGCAGTTGCCTTGTTTGGAGCAGTATTGAGCTCATGCAACTCGAATGATGATTTAGGAAAACAGGAGATTGAGATTCCTGGTATTACTATTGACGGCGATATTGACTGCTGCTCGGCCGAGGAGGCTCTGCAGGTATACAAGTTCCTTCAGACCGTAAAGATCATACCTGAACTCTCAACAGTAATTGACGATAAGTACAACGTGTTTGCGTATTCCAAGACCGGTAAGTTCCATGGCGGTTATAATGAAATATACTTTGTGGCTACCAAGAAGAAAAACGGTAACTATATCAAGAACTTTGAAATACCGGCTCTCAAACCCATCATGCTGATGGTCAAGATGAACATGAAGCACAGCACTCCTGTAAGCGCAGGCGTGGAGAGCTTCAACAAGAACTATCTGGCAGTAAAGCGCGGTTGGATATCGTTCGTAATGAATACAAGCGACGCAGGTTCATGGACTCTGTCTTACGACTATTCAGTATTGGGAAGCGAGGGTACATCGGCCGAGCAGGAGATAATCGTCGATGCTCTGCCTGAAGGCCAGCAGTGGATCAAGTCATTCAAGGTTGGTGATGGCACTTACTACCTGTCGCTGGTAAATCCGTTGGACTGGAGCACCGGTAAGAATACGATCACGGCATATGTGTCAAAGAAAAATACTCCTGCTACGACACCATACGGCCTTGCATCGGAACCGTTCGTGATCGAGATCGATCCGCGTATGCCTGACATGGGTAACCATACATCGCCCGATAACGTAGGCCTTTCACGTCAGAGTGACGGCAGTTATCAGGGTACTGTAAACCTGACCATGACCGGAAGGTGGCGCATACACCTTACCGTGAAGGATGCACAGGGTAACGTTGTCGCCGGCGGCGATGACCTGAGCGACGGATACAGCTCGCTCTATTGGGAAGTAACTATTTAATGTTTGTTTTTTCTGGTTTTGTTTCAAGATGCTGGAAACTGTTTTACTTGCAACAGTATTGATGATTGATACGGAGGCACCTGACCGGGTGCAGAACCTTGATGAGGTGCTTATCGTATCGGATGAGAGGAGAGGCCGCAATCGCTCCGTAAAGGGGCAGGCCGCCAGTATCGACGAACATTTGGGTGAACTGCGTAAGGTAAACCTCGTTCGTCGGGGTTCTTACGCATGGGAACCCGTTGTCAACAACATGCAGACCGAAAGGTTGTCAACTACAATTGACGGAATGAAGATATTCTATGCATGTACTGACAAGATGGATCCTGTCACGTCCTATGTTGAGAGTGGTAACCTTCAGAGTATCAGTCTCAACTCAGGACTTGACGGTAATCCTCAGGCTACCGGTAACATCGGCGGCAGCCTGGACCTTAAACTGCGTAAGGTCGGTTTTGACTCGGATCCGCGACAGATTAATGTATCGGCCGGTCATGAGTGGAACGGTCACCTTCAGGTATATGGTGCCGATGCCGCATTCAGCGGTAGCCGCGCTTACCTGAACACAGGTCTGTTCTACCGTGATGCCGACAACTACCGCACGGGTGGAGGAGAGGTTCTCAACTACTCGCAGTTCAGTAAGGTGAATGTGTTTGCCAACGCGGGACTGCGCCTCTCTGACAGTGACATTCTTGAGTCGACACTGATATTTGACCGCGCGACCGATGTGGGCTATCCGGCCCTGAACATGGATGTCTCAAAGGCCCAGGGATTCATTTCATCGGTCTCATACAGACATCTGTTCAGCGGTGCCAGCCTGGAGACCAAGGCTTATTACAATCACATAATCCATATTATGGACGATACCACCCGTCCCGATGTGGAGATCCATATGGATATGCCCGGTGACAGCTGGACCACGGGTCTGTACAGCCTGCTTACCACTTCATTGGGTGGTGAAACGGGTGCACAGCATGATGTGGCTGCAAATTATGACCTTTATTACAACCGTCTTTTTGCCGATATGACCATGTATCCCGGTGGCGCAGCCCCCATGTATATGGTCACCTGGCCCGATGTGGGAACGCTCAATACGGGACTGGCATTGACGGATAACGTGAGTATCGATGACAGGCAGTCACTGCGTCTTTCAGGTAAGCTGGCCTGGCAGCAGCAGCGTCTCAACAATGAGGAGGGTTATCATGGCCAGAAGGTGTTCTTCCCGCTCATGACAGACTCTTACTACCAGACCACAGGCCGCATAGCCGCCAATTATCAATTGTCAATTTTCAATTCTCAATTGTCAATTGGTGGAGGTTGGGGAAGCCGTGCCCCCACGGTGACCGAGGCCTACGGCTATTACCTGAACAACACCTTTGACCAGTATGACTACATGGGCAACCCGCATCTCAAGAACGAGTCCGCTTTTGAGCTGAATTCTAATTTTCAATTCTCAATTCTCAATTTTCAATTGGGATTTGATGCCAACGTCTTCCTGTTCCGGGACTACATCATCGGCCGTCTGGATGACCGCCTGTCGGCCATGACAGTAGGGGCTGAGGGTGTCAAGGTATACCGTAACCTGGATCATGCGACCATCGCCAACTTCTCAGTTGACGCCGGTTGGCAGATTACTGACAGGATTGCCTGGAGCGGTAATGTGAGTTACGCGCTAGGACGTGATGACGAGTCCGATCCTCTGCCGCTCATATCGCCTTTGGCATGGCGTAATGAATTGTTGTATAATTATCGTAATTTTGAGGCTAGAGTTGAGGTTAAGGGCAATGCTGTTCAGACTGACTATTCGGCCAAGTATGGAGAGACAAAAACTCAGGCTTGGAACATAATCAATCTCTCTGCCGCATATCAATTCTCAATTCTCAATTCTCATTTCTCAATTCGTGGGGGAGTCGAGAACCTTCTGGACAGAAAGTACTCATCATATTCTGACTGGAACAACATACCCCAGAAGGGTCGTAACGTATATTTGAATCTAACTTTTGAACTGTAAATGAAAAAGGTTTTTGTTTGGATAGGAGCACTGGTCGTTGGTGCTGTTCTTGGAGTTCTGGGTATTCATGTGCTGGACCAGATCATGAATATCATTGCTACGGTTTATACAAGGCTGTTCCAGCTGCTGGCTGTACCCACGATTGTTCTTGCCGTAATAACCACCTTTGCCACATTCGGTTCAAACGGGTCCGGCCGGATATTCGGAAGGACTCTGACATATACGCTGCTTACCACTCTGGCCGCAGCTGCCATAGGTGCCTTGCTTTTTGTGCTCATAGCCCCCGGCAATCTGCCGTTGGACTCCGTAAGTCTGGGCGAGAGTGCGCTGTCAGGAACTGAGGAGAGCTATCTGGACCATATCCTCGGCGTCGTTCCCAACAATATCGTACGACCGTTCCTGGAGGGCAATGTGCTGTCACTGCTTCTGGTGGCCTTTGCCGTAGGAATAGGACTCTCCAAACTGCCTGATTCTGAGAACAAGGCCGTCGTGGTGAAAGGCTTGCTGGGACTGCAGGACCTGCTGTTCCTGCTTATACGCGGACTTATCTGGACCCTGCCTCTGGGTATAGTGGCTTTCTCGGCTCAGCTGTCAGCCCAGATATCGGCCGGCGTGATTGCCGATTCCATTGGAAAATATGTACTGGTGGTATTGGGAGGTAATTTCATTCAGTTCTTCATCGTGCTTCCGCTGTTCCTGCTGGCCCGTGGGCTCAATCCCATTCACGTGCTGGGACGCATGACTCCCGCCGTGCTCATGGCTCTCTTTACCAAGAGCAGTGCCGCCACGCTGCCGGTGACTATGGAATCGGCCGAGGACCGTCTGGGTGTGCGTAAGGAGGTGGCCCGATTCGTGCTGCCCATCTGCACCACCATCAACATGAACGGTTGCGCCGCTTTCATATTGGTTACATCGCTGTTCGTGATGCAGAACGGTGGTACTCCCATCACTCTCGGCACCATACTGCTCTGGATACTGATTTCGGTGGTATCGGCCATAGGTAATGCGGGCGTGCCCATGGGCTGTTTCTTCCTGACTCTCTCGCTGATGTCGGGAATAGGGGCTCCGGTGGCGATATTGGGCATAATCCTGCCTATCTATACCATTATCGATATGGTTGAGACGGCTGAGAACGTGTGGTCTGACTCCTGCGTATGCGCCATGACAGACAAGGACCTGTCAAAGGCGGATGCCAAGTGAGGCGGTCGCGTACCAGTCAATGAGGTCGACCTTGTTGCTGCTGCCGCCATATTCAAAGTGGTTGAATATGACGTTGGCGCTCACAAAATAACGCTTCCAGCAGTAGGCCACGCCCATGCGCAGGTCCAGGTTGAATGAGAGCGATGTGCGGCGGCTTTCTGTGCCGCATTCCCAGATGTCTATGTCATCGGGAATCTCTGTGAGCTCCTCGTCGTTACCTATTATCTTGTGAATCTCGCCGTTCTCCCAGACATGCTTCTCGCTGTCCCATTTGCCGTAGTCGTTACGCGTCTCACCCGAGAACATGCTGTAGTTGCAGTCATATTTTACGCGCGTCACCTTATCGGACAGGCTTATGTTGGGCATTACCATGGCGTTGACGGTCCATCCGCGGGCCGGTACCCAGTTGTAGCCGTAACCCAGTCCCAGCGTGATCTTGCCCAGCGTGATGGTGCCCACTGAATCACAGAAGTAAATGAGGCTGGCGTTGTCCTTATAAGCCATATTTATGCCCGATGCATATGCTGTCGCCCCCAGGAGCAGTGAGCCGGCGGACTTTTTCTGTATGACAGCCTGGTTGTAGGCCGCGGCCTGCGAGTAACGCCTGCCGTTAAAGACATAATAGGCGTTGAAGTAGAGCGAGACCACGTCGATGGGGGTCCAGAACTGGGTGTCGTAGTCAAAGACGGTCGTGTCGGGGTCCAGGTAATCCATCCTGGCGTGAAGGTCCTCATATTTCTGGCTCCTGAGCCTTATGTTCATGCCGTATCTGGCTCCGGTGGCACTTATGGAGATGTTTATGCCCGGTTTCTTATTGAGCTTGTAGTAATAGCCGATGCCCAGTCCGCGGTATCCTACCCAGAGGCCGACTGACTTGTTCAGTCTGGAGTCCAGGTCCATCTGTAGAAGTGTGCTGTAGGAATCCTCCTCGTAATCAAAAAACTTGCGGTTGGTGAACCCGGTCGTGGTCTCATCGAACTTGGAGCGCAGAATTATGCGCCAGGGGCGGTCGGGGACATCGATGTATCGGGCATCGAACTTCTTTACGGCGGCCGAGTCAAGACGCTCCCCGAAAGTCTTTACCCTGGCGGAAAGTCCGGTGCCCGGTTGTGCCTGGATATTGGAGACGGCCAGAATGCAGAGGATTGCCGTGATGATGGTCCTGAGCCCTTTCATTATGTTCTGCGGGGGATAATTAATTGATTCGGGGCATAAAAATAGTATCTTTTTTGTGTAAGTTTGCATTATTGTTGAACAATGTTTTAGTATGGACCTGATTAAGAGATTTCTTTCTTACACGGCTGTCGATACGCAGTCTGACGAGAATTCAAATACCGTCCCCAGTACTGAGAAACAGAAAAACCTGGCCCGTATGCTCAAGGCCGAGCTGGAGGGTATGGGGCTTGAGGACGTGGTCATGGACGACATGGGATACGTGTACGCCACGCTGCCCGCCAATACCGATGAGGATATTCCTGTCATCGGTTTTATATCACATATGGATACCAGCCCCTCCATGAGCGGCAAGGATGTCAAGCCGCGTATAGTTGAGAACTATGACGGCGGTGACATAATCCTGAACGCGGAGCAGGGCATAAGGGCGAGGACCTGATCGTGACCGACGGCACGACCCTTCTCGGGGCCGATGACAAGGCGGGCATTGCTGAGATAATCACCGCTGTGGAGTACCTGCAGCAGCATCCTGAGATAAAACACGGCAAGGTACGTATCGGCTTTAATCCCGATGAGGAGATTGGTATGGGTGCCGATAATTTCAATGTGGAGCTGTTCGGCTGCGACTGGGCTTATACCGTCGATGGCGGTGAAGTGGGAGAGATGGAGTACGAGAACTTCAATGCGGCCAAGGCTGTGTTCCGTATTCAGGGTCTGGAGGTGCATCCCGGTTATGCCAAGGGCAAGATGGTCAATGCCTCACTGCTGGCAGCCGAGCTTATAGGCATGTTCCCGGCGGGCGAGACTCCTGCAACCACAAGCGGGTATGAGGGGTTCTATCATATCGTGGGTCTGAGCGGCGAGGTTGACCATGCTGCGGTCACCTTTATCATACGTGACCATGACCGTGACCGTTTTGAGGAGCGCAAGAGGTTTGCACAAGGCGTGGCCGATTCCATGAATGCCAAATATGGTGCAGGCACTGTCGTTGCGGAGGTATCGGACCAGTATTACAATATGAAGCAGGAGATTGACAAGGTGCCGCATGTGGTTGAGATCGCGTGCCGTGCCATGGAGGAGGCGGGCGTTACACCGGTCAAGGTGCCCATACGCGGCGGTACTGACGGCGCTCAGCTCTCGTTCAAGGGGCTGCCTTGTCCCAACCTTTTTGCAGGTGGCATGAATTTCCACGGACGGTTTGAATGGATTCCGGTTCAGAGCATGGAGAAATCTGTGCTGACGATTGTAAATATTGCTGCGGCGGTGGCTCGCTGCTTCGCTTAGGCCGTTTTTTTGCAACGGCGGGGGGTCGCGGCTTCGCTTCGCTCGGTTTTTTTAACAACGGGGGCTCGCTGCTTCGCTTAGCTCGGTTTTTTGCAACAGCGGGGGCTCGCTGCTCCGCTTCGCTCGGTTTTTTTGGGCTTTTGGCGCCTTCGGCTTAAAGCCTCGGGATGGAATCCTATCTGCGTATTTGAAACAACCTTTTTTTAGTTTCCTTCTGGAAACGCGCTCCGTTTCACTTCGCTTGCCGGCCTTCCAGGCCGGTCAAAAAAAGGTGGCCCGATTGGGTCACCTTTTTTTGCGGCGGGATGGAAACTTATTCGGCAAAATCGAATTCCTCTGGTAATTCGAAGGGGGAGTCGGACAGGAAATCCTCCATGTCGCGGCGGTCTTTCTTGGTGGGACGTCCCAGACCGGCGGCACGTTTTACGAATCCTCCTATGCGGTTCATCTCCAGCAGATCGTACTGATCCTTGGGAGTGATGTTCTCCATCATCTCCGGCACGAGTTTGGCACCCACGCGGTTCTCGATGGCCTGCAGGACCTTGAAAGAGTAGGTCACGGGCGGCTTGCGGACCTGGACGGTGTCGCCCTCATGGACGGTCTTGGACGGCTTTACCTGAACGCCGTTGACCGATATGCGGCCCTTCTTGCAGGCATCGGCCGCGATGGTACGGGTCTTGAAAATACGGACCGACCACAGCCACTTGTCAATCCTGGCCTCCATTATTTATTATTGAACTTGCACATGGTGTCACCGATGCCCGCCAGGCAGAAGTTGCGGACAGCCTCGACGGCTACGGGGATGCGCTCGTCAAGCACCTTCTGCTCATCGGCATTGAAGGGATCGAGCACGAACTTGATCTGGGCACCCATAGGGAAATCATTGCCTATTCCGAACCTCAGGCGTGCGAATTTCTCGGAGCAGAGGACCGATATGATATTCCCCAGGCCGTTATGACCGCCGTTGGAGCCCTGAGCCTTGATGCGGATCTTGCCAAGAGGCAGTGCCAGGTCATCGGCCACGACGAGAAGGTTCTCGGGATCGATTTTCTCCTCTTTGAGCCAGTAGCGGACTGCATTGCCGCTCAGGTTCATGTAGGTAGTAGGTTTGAGGAGCACAAGCTCGCGGTTCTTGATGCGCATATGCGCCACATAACCGTATCGCTTGTCCTCAAAAACAGTATCGGATGCCTTAGCAAGGGCATCCAATACCATAAATCCTATGTTGTGGCGGGTATTCTGGTATTCGTCGCCCGGGTTACCCAACCCCACAATCAGATATTTCATATTCTATTACTCTGCAGCGGGAGCCTCAGCAGCGGGAGCAGCCTCCTCAGCGGGAGCCTCCTCAGCAGCGTTAGCGGCAGCAGAACGAGTTGACAGAACTGTGCAGATCACAGCCTCCTTGGGGCTTGTGAACTGGATACCCTCAACCTTGAGGTCACCAACCTTGAATGACTTACCGATGGTCAGGGGAGTTACATCGATCTCAATTTTCTCAGGAATTGCAGTGTAGAGAGCCTTGGCCTTAACACGACGCATAACCTGATCGAGCTTACCACCAGCCTTTACACCGGCAGCCAGACCCTTGAGCTTAACGGGAACAGCCATAACGATGGGCTTGTTCTCAGTGATCTGATAGAAGTCGATATGCAGGATGTTGTCCTTTACGGGGTGGAACTGGATCTCCTTCATCACTGCCAGAACGGTTGTGCCGTCGATGGTCAGGTTTACAGAGAAAATATCGGGTGAATAAACGAGGTTACGAACCTCCTCGGGAGTTACGCTGAATGCCTTAGCTACGGGAAGACCCTTCTCATCCTTCTCTACACCGTAGAGGTTGCAGGGGATAAGGTTCTGCTTTCTGAGCTCGTTAGCCTCTTTCTTACCGAACTGGTTGCGGGCTGTGCCCTTAACGTCAATTGATTTCATAGTTAAATGTGTTACTCTAAATTGTTAATATTCAATTCACCATCACACAAGATCCGCACCGGCAAGCGACCGGATCTTCGTAAAAGCGGCGCAAAGGTAGGGAAAGTTTGTCTTTCCTGCAACCATTTGCGCCGTTAAATCGCTATAAATCTATTAATATAGTCAGAATTCGATCTTGAGGTCGTCGACCGGACCCTCCTGGGACGGCTCTGCATCGGCCTCCTTAATGGGTGTCTGGTCCGATGCATCCGCCGCGGGTGCACCTGCCTTCTCGGCCTCCTGTACGAACCTTATGACCTTGGAAAGGCCGTCAATGAAATTGCCGAAATCCTCTCTGTATAGGAAAATCTTATGCTTTTCGTAGCTCACCTGCTGCTCGGCACCTTCACCGCCGATTATCTTCTTGCTTTCAGTGATTGACAGGTACATCTCATCCTTACGGGTTTTGCGGACATCGAGATAATAGATGCGTTTGCCTGCCTTGATCGAATGTGAGAAAATTACATCTTTTTCAAAATCCTCATTCATCTTCTTCCTGTGATCCTCCATATCGAAAACGCAATTTAAATGAATTTTCCACAAATTTGGTGAAATGATTCGGACTCTCCAAGAAATAGGGGGCTTAAAATGGGCTTTGTGAGGAAAAAATATGTAATTTTGCACACCGGATTATAAGACACAATGATCAACAGAGTTCTCATCAGACTGAAAGTAGTTCAGGTAATTTACTCATACTACCAGAACGGCGGGCAGAAGGCTGCCGCAGCCGACCGTGAGCTTGCCCAAAGCTTAGACAGCGCTTATTCCCTTTACAAAACACTTTTGTTCATCCCGGTTGCCCTGGTACGCCAGGTCAGAAAATCCGTAGCCAAGCAGAAACGTATGAACGTGCCGCACATCTCACGCCGTGAGGAGCTGCTGGCCGATAACCGTTTCGTGGCCCAGCTGGAGGAGAATGTGGAGCTTCAGGCATATCTGCAGAGCAATGACATGGACTGGCTCATGCAGTCAGACTGGCTTGCCGACGTGGTTGCCCGCGTGCTTGCATCGGACTCCATGGAGGAATATCTGGAGACTCAGAAGTTTGATTTTGAGGCCGATAAGGAGCTGGTGCGCAAGATCTACAAGGAGTTTGTGGAGAGCAGCGACGAGCTCGACGCCCTGCTTGAGGAGGAGAATATATACTGGAACGGCGATAAGGAGCTGATTGACTCGTTCGTGCTCAAGACCATCCGCGCCTTTGAGGACGGTAATGTGGCCGAGCAGCCGCTCAAGAGCGAGTTCAAGGATGAGGAGGACCGTCAGTTCGCCATCGACCTGCTGCACCGCGGCCTTGACATGGCCCAGGAGCGCGAGCAGGTGGTTGCCGCCAACTGCCGTCGCTGGGATCCGAGCCGTCTGGCATTCCTCGACGTGATCATCATCCAGGTGGCCATGGCCGAGATGCTCCATTTTGACAACATCCCCGTCAGGGTGACCATCAACGAGTACGTGGAGCTGGCCAAACAGCTCAGCACACCCGCCAGCGGCAGTTTCGTGAACGGTATGCTTGATACCATCGCAAAGGACCTGAAGGCTCAGGGCCGCATAACTAAAGACTAAAAACTAAATAAAGATAAGATTATGGCAAACATGCTTTTGATTGACCCCTTCCAGATGACTTCACAGGAGGTCATCGTTGAGAACACTATGAATTTTGTACAGGATCTGAGCGACGTAGGCTCTGAGTCATCAAGCTCAACCGGCGCTGCTGCCGGCAACGGCATGGGTCTCATGCTCCCGCTCATCATCATCGCTTTCCTGTTCGTCATGATGTTCGGCGGCCGCGGCCGTGACAAGGAGGGCGAGAAGTTCCGCAACGCACTCCAGAAGGAGCAGGACGTTGTTACCAGCTCAGGTATCTTTGGCAAGATCAAGGATATTGACGAGGTTTCAGTAACACTTGAGATTGCCCAGGGCATGAAGATCAAGGTCGACAAGCGTTACGTCAACCCCGTTCCGACTCCTCAGCCCGCCAAGCCTGCCAAGCCTTCACGCCGCAAGAAGGATTCCAGCAAGGACGAGAAAGCTTAATTATTGATATACAGCAGTGCGGGACTCAGGACACAAACCATCCCGATTTGCAGGACTCAAGAAAATCGGATCATCCCTTCTAAGAATGTTTGGAGGGGATTTTCCGGTTTTTCTGTTGTTCCTTGGCATCACTTTCCTCATATGGTGGTCGCAGACCATGAGCCAGAGTTTCGAGGCTCAGATGAAACTGCCTGTGGAGATTGTGGGCATACCCGATGATGTCCGTGTGACCACTCCCGCCACCGATCATATATCGGTCATGCTGAGCGGAAAGGGCAGCGCGCTCCGTAAATCCGGACGCCGCAGCGGCCATAGCGTGCTGCGCCTGAACAGCCGCAGTTTTACCATCGGACACGGTCATGCCGCGCTCTCCACGCAGAGTCTGAGGGACTCCGTCATGGCCCGCGTGCATGCATCGGTCTCAATCCGTTCCATCGAGCCTGATTCGCTCGTGTTCCTGTTCGCCCGTCAGCGCAGCGTGATGCTACCTGTTGAGTATGAGGTGGTTACGGAGAGTCAGGATCAGTTCTTCCTGGAGCGTGTGGAGCTGCGTCCCGACAGCGTGAGGGCTTATGTGCTCATGTCCGATACCGTGACGCACCGCGCCTTGCTGCAGCTCGGCAACGTGGTGCTCGCATCCGATACCATCGGCCTTACAGTACCGCTCGAGTCCGCTCCCGATGTCCTGTTCGATGCATCCGAGGTGCGTGTACAGTTCATCTCGCAGCAGTATACCGAGAAGAGTGTCGAAGTGCCCGTAAGCGGCGTGAATTTCCCGGCCGATATAACCCTCAAGTCCTTCCCGTCAAAGGCCGTGCTGACCTTCTGGGTCAAGATGTCGGAGTATGACAGGGTGGGGGCGCAGGACTTCCGCGTGGTCGTTGACTACAACGATATTGCAGGCGGAAGCGGCGTCAAGGCTCCGCTGCGTGTGTTCTCGCAGCCGGCCAATGTGCGTAACGTGCGTCTGCAGACCCGTACCGTTGATTATCTCATGGAATCCAAATACTTCTGAGCGGGATGGTTGTGATAGGTATGACAGGCGGGATCGGATGCGGTAAGAGCTACGTGTCGGGCAAGATGAAACTGCGCGGCATACCTGTTTATGACTCTGATTACCGTGCCAAGCTGATCACCCAAACCAGCCCTGCCATACAGATGGAACTGACCCGCCTGGTCGGTCCCACGCTCTATTGCCCCTGCGGATGCGGGGTCATGCAGAAGGAGGTGCTGGCCAGGTTCATATTCGGCAATCCGGAGAACATGGCCAAGGTGAATGCAATCATACATCCCCGGGTCAAGGCCGATTTCGAGGAATGGAAGGCTAAGCGGACTTCAGGTTCCGGTAGTAAGGATTTTTGCATACTGGAGTCGGCCATACTCTTTGAGTCCGGATTTGATTCACTGGCTGACTTTACCGTCTGCGTGGACGCTCCGCTGGAGCTCAGGATACAGCGTTGCATAATGCGTGATGACACCACCCGGCAGGCTGTGGAGGCCCGGATCGCAAGCCAGATGGCTCAGGAGGAGAAATGCTCGCGTGCCGATTTCGTTATCGTGAATGACGGCTCCAGGGCGCTTGAACCTCAGATCGATGCGCTGATGGCGGCTGTGGCCGGGAAAACGCAGGGATGAGGCATCGGACTTTAATTTGTCATCGGACTAAATTTGTAAAGAAACTTTTAATTATAAACGAATAAAAATTATGTTGAATGAGATTCTGACTATTTCAGGTAAACCTAGCCTGTATAAACTCCTTACACGTGGCCGTGGCGCCCTCATCGTTGAGAACATTGACGAGACCAAGAAGCGTTTCCCCATCATGGGAACCGACAAGGTGGTCTCACTCGGTGACATCTCGATTTTTACAGAGGAGCGTGAGATGCCTCTGCGCGAGGTGTTTGCCGCAATCGAGGAGAAACTCGGCAAGCAGGAGATTGCCTTCAACTGGCGCAAGGCAAGCAACGACGAGCTCCTGCAGTTCTTTGCTGAGATCGTTCCCGATTTTGACCGCGACCGCGTATATCCCAGCCACATCAAGAAGATTGCCGGCTGGTACGACCTCCTGGTAAAGTACGGCGAGAACGATTTCTCTGAGCCCGAAGCGTGAGGGGGAATTGAAAATTTAGAATTGAGAATTTAGAATTGAGAATTTAGAATTGAGAATTGGAAAACCTTGTCGTCCGCAAGGTTTTCTTTTTTTTACGCAGGTACAGCGTATTAATTCTCAATTCTCAATTCTCAATTCTCAATTCTCAATTAATTTCTCTGGTCATATAAAATATTATTTTATATGGGCAATTTCTTGGTCAGTTAAATTATTTAACGTAACTTTGCCAACGAAACTCCTTGGTAAACCAAAAGGACATAGAATGGAAAAAGTTACAGTATTGACTTCGGACAGGCTCTACAACAGTTTCCTGGATCCCAAGTACATCCCCGCTGGCCAGAATAAGTATTACCTCCGTAATACCCAGGTTTGCGCCCCCAAGAACGGTTGGAGGCATCTGACCAGTTCAGAAATCGAGACTCTCGTCAAGAACGACAATACGGCCATGAGCTGGGACAACATCCTCGTCACCGACGAGTTTGACCCCACCAGTACACTACCTCTCGCACTATATCATAGGTGACCGATGCATGCTCTTCAACATCCAGGAGATGTCCTGCACCGACCACGCCAAGTTCGGTAACGGCATAGTCAAGGAGGGTGAGGATGAGGATGTCCGCATCTGGCTCGAGCTCATGAACGAGACCGGCTGCCGCAAGGTCCTCCCGTTTGACGGAATGATTGCGGCCGATGCCTACATGTGGGCAAAGTTTATTGACGATAAGCGCCTTCAGGACCGTCTCAAGGCCATCACGCAGGCATCGTTCGATAACCGACGCGGATTCTACGGCACCATCGGATACGGCAACGTGATCAAGAACTGCTGGATCATCAAGGATGTAAAGATCGGCAACAGCTGCTACATCAAGGGTGCCAGCAAGCTCAAGAACATAACCATCAACTCATCGGAAGTGGACCCCACACAGATTGGTGAGAACGTGGTGCTGGTGAACGGAATCATAGGCTACGGATGCCGCATTTTCTACTCGGTGATAGCCGTCCGTTTTGTGCTCGGCAGCCACTCCAACCTCAAATACGGTGCTCGACTCATGAACTCGTTCATGGGCGACAACTCCACAATATCATGCTGTGAGGTACTTCACAACCTGATTTTCCCCGCTCACGAGCAGCATCACAACAACTCGTTCCTGATTGCCAGCGTGGTCAAGGGCCAGTCAAACCTGGCTGCCGGCGCGACCATCGGCTCAAACCATAATTCCCGTACCAATGACAACGAGATCGAGGCTGGCCGCGGATTCTGGCCGGGACTCTGCGTGAGCGTAAAGCACTCCTGCAAGTTCGCTTCATTCACGATGCTGGCCAAGGGCGCATACCCTGCCGAGATGATCAACCCGTTCCCGTTCGCACTCATCAGCAACGATGAGGTCCACGGCGAGCTCCACGTCATGCCGGCATTCTCATGGATGTACAACATGTTCGCTATGGCCCGCAACAACTGGAAATACGCCACACGCGATACGCGCGTATTCAAGGTGCAGAATATTGAGTTCGATGCATATGCACCCGACTCCATGGAGGAGGCCATCCAGGCCCGCAAGCTGCTCGACAAGTGGACCGCCAAGGCATGGTACCGCAAGGAGGGCAAGAGCCTTGAGGGCGTTTCGGATGACTCGCTCGTGGAAATCGGCCGTAAACTGCTCAACGGTGACCCGAATAAGGTCAGTGAGCTGGAGGTGCTGGGCGAGAATATGGAGAAATCACACCGCAAAGTGGTCATTCTGCACCCCTACAAGGCATATCACGCATATGGTGACATGCTCGTGTATTACGCTGTCAAGAACATCGCGGCTTTCCTTGAGGAGAATGAGAATGAGACTTTCGATACAATCAGCGCCCGTTTTGACGGTGACCGCGCCCGCGTGTGGTTCAACCTGGGCGGACAGCTCATGTCCATGGAGGATGTAGACCAGCTCCGTTCCGATATCAAGGACGGCAAGCTCAACACCTGGAAGGAGATACACCACCGTTACACCGAGATCTGGAAGAAATATCCTATCGACAAGCTGCGCCACGCGTACATGTCGCTCAAGCACATCATGGGCATCGACAAGTTTACGGCCGATGACTGGAACAAGGTGCTCAACAAGGGTATCGACATTCAGACATATATCTTCAATCAGGTCTACGAGACCCGTAAGAAGGATTATGAGAATCCGTTCCGCAAGGCCACGTTCCTTAATGAGGATGAGATGCTGGCCGCATGGGGCAAGCTCGATGAGAACAGCTTCATCAAGAACCAGAGGGAGGAGCTCCGGGTGTTTACGGAGCGCGTGCAGAATGTTCGCAAACGCCTGGTGAGCAAGTGATTGGGGTGCATCGGCCCTTACATCGGCCCTGAATTGAAATTTGAAAATTTATTTATTAACGATATTTATATGAATCTTACAGACAAAAAGTACTCACAGTACGCACTCGTACAGGAGATGATGGACACTGTAGAGACAGTAAAGAAGTTTAACCCCGCTTGCACCAAGGAGATTGCAGAGCAGGTAAAGAAGGCCGGCAAGGCATATTTTACCGGTGAGGGATCAAGCCGTATCTTCCCCGCCAAGAACGCTCTGCGCAAGACCAAGCGCTGGGGACTGGACCTTAACGCACAGACTGACGGTTCATGGCAGTCAAGAGAATATGACCTGAGTAAGTTTGCCGTGTTCTTGGCATCGAACTCCGGCCGCACCAAGGAGGTTACACTGCTGGCCAAGAAGCTCATGGAGGAGGGCAATCCTCTCCGTTTCGGACTGACCGCCAACGAGGGCACCATCCTGTCAACTTTCTGCGCAAATACCCACGTGCTCAACTGCGGATGGGAGCAGGCTGTTGCTGCCACCAAGAGCGTTGTAGAGCAGGCATTGTACTATGAGTCAGTGCTTTGGAATATTGCAGGCAAGGATGTGAAGGCCGGTCTGGCTGCGCTTCCTGCACAGATTGAGAAGGCTCTCACGCTGCAGGTTCCCGCCGAGGTAGTGGAGTGGGTCAAGAAGGCCGAGACCATCTATTTTGCCGGTTATAACGACGGTGTTGCCGAGGAGCTCACCCTCAAGACCAATGAGATCACTCGCCGCAAGAGCGATTTCCTGGAGGGCACTTACGCTCTGCACGGAATCGAGGAGGTTATGAAGGAGGGCGATATCATATTCTGGGTTGATCCTATTGCCGATGAGTACCAGAAGATTCAGGATTGCCTCATCAAGGGAGCCGGTGTCAAGGTAGTCGCTATCGCTGACCACGACACACCGTTCCCCACCATCAAGACTCCCGCAGCCGGCGATTTCAACCCCTACGTATATCTGTGCGCCGGTTGGAACGTGCTTGTTGAGATTGGTATAGCTACTGGCATGGATCTGGATCATCCCAACCGTGCCCGCAAGGTAGGAAACGAAATACAGCTCTGACGAGTATATTTTGAAGTTTTTGATTCGTTATTAATGAAATAGGGCCGACGCTGAGTCGACCCTATTTTTTCACATTAGGGACGGTTCCTAATGTGTTAGTTTTCCGGGAAAACTGCAACATTAGGAACCGTCCCTAATGTTGCAGTTTTATGACGTTGATGATGCGGCCGCACTTGGTGCCTTCGCGGCGGGCGGAGTAGAAGCGGTCGTTGTTGAGGTAGGTGCAGATTCCCGAGACCCTGATATTCTCCGCCAGCACCCCGCTCCGCATGAGCAGCCAGCGGTTCGCCTCCCACAGGTCAATATGCAGTCCGCCGTTCATGGGATTGTCGGCAGTCGGCGCTTTCGGACCGCAGTCGCCCAGAATCTTGGTCATGGGGAAACCGGCCTCAGAGAACGCATCGGCCACTTCCTGCCCAACCTGAAAACTCTCGGGACCGATACCGGGGCCGATAACCGCGAGAAGGTCAGCCGGATCGGTGCCGTAGAGCTCCTGCATCCGGTCAATCACCTTGCAGCTGATATGCTGAACCGTGCCGCGCCACCCCGCATGAACCGCCGCAATCGCCTTATTCACAGGGTCATACAGCAGAACCGGGATGCAGTCGGCAGTACGCACGGAGATTGCCACGCCGGGGACATCGGTCACGAGCGCATCGACCCCCTCGAGTTCATCGCGCGTAGTCAAAGGATCGGTAACCTCACGGATTTCGCACCCGTGCACCTGATGAGGCTGCACCACATAATACGGAAGCTCGGCGCCACGCTCGGTGCTGAACGCATCAATATTGTCAGCAATTGTGTATCGGAATAAAGAATTCATACTCAAAATTAGGTATTGTTCGCGTCAAAAACTACTTAAGATTCTGAAATGAATGGTCATTTCGGCAGAACTCGCTTTCTTTGCAGTGTTAAATAGTTCTTACCAAAATTACTAATTATTATGAACAAAACCTTTTTACCAACCATCATCTTATTATCTGTACTCACAATTTCGTGCAACGGTACAATTACTGACCAGCTAGACGCCCTTCAACAAGATCAACAGGAACAATCAAACGAACTGACAAATGACGAGTTAATCGCTTTGTCATGTGAATTCATGGGCACAAAAATATCGCTGGAGGAGGCCACACTCTCCGCTCAGGCTGCCATGCAGTTCCTTGACGCACAGAGCGCTACCAGGAGCGGTTCGGGCCGTACGATAGCCAGCGTCAAGCCCCTGACCCGCCAGGAAGCCAAGACCAGAGGCGCCGAGACGACCGATACCCTGGCCTACGCGTTCAATTTCAGCGACGACAGCGGATACACCATCTGCTCAGCCGACCGCAGGACAAGCAGCATCCTGGCACTCGTCCCGAACGGTAACATCGATTTTGAGGCCGATATGTCCGAAGACATCCTGCATTCAGGCGTCATGGTGTTCTACGGAAACCTCTACGCCGCATATGAGGAGCAGATACGCAGGGCCGATGAACTCAAGGACTCACTCGTGGAGGCTGCCCTGGCCAAGATCAGCGCTGAGAACGGCGAGACGCTTACCCGCGCATCGGCCCCAAAGGCAAACGTCAACACAGGCGATGAGCCCAGAATCGAGGTGATTTACGGCAATACCACATACGAGGCCGAGGTCGCTCCCCTCATTCCCGTAGCATGGGGACAGGAGAATCCCTACAACCTCTATACTCCTCTCATAAACGGTCAGCATGCTGTAACCGGATGTGGTGCGACCGCTACCGCTCAGCTCATGGCTTTCTGGCGATACCCCAGCACCTACAACTGGGACGTGATGATGCCTGAACGCGGCAATGAGAGCCTGACCACCTTCTACACCATCTCACAGCTCATGAGCGACGTCGGCGTAGGACTCAACACCAAATACGGTCTCAAGAAAAGCTCCACATATTTCTCTGACATACCCACTTACCTTAACAGTCTGGGTTATAACACCGGCAATTACGGCAGTTATGACAAGACCAAGGTGGAGAATTCACTCTTGAACGGCCGCCCCGTGCTGATTGCCGGAAGCGCCCTCAAGTACGATGTCTACAAGCGTTATCTCATATTCTGGGAGAAATACAGCCACACCTATTATGACGAGGGTCACGCATGGCTGCTCGACGGCATCATGAACGTTTACACCTATTATTACACAGTTCTTGGCAACAGGGTGATGTCAGGCGGCCGACTCAAGAGCACGCTCGTTCACTGCAACTACGGTCAGCCCGAACTGTCAATGGACGGTTATTACAACTGGGACACATTCGACATAAATCAGGGTCCTGTGACCAGAGCCGGACATACCGAAGTACATGGACAACACAACTACTTTCAGTACAATCTCGAATGCATCACGGACATATATAAGTGACATTTGTTTAACCAATTTATAATTAAGTATTTATGAAACGTTTTTATCCATTGATTGCTGCAAGTTTGTTTGCACTTATATCTTGCAATAAAGAGGACGCAATCAAGACCCCGTACCAGGACGAATTCAACACGACACATGAGAATCTTGAATTCGATGCCCGTGGCGGCAAAGTAACAATGCAGATCCCGTTTGACGACTATTATCTGCATTATGTCCTGAATCAGGACTCTGTGGTTTTCTTCTATCTCAAGGAGAAAGATTATGACCAACTGGGTACCATCCTCAAACGACGCGACATAGTCGTTGAGCCGGACCTGCTTAACCTGGACCCTGAAGAAGGATTCAACTATTTTGAATGGGAATGGTTCACCGTAGAGCTCAAGGACCATAAGGTTCAGCTCTCAATCAAGCCCAATGAGACCCATGAAGAGCGTACGGGAAATATCCGTATACCCCGAAAGGTAATCAGCGATGACGGCGTACATGAAACGCTGGACATCCGTTTCACCCAGGAGCCGTAAACTCCAAAACTGCAACATTAGGGACGGTTCCTAATGTTGCAGTTTTTCTTTCCGGGTTGCACAAAACGAAAAAATTTTCACGAGAATAGCAGTTGCTGTTGAGAATTTTTATACCTTGCAGCCGATAAACACAAAATTTAAAATCTATGCCAAGGACAATCCGACTAAAAAGCTCATCGGGCTTTTATCACGTAATCCTGCGTGGAATCAACCACCAGCACATCTTTGAAGTCGATTCCGATTTCGTCAAGTTTCAACAGCTTCTCTACAAAAAATGCTTCCCAGAGGACCAGGACGGGAATCCGATGCCCGCGTGCTGCGTAATTTATGCGTATTGCCTCATGCCGAATCACGTTCATCTGCTTATCCGGCAGAAGAGTGAGTCTATATCGGACGTAATTAAATGCATAGCAATATCTTACGCTCAGCATTACAATACCAAATACGATCACTCGGGGCATGTCTTTCAGGACCGTTTCAAGAGTGAGCCGGTTGATAACATCAATTATTTCATCACGTTGCTGAGGTACATTCATCAGAATCCGGTTGCCGGTGGCCTCTCTCATACCGTCGCCGGGTACAGGTGGAGCAGTTGGCAGGAGTACATCAACCCAAAATCATGTGAGATTGCGTTCTGTGCTACAGGATCGGTGTTTGAAAAGGTTCCCAAAGACAAGCTGATATGTCTTGTTAATGATCCGATGCCCAAAATGCAGAAGGTTCTTGATTTTGACAATACAAGATGTCTCAGGATGGACGATGAGAGAATCCGGGAGTTTATACTGTACGAGCACGGAATTGAAAATCCCATGGTCGTCCAGTCGCTTGGCAAAAAAGCCAGGAATGAACTGATCCGGAGTGCTTGTGCGTTTGGTGCCAACGCCAGGCAACTCTCACGCATAATCGGTGTGAGCAGTTACATAATCCGCAAAGTTACACACAAAAACTGCAACATTAGTGCAACATTAGGGACGGTTCCTAATGTTACAGTTTTGCGGGAAAACTAACACATTAGGAACCGTCCCTAATGTTATAAAAAGGAGATTATTTCTTCTTTTTGATGGGCTCGGCACCAATCATCTTCCAGATTGCAGCTGCGAGTGCGCCGCCGCAGAGAGGAGCTAAGATGAATATCCAGAGCTGCTGGAGGGCTGCACCGCCTGCGAACAGGGCAGGGCCGATAGAACGGGCGGGGTTCACGGAAGTGCCTGTGTATCGGATGCAAACCAGATGAACCAGGACAAGCGAGAGGCCGATGGCCAGACCAGCAAAATTGCCGGCGCCCTTGAGGTTATCGGTCGTACCCAGAACAACGAGTACGAATACGCATGTGAATACCAGCTCAGCTATGAATCCTTGTCCGATGCTGATGCCGTTCTGACATACATTCTCGCCCATGCCGCCGGGTGTGAGGGCGAACAGGATAGCAGCGCCGATGATTGCGCCGATAATCTGGAAGATCATGTACATGATGGCATCCTTACCGCTCATGCGGCCTGAAATCCACACGCCAAGAGTGATGGCGGGATTGATATGACAGCCTGAAATACCGCCGATGGCATATGCCATGGCAACTACTGCCAGACCGAATGCAAGTGCTGTACCGACTACACCGGGAACGCCGGGAGCGGCAGGTGAACAACCCAGGCTGACGGCTGCGCCGCAACCCATAAGAACCAGAACCATAGTTCCGATCATCTCAGCTAAGTACTTTTTCATACTATCCTTTTTAAGTTGTTGGTTTTATTTAGCGGCGCCAATTTAACAAATTTTTTATAAAAGTACAAAAAGAAACAAAAATTTTACATTAAGAACCGTCCCCAATGTGTTAGTTTTGCGGGAAAACTGCAACATTAGGAACCGTCCCTAATGTGTTAGTTGGAGGCTGATGCGCTGGCGGGGTAGGTCTACGTCGAGGACTTTGACCATGACTTGCTGGTTGAGGGAGACTACCTCGCTGGGGTCCTTGATAAAGCGTCCCGGGGCGAGCTGCGATATATGCACCAGGCCCTTGATATGCACGCCGATATCCACGAACGCTCCGAAATTGGTGATGTTGTTCACGATTCCGGGCAGCTCCATGCCGGGTTTGACATCGTCAATGGTATGAACCTCGCTCGAGAACTCGAACTGTTTGAGCGGACCGCGCGGATCCAGGCCGGGCTTTTCAAGCTCGTGCATGATATCGGTCAGGGTGGGGAGCCCGACCTTATCGGTGACGTAACGCTCCAGGTCAATCTTGCTGCGCAGTTCGGCCGACTTCATGAGGTCTGCCACCGAGCATCCCAGGTCCTTTGCCATCCGTGCCACAATGCCGTAACTCTCGGGGTGCACCGCCGAATTGTCGAGCGGCTCCGTACTTCCCGGAACCCTGAGGAATCCCGCCGCCTGCTCGAACGCCTTGGCCCCCAGACGAGGCACCTTGAGCAACTCCTTGCGTGATTTGAACGGTCCGTTCTGGGTCCGATAATCGACAATATTCTGCGCCAGGACAGGTCCCAGACCGCTTATATAAGTGAGCAGATGCGTGCTCGCGGTATTCAGGTTCACACCCACGCGGTTCACGCAGCTGATCACCGTCTGGTCGAGCGAATGCTTGAGATCGGTCTGGTTCACGTCCTTCTGATACTGCCCCACGCCGATCGATGACGGGTCAATCTTGACCAGCTCGGCCAGCGGATCCATAAGACGCCTGCCTATCGACACCGCCCCGCGCACCGTCACGTCGTAATCCGGAAACTCGTCACGCGCCGTCTTTGATGCGGAATAGATCGATGCACCGTCCTCGTTCACGGCATAAACCTGGACCGATGCCGGCAGTCTGAGCCGTTCCACGAACTCCTTGGTCTCGCGTCCCGCCGTGCCGTTACCAATCGCAATGGCCTCAATCTTATACTGCTCCACCAGCGCCTGGATCTTGGCCGATGCCTGACGCGCCTCATTGTGGGGCGGGTGGGGGTAAATCGTCTCGTTATGCAGGAGCGCACCCTGAGCATCCAGGCAAACCACCTTGCAGCCTGTCCTGAAACCGGGGTCGATGCCCATAACCGCCTTCTGGCCTAGCGGAGAGGCCATAAGCAGCTGCTCAAGGTTGCGTGCGAATATGCGTATCGCCTCAGCGTCAGCTGCGCTCTTCGACGATGCCGCGAACTCGTTTTCGACCGATGGCTGCAGCAGGCGGTAGTAGGAGTCCTGCACAGCCTCATCGACCAGCTGCGATACCTCGGACTTGCCGTGTACGTATCGGCCCGAGAGTGCATCGGCCGTCTTCTCGTCATCGATCTCGATCGATACGCGCAGGTAACCCTCGGCCTCGCCGCGGCGCATGGCCAGCAGACGGTGGGAGGCGCATCGCTTGAGCGACTCCGAGAAATCGAACCAGTCGCGGTATTTCTGGGCATCGGCCTCCTTGCTCTTGACCACCTTTGAATATATGCGGGCCTCGCGACGGTAGCCGCTGCGTACCAGGTTGCGGGCGCTCTCGTCGAGCGACACCTGCTCGGCGATTATGTCCATGGCGCCCTGAAGCGCGTCATCGACCGACTCCACGCCCTTGTCCTTGCTCACGTATTTGGTGGCCTCGCGGTCCAGCGGCACGTACTGGTTCTGCTTCATGACGAACTCTGCCAGCGGCTCCAGACCCTTCTCGCGGGCGGCATCGGCCCTTGTCTTACGGTGCGGCTTGTAGGGGGCGTATATGTCCTCGAGCTCCACCGAGTCCCAGCAGTGCTCGATCCTGGAGCGCAGCTGGTCAGTCAGCTTGTCCTGGCTCTCGATGGTGGCCAGGACGGTCTCCTTGCGCTTGGCCAGCGCCTCCAGACGTTCCAGCGCGTCGCTCACCTCGGTCACCTGTACCTCATCCATGCCGCCGGTCGACTCCTTGCGGTATCGGCTTATAAACGGAATCGTGGCGCCGTTCTCCAGGAGCTTGAGCGTATTCTCCACCTGATGCTCCTTGAGGCCGGTTTCACGAACTATTATCGAAATATATTCTGCATTCATACAAGACGCAAATATAACATTTGTTGATAAATTCCCCCGTCAAATAATTCCATTAACTCCGTGAATTCTTATCTTTGCCTACAGAGTGCCGGACGGCACCCCGCTGAAGAGAAACTGATACCTTGGAGAACGCTCTTCGGGATTTAAGAACTAAAACAACCATAATATGGCAAAAAAAGAAACAGAAGGCCCGCAGAACGCCGGTCTCAGCGAGAAGCTGAAGGCGTTGCAGGCTGCGACTGACAAGATTGAGAAGAGCTTCGGCAAGGGCTCCATCATGAAACTCGGCGACGAGAGCATTGAGAATGTCGATGTCATATCGACCGGCTCCATCGGACTTAACGCCGCACTCGGTGTGGGCGGATATCCCCGCGGCCGCATAATTGAGATTTACGGTCCGGAGTCATCGGGTAAGACCACACTTGCCATCCATGCCATCGCAGAGGCTCAGAAGAACGGCGGAATTGCCGCCTTCATTGACGCCGAGCATGCTTTTGACCGATTCTACGCCGCCAAACTCGGGGTCGATATCGACAACCTGTGGATTTCACAGCCCGATAACGGCGAGCAGGCTCTGGAGATTGCAGAGCAGCTCATCCGCTCCAGCGCTATTGACATAATTGTCATAGATAGCGTGGCAGCACTGACACCTAAGGCAGAGATTGAGGGCGATATGGGCGACAACAAGGTCGGCCTGCAGGCTCGACTCATGAGTCAGGCGCTGCGTAAGCTCACATCGACCATCAACAAGACCAACACCACCTGCATCTTCATCAACCAGCTGCGCGAGAAGATCGGCATCATGTTCGGTAATCCTGAGACTACCACCGGCGGTAACGCACTCAAGTTCTATGCATCGGTCCGTCTGGATATACGCCGCGTGACCCAGCTCAAGGACGGCGACAGCGTGGTGGGCAATCAGGTGCGCGTCAAGGTCGTCAAGAACAAGGTGGCGCCTCCTTTCCGCAAGGCCGAGTTCGATATCATGTTCGGCGAGGGCATCAGTAAGAGCGGCGAGATTGTGGATCTGGGCGTTGAGTACGGCATTATCAAGAAGAGCGGCTCGTGGTTCAGCTACGGCGACACACGTCTGGCGCAGGGTCGCGATGCCACCAAGCAGCTTATGCTCGATAACCCCGAACTGGCCGAGGAACTCGAGAAAAAGATCACCGCGGCGATTCTGGGCAGCAACCAGGAACCGGAGCCCGATGACGATTCAGAAATGATGAATGATTGATTTTTGACATACTCATAAAAAGGGCAGGGGATGGCAGCAACGCCATCCCTTTTTTATTGCTGCTGCAAAAACTAACACATTAAGAACCGTCCCCAATGTTGCAGTTTTCCCGCAAAACTAACACATTAGGAACCGTCCCCAATGTTGCAGTATGACAAAACGGCAGAATGGGTGGCGTGGCATTGGGTTTGCAGTTATGTCAGTGTCAAATTTTGAGTACAAACAAAAAAACTAAATAATATGGGAAAGATTATTGGAATTGACCTTGGAACCACGAACTCGTGCGTTTCAGTATTTGAAGGAAATGAGCCCGTCGTAATTGCCAACTCGGAGGGTAAGCGCACAACTCCCTCAATCGTTGCATTCGTTGACGGCGGCGAGCGTAAGATAGGTGACCCTGCCAAGCGTCAGGCCATCACCAACCCCCAGCGCACAGTCTACTCAATCAAGCGTTTCATGGGTGAGAACTGGGATCAGGTCCAGAAGGAGATCGCACGTGTACCTTATAAGGTAGTCAAGGGCGATAACAACATGCCCCGTGTGGACATAGACGGCCGTCTGTACACCGCTCAGGAGATCAGCGCCATGATCCTGCAGAAGATGAAAAAGACCGCTGAGGACTATCTGGGTCAGGAGGTAACCGAGGCTGTAATCACAGTTCCGGCATACTTCAGCGATTCACAGCGTCAGGCCACCAAGGAGGCCGGCCAGATTGCAGGCCTGGATGTAAAGCGTATCGTGAACGAGCCTACCGCTGCCGCTCTGGCATACGGTGTTGACAAGGCCGGCAAGGATATGAAGATTGCCGTATTCGACCTGGGTGGCGGTACATTCGATATCTCCATCCTGGAGTTCGGCGGCGGCGTATTCGAGGTGCTCTCAACCAACGGTGACACCCACCTGGGCGGTGATGACTTTGACCAGGTAATCATCAACTGGCTGGTTGAGGAGTTCAAGAAGGACGAGGGCGCAGACCTGACAGCAGACCCGATGGCACTGCAGCGTCTTAAGGAGGCTGCCGAGAAGGCCAAGATCGAGCTGTCATCATCAACCAGCACCGAGATCAACCTGCCGTACATCATGCCGGTAGCCGGTGTTCCCCGTCACCTCGTAAAGACCCTGACCCGTGCCAAGTTCGAGCAGCTTGCCAACGGCCTGATCCAGGCTTGCCTGGAGCCCTGCCGCAAGGCTATGCAGGACGCCGGTCTGAGCAATTCCGATATAGACGAGGTAATCCTGGTAGGTGGTTCAAGCCGTATCCCCGCCGTTCAGAAGCTTGTTGAGGACTTCTTCGGCAAGGTTCCTTCAAAGGGCGTTAACCCCGATGAGGTAGTAGCCGTAGGTGCATCGATCCAGGGCGCCATCCTGAACAAGGAGGGTGGTGTAGGTGACATCGTACTTCTGGATGTAACCCCGCTGACCATGGGTATCGAGACCATGGGTGGTGTAATGACCAAGCTGATCGAGGCCAACACAACCATCCCCTGCAAGAAGAGCGAGATATTCTCAACCGCGGCCGATAACCAGACAGCCGTAACAATACACGTGCTGCAGGGCGAGCGCCCCATGGCCGCACAGAACAAGTCCATCGGCCAGTTCAACCTGGAGGGTATCGCACCCGCACGTCGTGGCGTACCTCAGATTGAGGTTACTTTCGATATCGATGCCAACGGTATCCTTAAGGTATCGGCCAAGGATAAGGCTACAGGCAAGGAGCAGGCCATCCGTATTGAGGCAAGCTCAGGTCTGAGCAAGGAGGAGATTGACCGCATGAAGGCTGAGGCCGAGGCCAATGCCGATGCCGATAAGAAGGAGCGCGAGAAAGTCGATAAGCTCAACCAGGCTGACTCAATGATCTTCCAGACCGAGCAGCAGCTGCAGGAGCTTGGCGACAAGATCCCGGCCGATAAGAAGGCTCCCATAGAATCAGCCCTCAGCGCTCTTAAGGACGCTCACAAGGCTCAGGATCTGGCCGCCATCGACAAGGCAATGGCAGAGCTCAACACCGCCTTCCAGGCAGCCAGCGCCCAGATGTACCAGCAGAGCGGCGCACAGCCCGGTGCAGGTGCAGGCGCTCAGGGCGGCTCACAGAACGCCGGCGCAGGCCAGAGCAGCAACTCAGGCAGCAACAACGACAACGTTCAGGATGCTGACTTTGAGGAGGTAAAGTAAAGCTCAAAACAGAATAATTCAATAAATTCGCGTGGACCAATCCGGTTCACGCGAATTTTTTTTTGTAACAAAACGAATGGTAGTCCCGTTTACATGATTGAAACGTTTCATTCAGAATTCATTTATGAACCCTAACAACTAAAACGATTATGAGAAAATTAATTCTGTTTGCAATCATCGCTCTCCTTACAGCACCAGGCAACCTGACCATGGCCGCCAATACAGCCGCCAGAATGATCAGGGAGAATCGGGACAAAGAGTTTGCGTTCTATGTGAACATCACCAACCGTCATACATCCTGGCACACTTATAATAAAGCGGTCAGGAAAGCCAAGAAAGAGATGCTTAAGGCATATGGTGACAGCATATCGGAAGACAGCATAAACAAGATTCTTCCCAAGCCGGACGGCTACATCACCAAGAGACGTATAAGCAAGCATAAAGGCATGATGCTGGTCGCCTATGATTCTGAGATTCATGATTTCGCGGCCGAACTTGACAAGGCGCACGATGCGTACTGCCAGTTTGAACTGAACAGCATGGCAGATACTATCATGCTGGACGGCAGGAATAAGGAGATGGCAAAACTCATATCCAATATGCTGCCGCCCAACGCAGGAGTATCATTCTACTATACACATGGATCGTTCATGCTAACCCATGGCATTGCCATTATCATCTACTCCGAGAACCGCAAGCTGCAGTCCATACTGTATTTAAGGAACAGACCGTTCAGGATATTCTTCTGATAACCAGCAGGATGGATGCCGTAGAGTTCAAGAAACGATATCTGCAACAGCATAAGTTGCTGTACAGGATAGCCTGGTCGCTGACACAGAATGTTCAGGACGCCGAGGACCTGGTACAGGACACCTATCTCAGGCTGTGGCAGAAACGTGACATCCTGCCGCCCGAATCCGGGACCGATGCATACCTCATCACCGTCATAAAGAACCTCTTCTACGACCGTCAGCGCAGGATGCAGATAGACGCCAGGGCCGATATAGACAAGGTGGCACACCCCATAGATTATGACAATCCGGAGAATCTGCTCGTTCAGGAAACCGAGAACCGGCGTGTCATGAAGGCCATCGATGAACTGCCGCCGGGCGAACGCCGGATCCTGAGCATGCACGTGATAGAGAGCAAGTCATACACGGAACTGGAGCAGGAGACCGGACTCAAGCAAAACAACCTGAGGCAGATAGTGATGAGAGCCAAGAACAAACTGATTTACAAACTCAAAGGACATAACAATGGATAAGATTGATTACAAGGAACTTGAGAAGATCCCCGTACCCGAGGGTCTGGAGGAACGTCTTTCCATGCAGATTGACATGTGGCAGAGTCAGGAGAATGCCGCCCGCAGACGCAATATCGTCCTGCGCCGCATCCTGCCCGCAACCGGAATCGCCGCATGCCTGGCAGTGGCCGTCCTTCTGGGTATCAGACAGCACGACAACGAGATCCGCAAGACCGATGAGGCCATGGACCTGCTGTTCTACGCTTTCGAGCTAGGCTCCAGCAATACGGATAATGCAATTGATTTTTTGTTCTAACCAGCGATTACAGAAATGAAACATATAACACATAAACTCATAATGCTGCTTTTCATGCTTATGACTGCATGCGGAGCATGCGCCCAAAAGGGATTCTTTGGGAGCATATCGCGCTCCAAGGGCGTTGAATACTTCTACACGGCAGGCGTCAACCGCAACAATCCCAACCTGAAAAAGGGAGTGCCCAGGATCAAGGGAATTGACGTGGAATACCTTGTAAGCCACCTTACATCGATCGAGATGGTATCGGCCACACGCCCCGAAAAAGGCGATGACATGACCGGCGAGCTAGAGAAGTCGGTCATGTCAACAATCAAGGAGAAAGATCTCGAGACACTTTACGAGATCAGTACCGATGAACAGGAACTGACCGTCTATGCCCAAGCCGATAATTACGGCGGTTACCGTATAGTGATCACCCAGCTCGTCAAAAATGAGCCGCAGAGGTATCTGGCGGTCCTTTACAGATGTATGAACTTTGATATTGACAAGCTGTTTACCGATGCCCAAGGGGATGCCCAAGGGGAGGAACCTGCCGGCTGAGTCTTACAGTGGCCAAAAGTCATAGACCGTGTTGAACCCGGTCCCGAACCTGGAACGGGCCTCTGAGCCGCGGTAAACGTAGTTCCTGGCACTGTAGACCTTTGTTCCGCCATCGGAGATGCTGTCATAAACCTCCATATAACGCTCTTTCCCCACCAGATTGCCGTTGACAGCCAGGCCGGCGATGGCGCCGTACATGCAATTGTTGCAGCTGTACAGCAGGTAGGTGCCGTGAAGTCCCATGACTCCGGGCTCAATAAACTCCGGGATGTCCGCATCGGGAGTGTCCAGGAATACCTCCCGCTCGTAGCCGGAGTGGATGTCGACGCTCTTATCGGTCAGCGCATAGACAATGGAGGGCTTGTTCTCAGCCTTGCGGGACTTGGAGTATATGATTGATATATAATCACTTGACTTGAGCGCACGGAACTCGTCGACGGTGCCCAGGCGGTCGCCTATCACGATTATGGTGTTCTCATCGATCCAGCTCAGAAGCGGCGATTTGGGCGAATCGGCATACTTGCATGCGTTGATTGCGATCATGGTGGGGTAGGAATCCAGGCCGGTGTACTCGGCAATCTCGAACCCTCTCTTGCGCTCGTTGTTTGACAGGAACCTGCTGTCGTAGAATCGGTTGACTACGACCTCGCCACGATGGGCGGCGGTATCGGCATAAATGAAACCGTCAACCCTGAGGAACCAGCCGTACTCGCCTTTAAGACTGCTCTGCCCGCAACCTGCAAGGCATATCATGAGGGCCGATGCAAACAACGCCATTACCATTAATGCAACACTCTTTTTCATATGCTTAAGTCTTTAATTTCTTGAAACCGGAAGCAACTCTCTGCTCCTTACTAATCCGTATCCCTCCTCGTAGCGGGTCACGTTGGCCACGCGGAATGCCTCGATAATGAGGGCGGGGTCGTCCCAGGGGATGTATCGGCAGAACTCCTGCACGATATCATCGGTGAGCCACTCATAGGTCTGGTCAAAGTTAATCTCCACCAGTGTGAGGGGCTCGACTCCCAGCGGCTGCTCTTGGGCGTTCACGTACTTGGCCAGATCCTTAAGCTCCTGCGGCTCGTACCGTTTGCCCATAAGCTCGGCCAGTACGCGGTTCTGCTCATCGCGAATAAATCTTACATGGTAGGCGCCAAAGTTCCTGAGTTCGGCCACCTCCTTGACATCACTGCCGTAAATTCTTGATGCCTGTTCACCTCTAAGAACAAGAGGGTTGTAAAAATGGTTGTTGTATGCCTTGCGGAATTCCTCCAGACTCACCAGGCGTCCGTTGACGGCAAAATGTTCGGTTATGGCAATGTTGATATTTGAGGAGCATATGAAATAATTCCCGTGGAGACCGAAACCACCCGGACATATCACGTCGCGAACATTGACATCATCGGAATTGATCCTGCACGCAAAATTGTAGCTGGTAGTGTTGTCAAGGCTCTCCACAGTGATTGCGTAAACCATTGAGGGAATGGATTTTCTGTTCTTTTTGGGCCTGTAATAGATGATTGCCAGATAGTCCTCGGGTTTAAGGTTGTTGAACTCGTCGAGTGTGGCCTTGTGGTTTCCGATAAAGATTAATGTCTTGTTATTGACCCATTTAAGCTCTTTCGATGTGGGGAAATCGGCCATACTGTAACCGTTCACGCAAACAAGGGTGGGGAGCTCGCGGCCCGGGTGTTCCATGAACTCAAGACCACGCTGTATGTCATTGGCCGTAATGCTCTCAGGAAAAAAGCTGTGCTTGAACTTATAGGACGGGCTGGCGTATACCAGGTCCTCGAGGCAGAAATACATCCTGTTGTCGCTGCTCAGATATTCGCGGTAGGCGCCCTCGGTGGCCATGAATTGCGGACGTTTGCCCGGAATGGCCCTGCTGTCATCGTTGGCGGGAGGAGTGTCGACCACCATCCTGCAGCCAAAGCATAAGAACAGGGCCGATACAACCACTGCCGTCACGGCCGATACCGCCAGCAGGTGCCCCTTGGACTCATTCTCCTTCATGTGGAGCAGTCGTTTGCGGGTGAACGAGTTGCTCATGCCGGTGGTGGCCAGCGGGCTCAGACCGAACAGCATGCGTATCACGGTGTCGCGGTACTCATCCACGTCGTATCCGCCGTCGTGCAGCGCGTCGTTATCGGCCTGCCATTCCTGTACCTCCTCAAGGCTCTTCTCAGACATCCAGATGAAGGGATTGAACCATAACAGCGAACGCAGAACTGACATGAACAGTTTCTCCTGCGAGTGACGGTGGCGTATGTGGCTGCACTCGTGGCTCATGATCTGGCGCAGCTCCCAGGGCTCGTATTTGCGGCCCAGGAATATGGTGTCGCGGAATGAGAACGGCTGTGTCACGTCACTGTTCTCGGCCATGGTGTAGCTCTCGGAGCGGGTCAGGACGGAGCGGTTCCTCATCCTTATTATATAAATGAGGCTGCGCACGGTCAGTCCGAGTGAGACCAGGACTCCGAGTACGTAGATTATGAAGAGGACCAGCTTGAATACTATACGGCCGGGAAGATGTAATTTGTAATCATTTTTTGCGACTTGGGCGGTCGTTGCGGGGGCATCGGCCGATACTGTCGGGGTGGAGAGAGAGGTTGTTGCGGGCTGGCCGGTTGCAACGGGCTGATTGTTTATGGGGGTGGGGGCATCGGTCGTTATCATTTCCATTTCAGGCTGTCGGGTGCCCTGGGTGTGGTAGAGAGGCACTTTCAGGGTGGGGATGATGGCTGCGAGCAGCATGGTCAGGATCAGGTAACGACGGCAGAATGTGTAGCTTGCCTTGTGCTGTACAAACGTTCTGTAGAGCAGATAGAAAATTCCGCTGCATACTATTACGGAGAGAATATAAAAGGTCATAGTTATAGGTTGTAAGGATTATTTTTTACTGAGCATGTTCAGGATCTCATCGGCCTCCTTTACCGATATGTTCCTGTTGTCTGAGAAAAAAGTGACGAGCCTGCTTACGGAGCCGTCAAAGAAGGAGTTCAGGACACCCTGCATGAATGTGCCGGTGTATTCCTGTTTGGTGACTGCGGCCTTGTACAGATTGGTGTGGCCGAGCGTGCGGTGGGTCAGGAACCCCTTGGTGTCGAGTATGCGGACCATGGTCGACACGGTGTTGTAGGCCGGTTTGGGCTCGGGCATCAGGTCGTGCACGTCGCGTACTATGAACTCGCCGTCGAGCTTCCATACGATCTGCATCGTCTCCAGCTCACCCTTGGTCAGTTCCTGCAGTTTAGTCTTGTTCTTTTCCATTGCAAATTCAAATTAACGATGCAAACATAAAACTAAAATTTTAATTTGCAAACTAAAATTCCAATTTTTTACATTAGGAACCGTCCCTAATGTTGCAGTTTTCCCGAAAAACTAACACATTAGGAACCGTCCCTAATGTTGCAGTTTTGCGCAAAAACTAACACATTAGGAACCGTCCCTAATGTAAAATTTACTAAATTTACGGCATTATTGATTTAACCTGATTATGAAAAGAATTATTACACTGTTTTTTCTCACTGTGACCGCTTCAAGCGCTTTCGCCAAAGAAATTCCCGAGTACTGTCTTGAAAATGACGCAGCTCATGCGTATATGACAGAGGTCACTTATCCCGATGACGATTACACATTCACAAAAATCACCGATTACTGCGATCCCGAGCCCTGGAGGTGGTACAAGTATGACGGCTACCGCAAGGACCAGCCCAAACCCGTACCCCTGACCTGGGAGGCCGCCGCCGATGCCGAGTCGCTGCTGCTCAAGGTCTATGAGTCGGACATCGACACCCCCGACACCCTGAGCTACACCCTCAGCGCAACCGCCGCATCATACGACCTCTACAACCTCATCCCCGGCCGCACCTATACATATAAGGTATTCGCCGTTAAGGCCGATGAACAGACCCTGCTGGATGACGGAGAGTTCCGCACCACAGGCCAGCTCCGCATGCTTAAGATCGATAACATATTCAACGTTCGCGACATGGGCGGATGGGCAGGCCTGGGCGGCAACCCCATCAAATACGGCCAGCTCATACGCGGCTCACGCATGAACTGGAACGGCACCAGCCGGATAATGATTACCGATGAGGGCAAGGAGGAGCTGCTCCGCCAGGGCATCAAGGCCGAGCTCGATATGCGCGACATCAAGGACAACAACTACAACAACTTCTCGCCCATAGACGCATCGGTTGACTACACCAACATAGAACGTGCCTACGAGAGCCGCATAGCCACATTCGCCAACAGTCCCGCCAGCATCAAGGGCGTTCAGTTCGTGATAAATGAACTCAAGAAGAACAAGCCCGTCTATTTCCACTGCTCGGTAGGCGCTGACCGCACCGGAACCGTGGCATTCCTCATCGGCGCCCTGTGCGGCATGAGCGAGAGTGACCTGGCTAAGGAGTTCGAGCTCACATCATTCTCGGGCGACTCAATCATAACCAGCGGCCGTCAGGAGGACCTGCGCCGCCGCCGTACCTATGAGGGCCGATTCGACCCCAATGACAACCCCGCCAGCTACCAGTACGCCACTATGATCGATAAGGTCAAGGATTTTGCCGGCCAGACATTCCAGCGCAAAGTCTACACCCATCTCAAGAACGGCGTGAACGGCACCAAGATAACGGAGGCCGATCTGGACTGGCTGATCGAGTACCTGACCGGTTACAAGCAGGTCAAGAAGATTACCTGTGACAAGACCCGTATCAACATGAAGGTAGGAGAGACCATCAAGGTGACAGCCACATTTGAGCCTGCCGATGCCACCAATGGAGGCATAACATACTCCATCAAGGATGAGCAGTATGCCACTGTTGACCAGGAGGGTAACGTGACCGCTATTGCCGCAGCGTCCAAGGGTACCTATCTTATAATGACTTGTGATGACATGACCAAGACCATCAAACTCAATATCGCCGCCGATACCTCCAACGTCACAGACATCGACGCCCAGGATGGTTACGCCAAGATATACAACACCGCAGGTCAGCTCAAATCCGATGCCTCAGGCCTGTTCATCCGTGACGGCAAGTTATATTACAGCAAAGAATAATCATGCGCAGAATCCATCTCCTTTGGGGCCTGGCCATGATGGCCGCTCCGTCGTTAGCACAGAACTACGAGCAGTTCCCGCTTGAGAACGAGCTCACTCACCGTTATCTGACAGAGTTCACCTATGACACCATCCCTGACCTGCACGTGTCATACATCATGGACTACTACAACACCGCCACGACCTACCGCAAGGACCAGCCGGCGCCTGTAACCCTGAACTGGGACACCGACCTGGGGGCCGATGAATACCGAATCGTAATCAGCGAGAATCCTGCACTGACGGACTCCATAGAGTACATCCAGTCCAAGGACTCCACGGTCAAGACGGTGTTCAACCTCATCCCCGGCCGCACCTATTATTACAGCATATTCTCCAAGAGCGTCCAGAACGGCGAGTTCCTGATCAAGAACTCAGCCTTCCAGACCACCGGAATGCTGCGTATGATATACGCCGAGGGCACCCATAACGTACGTGACATGGGCGGCTGGCCCGGCCTGGGCGGACATCCCATCAAGTACGGCCAGATATACCGCGGCGCCCGCCTCATCAAGGAGAAATCATCCGAGGTGCTTATAACCCAAGAGGGCAGGAAGGCCCTGCGCGACATAGGAATCCGATGCGAGATTGACCTGCGCAGCAGTTCCGATGTCACATCGTCCGTATCGGCCCTGGCGGATAAGGTGAATGGCCAGTGGGACGTGGAGTTCTACCATTTCCCCAACTCGGTGAACGCCCGCATGTACCACTATGACGCCAATGAGTCAAACATCCAGGAAATCCAGACCATAATAAACTGCCTCAAGAAAGGAATTCCGGTTTATTACCACTGCTCCATGGGCGCTGACCGCACCGGAACGCTGGGATTCCTGATAGGCGCGCTGCTGGGCATGTCGGCCGGTGATCTGGCCAAGGACTACGAGCTGACCACATTCTGCGAACCCTACACCGGCGAGCCCGGATTCGCCCGTCTGCGCAACTACGAGGGCAAGAAAGGCGCTCCCGATAACTACAGCGACCCCAAGGAGTACATGTTCGCTCCGCTTATTGACAAGATCAACCCCGGCACCGGCCAGAACAGCCTGCAGCGCAAGATCTACGCCTTCCTCAAGAACGGCGTGAACGGCGTCAAGATATCGGAGGCTGACCTGGACTGGTTCATTGACTATATGGTAGATTACAGGATTGTCAAGAAGGTAAATATTGACAAAAGCCGCCTTACCCTCAAGGTGGGCGATACTCAGCAGCTCTCTGCCAGCTTTACTCCGGCCGATGCCACCGTGCAGCAGGTTATATGGGATACAAATGACAGCTCAGTGGCTACCGTGAGCGAGACCGGTCTGGTGACCGCAGTCGGCACCGGTTCCACCTATGTCAAGGCAATCGTGGATGATTTGCAGAAAACCGTAAGGGTAACCGTTGAGGCCGGAACCGACGGCATCGGACTTATCGGTCCTGAAAAAGAGGAGGGGCAGGCGTATAACCTGGCCGGCTACGAGTCCGACAAGGATGGCCTCTATATTCTGGACGGCAAGAAATACTTGAGCAAATAAGTTGGATTGTTAACTATAATAACCTATTTTTGGAGTACTTTTTCAACCTAAGACACTATTTACTTTAACCCTTTAACTTATAAACAAATGAAAAAGATCAGATTTTCAGCTTTGATGATCGTATCGGCTCTGATGGCTGCCGCTATGTTTGTATCCTGCGGCTCATCGGCCCCCAAGAAACCCAGAGGCATTATCCTTCAGGAGGGTGATCCCGCAACCGTAACTCAGGCCGACGGATTCACAACCATCGAGTTCCCCGCAACCCTTACACAGGAGCAGAGAGATTTCTACGATACCGATATTCTTGGCTACCTGCTCAAGTCAAACGGTCCCATCTCGACCGATGGCCGTCAGTATGACTCATACAACATCTACTACTACCTGCACAACTCAAGGGAGTGGCTGTATCAGGGTATCTATGAGAATCCTTATGAGATGGAGGTATTCCGCGTAAAGAGCATCAAGATTGCTGATTACAGAATGCGTCTGAGAGAGTTCAACGAGAAGATGCCTCTGCTGAACAACTCAAAGGTCAAGAAGTCAGATCAGGGTTACCAGGACGAGATCCTGTTCGGTAACAACTACTATCTGTTCATCGATATTACTATGCGCGACTGATTGCTCAGCTAGCAATAAAAAAAACGCTTGCAAAATTGCAAGCGTTTTTTTTATTGCTGGATGAGCATGAAGGATAAACTGCCGGAGGCGCAGAGTTCGCCGTTGACCGTTGCCTCAGCTTTGACTGAGATGAAGGCGCCGCGGCAGCTGGCCATGCGGGAGTGGACCACGACCTTGTCACCGGGCCTGACCAGGTGCTTGAACCGGACCTTGTCCATACCGGCATAGAGCGCAATCTTGCCAATCATCTCCTCCTTGAACAAGAGGACGCTTCCCTGTGCCATGATCTCACACAGTATCACCCCCGGAACGATGGGGTTGCCGGGAAAATGTCCTCTCGTGTAGTAAGGATCCATAGGAACGGTGTATTCTGAGATTACACCGTCATCCGTGAGCTCGGAGTGATCCACCAGGAGCATAGGGTCCCTGTGCGGCATCACCTCCATGAGCTGTTCCTTGTTCATCTCCATATCACTTCTTGTAACGGCGCAGCGCAACAGCTGCATTGTGACCGCCAAAACCCAGAGAGCAGGAGAGGGCAACCTCAGCCTGAACCTTACGGGCGGTGTTGGGAATGTAGTCAAGGTCACACTCGGGATCGGGCTCCTTATATCCGATGGTCGGGGGCAGGATGCCGCTCTCCAGAGCCAGGGCCGATGCAATCAGCTCCACAGCACCTGTAGCGCCGAGCATATGTCCGTGCATGGATTTGGTCGAGCTGATCATAGCCTTGCGTGCATCCTCCTCACCGAGGGCGATCTTGATGGCAGCGGTCTCGCAGGCATCGTTCATATGAGTACCTGTGCCGTGTGCGTTGATGTAAAGCTGCTCGCCAGCCTTGTAACCGGCCTCCTCAAGGGCCAATGAGAGCGATGCGGCTGTGGTAGAGCCGTCGGGACGGGGAGCGGTGTAGTGGTAGGCGTCGCATGTGTTGCCGTAACCGCAAACCTCGGCTATGATGTTGGCACCGCGGTTTACTGCGTGCTCGTACTCCTCAAGAACCAGGATACCGGCACCCTCGGCCATCACGAATCCGCCGCGACGCTTATCGAACGGCAGGCAGGCCTCGAGAGGATCCTCGGCTGTGGTCAGAGCCTTCATGTTGGCAAAACCGCCGATAGCCAGCGGGTTCACAGCAGCCTCGGTACCACCGGTGATGATGGCATCGGCCATACCGTACTTGATGGCGCGGAAAGCCTCACCTACGGCGTGTGTCGATGTGGCACAGGCCGATACAACCGGCAGGCAGGGGCCCTGAGCGTTGAACTTGATGGCAATGTTACCTGCACCCAGGTTGCCGATCATCATAGGGATGAACAGGGGCGATACACGCTTGGCACCGTCGTTGGCCATGACCAGGGTCTGGTCAATGAATGTCTGCATGCCGCCGATACCTGAACCTACGTAGCAGCCCAGACGTCCGGGCTCGATGTTCTCACCAGCCTTGAGGCCGCTCTGATTCATAGCCTGGATGGCTGCGCAGATGCCGAACTGGCTGAACTTGTCGCTGCGGCGTACGCTGCCGGCATCCATACCCATCTCGGTGGGCTTGAAATCCTTAACCTGGCCGGCTACCTTTACGGTGAGCTCGCCGAACTGATCCATACCCTCAATCCTGGATATTCCGCAACGGCCGTTGTTAAGGCTGTCCTGGAACTCCTGGATGTTTTTGCCGATGGACGTGATCACGCCCATTCCGGTAATTACAACTCGTTTGTTTGTCATATCAAATATATAAACTATATCATTTGTACATAAAGCGGCGGATGCTGCCTTTGGGAGTCTTGATGAAGGGCTCGAAACGGAGTTCGAATCCGTCCACGTGAGAGTAGGCGGGAATCTGCTCGTTGAGCTTGGTTATGTTACCAGCCATGACACCGTTCAGCGCATCGTTGTCCATTCCGCTCTGAGTAACCTGATCCACGTTGGGAACAATCAGCGCGGTGAGGTGACCCTTGCGGTCCACGATGATGGACTCTGCAACGTAGGGCAGCGCGTTGAGCACCACCTCAATCTCCTCAGGGAATATGTTCTGGCCGTTCGATGAGAGCAGCATGTTCTTGCATCGGCCCGAGAGGAACAGGGTGTTGTCCTTGTCCTTTATGCCCATATCGCCGGTGCGGAACCAGCCGTCCTTGTCAAGAACCTCGGCTGTAGCCTCAGGGTTCTTGTAGTATCCGGTGAACACGCAGTCACCCTTGATGATAACCTCACCAGGTATGCGCTCGGGGTCATCGGAATCAATACGGCATTCAATACCTTCACTTACAATCTCACCGACTGATTTCATCTTGTACTTGCCCTTTTCGCCGATGGATATGGTGGGGCAGGCCTCGGTCATGCCGTAGCCGGTCACGAACGGGATGCGAAGCTTCTGGGCCATGAGGTCCTCCAGGTCGAACGCCATGGCGGCGCCGCCGGTTACCAGCAGCTCTATGTTATCGCCGAATGCCGACATGAATATGGTGTTGAGGGCCCTGCAGTAGTCCTGGTTGTTCTTGGCATCGGCCAGTTTCTGCTTGCCTGACTTGCTGGTCACGAACTCACCGATGGTGTTGTCAAGCATCTTGACCAGGATGAGGGGAACGGCAAAGAATACGTTGGGCTTGACCTCGTTAAGGGCCGGCTTAAGGTATGCGGGGATGGGAGGCATGCCCAGGACGGTCAGATGCATACCCAGGCAGAGAGGCTCAACTGCATCATAAAGCAGTCCGAATATGTGTGCGAACGGCAGTACGCTCAGGTAGGTCTGACCCTCGCGGTAGGGGAAGTGACGCGGTATAAGGTATACGTTAACGCTGAAATTGCGTACGGTGAGCATAACGCCCTTGGGGTTACCTGTTGAACCCGATGTATAATTGAGACCGCAGAGCTCGTCGGCGGGACGGTCCTCGTAGCCGAATCCTTCGATGCCGAATCCTTCGGGGTGAGCCTGTTTCATAAGCTCGTCACGGCGCATGTAAAGGTCGGCAAAATTGCCGCGGCTGGCCAGGATCTCGCCTGTGTGTACGTCGATGGCACCCTTGAGGTTGGGCATCTGCTCAAAATCCATCTTGTCCATGAGACGCTTCTCGGTGTAGAGGAGCACGCTGTCGGAGTGGTTCACAAGGCTCATGGTATCGGAAGGGGTGTAGCCGTCAAAGAGCTGAACACCTACGTAACCTCCGGTCATGATTGCCATGAATGTCTTGGCCCAACCTGCGCAGCTCTTGGCGTTGAGGGCAATCTTATCGCCCTTGCCCAGGCCTGCTGCCTTCCAGAACAGATGATCCTGCTCAATCTGTGCGGCCAGCTGGCCATAGGTCCATACACTGCTGCGGTAATCATTGAGCGCAGGGTCGTTCCAGTGTTTCTTTACTGTGTTTTCGAATCTCTTGATAAAAGAAATGTCGTACATAAAATAGTTTGAATAAAACCTCTATCGGGCATCCCGATCAAGGTAGGGTAAATAATAGTTGTTTATGCTTCCTTCCGGGCAACCCGGCACAAAGCGAAAACAAAATTAGCCCTTCGGCGGTAACCGAAGGGCCAATTTTACCCGTTTGTGGCTAATCACACCACACTTGTGGCGAATTTGTCACTTATTTGTTGAGCGCATCGGCACTGGCCATGTACTTCTTGAGGTCCTCGTCGCTTACGTGGAAGTCCTGCAGCTCACCGCTCAGATACTGGTCGTAAGCTGACATATCTACGAATCCGTGACCTGACAGGTTAAAGAGGATGGTCTTCTGCTCGCCGGTCTCCTTGCACTTGAGAGCCTCGCGAACGGTAGCGGCGATGGCGTGGCATGACTCGGGAGCGGGGATGATACCCTCGGTCTGGGCGAACAGCACACCAGCTTTGAATGACTCGTTCTGCTCAATGTCGACAGCCTCCATGTAGCCGTCCTTCATAAGCTGTGAGAGCACTACGCCTGCACCGTGGTAACGCAGACCGCCGGCGTGGATAGTGGCGGGCTTGAAGGTGTGACCCAGGGTGTACATAGGCAGCAGGGGAGTGAGACCTGACTCGTCGCCAAAGTCATACTCGAACTTACCGCGTGTGAGCTTGGGGCATGAAGCGGGCTCGGCTGCGATGAAACGTGTGTTCTTCTCGCCGGCAATCTTATGACGCATGAACGGCAGAGCCAGACCGCAGAAGTTTGAACCGCCGCCAAAGCAGGCGATCACGATATCGGGATACTCACCGGTCATCTCCATCTGTTTTTCAGCCTCAAGGCCGATGACAGTCTGGTGCAGGCAAACGTGGTTCAGCACTGAACCCAGGGCGTACTTGCAGTTGGGAGTTGAAACGGCCAACTCGATAGCCTCGGAGATGGCGCAACCGAGTGAACCCATGTCATTGGGATTGGCGGTGAGGATGTCCTTACCGGCGCGGGTTGACATAGAGGGTGAGGGGGTTATGGCAGCACCGAATGTCTGCATGATGGAACGGCGGTAGGGCTTCTGGTTGAAGCTGGCCTTTACCATATATACAGCGCACTCGATTCCGAATTTCTTGGTGGCATATGAGAGAGCACCGCCCCACTGACCGGCACCGGTCTCGGTGGTCAGGTTGGTGATACCCTGCTTCTTGGCGTAGTAAGCCTGGGCCAGAGCTGAGTTGAGCTTGTGTGAGCCGGCAGGTGATACGCTCTCGTTCTTGAAGTAGATGTGTGCGGGAGTACCCAGTGCCTCCTCGAGCTCATAGGCTCTTACCAGCGGGGTGCAACGGTATGAAGCGTACTGCTGACGTACCTCCTCAGGTATCTCGATCCACTCGTCTTTCTGGTTAAGCTCCTGGTCAGAGCACTCTTTGCAGAAGATGGGGTAAAGGTCCTCGGGCTTGAGGGGCTGACGTGTTGCAGGATGAAGGAACGGCAGCGGCTTGTTAGGCATCACTGCCTGAATGTTGAACCAGGCCTTAGGTATCTCAGATTCCTGGAGCAAGTACTTTTTCTGTCTCATAATAATTTATTTAAGGTTATAATTCAAAATTCTCAATTCTCAATTCAAAATTGGTATTTAAAAAGCCCCGTCGCAGCTGCGGCAGGGCTCATATATGTGATTCATTTTACATAACGAAGCGTCAACCTCCTACGACCGATTAGAGTTGTACGGGGCGCCACCACCAGTAAAATGAGTTGTACTTCATTGTCTTTTTGTTTTGTGATTGCAAAATTAGAGTGATTTTCGAATCCTGCAAAAAAACACGGACTTTTTTTGAATCAGCCTGCTATTAATTCATTTCAAACCGTTTACAGCTCTCAGAGGTCGCGGATATTCCGGTCCATCCACTCCCAGCGTTTGTTGAATCCGCGCTTCATCTTTTTAATGGCGTTCTCAAACGAGCCTCTGTCACCATTCTGGTCGTTACGGGTCTTCAGGTACCAGAGTGCGCGGTTCAGTTTCTCGGAGTCCGATATGCTGTCGGCCATCATGTCAATGTAGTCGGGCAGTTCCCTCCACTTGACCTTGTATCGGTCCCAATGCTCCACCAGCGACTCCTTGAACTTGGGGTCGATGAGCAGGTACTCAAAATAGTATCGGCTTTCGGGGCTCTTGGCGCGTGTGTTGAGCACGGTCCACTGCTCGGTCATCTCCATGTGGTTCTCGTAGAGGTTGGGCATGAAGGTGTAGAGGTCAAAATCCCATACCGGGCCAAAGCAGAGAAGGCCGGTGGAGTCGGTGTAGAGGAACGTGCTGTGGGGGCCGTCCTCGGGGTAGGTGTTGTATGCGTCATGGTTCAGGGTAATCTCCTGAATGAGCGCAAAGTCAATGGCAGTATTCACGTTGAGGTACCTCTCATACTCATGGTTCCTTACCCTCGTGCTGTCAAGCAGTATGGACTCCAGCGAGTCGACCAGCGCCCTGAAGTAACGGAATGTGGCCGATGTGCTGTCAATCTCCTTCTCGTCGGGGTTCTTGAATATATACGGGAGGTTGAACCTTTGGGAGTGGAATCCCAGCTCCTGCTTTTTCTGGTCGGGAGGGAAGAAATTCATGAATGCATCAATCTCAACCATCAGGCCGCCGTTGGAAGGGTTCTCCAGGTCGGGCTTGCGGGTGTCCACGCGGTTGGCATCGATCTTGGCCTGCTCGCAGAGGTAATAGTTGCCCATGTGCTCTCCGTTCCATATCAGCTCCACATGCTGTCCGCGTATGGTGTAGGGCATGTCGGTGTTGCGTGAGAGCCAGAAAGCGGCATCGTTGCGCAGCAGGGTGTAGTCCTTGTAGTTGGCCAGCAGGATCCAGCGCTTGTGGGGCGGCATACCCAGGACGGACTCTTTTCCGTCAAGCCTCAGGGCGTATGATTTCTTGTCGGTCTCATACCAGGAGGCGTTGCCGCGTCCGCG
>CACZCX010000018.1 GCA_902779875.1 uncultured Bacteroidales bacterium | reverse complement strand
GCCCTTGGTGAGCAGTTCCTGACTGACGGGAGCCACCTGGACTCCTTCCAGTTCGCAATATACGAATATGCTGTTCATGGCTTATCCTATTATATGGTTAACGGCCAGTTCCTCAATGAGTGCGGCTATCTCCTTTTCATCGGCACCATAGCGCTTGCTCTCCTTGGCCTGGAAAACTATGTTCTCAATCTTCTTTACCTTAGTGGGTGAACCTGACAGTCCGCACTTGGCGGGATCGGCGTTTACATCGGCCACGGTCCATGCGGGAACGTCATAGTTCTTGCGGCCCATCAGAAGGCGTGCGTTACGCGGGCGGCAGGGTGCGGCGCTTCCGTTCACGGTGAGCAGGCAGGGAAGCGGAGCCTTTACGGTCTCCACACCGCCGGTGATGACGCGCTTAACGGTTACGCTCTTGTTGTCCATGTCAAGGATCTCCTCAACGTATGTTATCTGGTTCAGGCCCAGTTTCTCGGCCACCTGAGGGCCTACCTGGGCGGTATCACCGTCAATGGCCTGGCGTCCACCTATTATTATATCAAACTTGCCTATCTTGCGGATTGCAGTTGACAGGGCGTATGATGTAGCCAGGGTATCGGCACCGGCAAACAGACGGTCGGTCAGCAGATAACCTCCGTCGGCACCGCGATAAACGCCCTCCATCACTATCTCTTTTGCTCTCTCAGGACCCATAGTGAGCATGGTCACTGTGCTACCGGGAAAACGGTCCTTGATGGCAAGGGCCTGCTCCAGGGCATTGAGGTCCTCCGGGTTGAACACTGCCGGAAGTGCGGCACGGTTGATTGTGCCGTCGGCATTCATGGCGTCCTTTCCCACCTGACGGGTATCGGGCACCTGCTTTGCCAAAACAATAATATTGAACTTTTCCATAGGGGTAGCAAAGATACGGATAAACCTACCCCTAACCTTTTGGTGATGTGACAAAACGGGGCGTTTTGCACAGTCTTTCTCATTTTGTAAAGTCCGCCGGACATGCGGTTTGGGGAGACAACGCTCCGAGGCTACTCCGCCTCCCTTCCGGACCCTAAACGCCGAACTCGTCCTCATCGTCCCCTACGGGGCCGAACGTTCCTCAAACAAACGGCGTTCTTAACGGGATCCTCCAGGGGGCTACGCTTACGCCTCTCCACGATGCTCCCCAAACCGCATGTCCGGCTCCTGCAAAGGGAAACTGAAGAGCGTGAGGTTGGGTTGGTTTTATTTCCAGAAGTCAACCCAGGTTTGCTCTTCATCGGGGAGTTGCTGCATATCGGGCTTGTAGTCCGGGTTGGCGCTGGTCCGGGGTAAACCGGTCATAATAGGTCTCATCTTTTGAGACAGTACCATCGGACTCTATTCGTTCGTATTGTGCCTTGTAAAGATTAACAAAAGATTCCGGGTTGTAAGAATCTCTACCATCCTCTTTTTTTATGTTCCATGACCAGGGGCCCCAGATAAAGTCACGGGTGATTCGCAACTCACCGTCAGGATGGAAGTTCTCCTTACGGAATCTGATGCGTCCCTGCTGCATGTGAAAGAAAAGGCTGTCCGACTCTTCCTGATATTGAGTTGTTCCTATAAGCTTTTTCCCGACACCCAGAATTTCCCATTCATCCAGACTCTTAAAGAACGTGGGAGAGATATGGAACGATGTATGCTCACCCATATCCACGTAAAGCGTAAAGTCATCAATCTGGTGGTTGGCCCAGCGGTTAGCCGCAGTCAGGATATAGAAGAACTCTTTAGTGTATCCGTTACGTGCATCCGCCATGTCAAAGTCATAAGTATGCTGTATTATATTCAAACCCGGACGGAACCTGGCATTGAAATGATATACATATAACGGATGGTCAATAGGCCCTTCATCAGAATCAGAGTTCGCCCATAAACCCTCATCCTGAATCTTTCCGTCAACATAATACTGCGTATCTATTAATTTTCCGTTTTCATAGTGTCGGGAAACATGTGCCACCTCAAAATCAAGAGGCTCACCGTTCATCACCACCTTGAAATTACGCATATACGGATGTTCCGGGAAAATCTTTATAGACTCTTCATTGATAGGAATACTCGGCTCCTCCGCCTCAAATCCCACCAGGACCTCCTTCTCACCAACCGGATTAAAGAATTCATAATATACGGTAACCTCAATCCTGTCATCCACACGGTTCAGCGTGAGCACCTCTTTCTGAACGCGGATATCGGTCTCGACAATAGGAATCAAATGGTTACCCTCAGCGTAGAATGCGCCGTCATTGGCGTACGCTACGGCTACAGAAATAAGGCAAACAATAAAGGAAAGGACTTTTCTCATCACAGGTTATTTATAGGGTTGTTTCGCAAATATACTAAGTATCGCTAAGACTTACTCCTCGAGCATGGACTTTTGGTTCTGGCGCTCCAGCTTGTGGAAATCGGAACCGGTCTTGACCTTGGCGATGGTGGCTATTACGGCGTTGTAGAGTTCGCTACCCTCACGGTAATCACCCGGGCAGGCAAAGTTTACGCGGCCTCTCTGTACCAGGTTGCGGGCCTGTGCGCGGCTGGAATCATTGCCGGGCTTGTAAATGGCTATTGAGTGACCACCCTCGCCCTTTACTATGCGCATGCTGGGGATATCGGTCTCACCGTCACCAAAATAGATCATATGCTGGAACGGAACCGGACGACCCTCATCGGGCATGGAATCGTTGATCTGGGCGTTACGCCATATATCGTAGATACCCTTGTTAATCATGAATATGAACTGGGTCTTGGATGTAAAGTCCACTGCCACGGCGGGCCAGACGGCCTTGTCATTCTCATACATGAACGAGCAGGCGTATATCTGTTTGAAATACTTGGCTATGCTTGTACCTTCTATCAGTTCCTTAAGGCCCGATGAGATTATGTAGTGCTCCACATTGACCCCCATCTCGGCCCCCTTGCGGTTGATCAGATCAAACCACTGCTCCACTCCGGGAAAGAACCCTATTCCGCGCCCGAACTCCACAAACTGCTGGCGGCGTATGCTTATGCCGTTCTCCTGGGCCTTATCGACCATGAGTTTCATGTAAGCCAGGATGGTGCTGGACTGCTGTTTCTCGGCCAAACCATGACTCTGCTCCCAGAACTTGTCCTTATCGGTCAGTCCTATCGCATCCATAAAGTCATACTCCTGCATATATGACGGCGACAACGTTCCGTCAAAATCATACATCAGCGCAACTGTAGGTCTTTCCATAGCAATCTGTTTTAGGTATTGCAAAGATAACTTTTTCACCCGTATTATCATAAAGGGATATATGACAGAATAAATGTCACAACTATATAAAAGGACTATGACACAGATTAAGAATGAAAAGCAATACAAGGCAATGTATCAAAATAATGGAGCCATTACCCGTAAGGATGGCTCCATTATTGTTCCGGACATCAGCAGGATATCAATAGCTGTCCCTGACCTTGGTGATGAGTTTGGAGTACAGAACCGGAATCTCTTTCGATCCTATTGTTACGCTCTCAATGGTCTGAACGGGAGTATTATGTACAAGGCCGCTCACGATCATCGCCGTATTGAATGCCATCTCTTCAAGGCTCTTGTCAATAGTCATGGCCTGCTTACCGGCCAATATATTATTCTTGGCGATGGTAGAATTGTCCTGACCTGTGATAACCGGTGTTTTAGTAATACCTTTTTCAGTCAGAGCCTCAATGACACCCTGGGCCTGATTGTCAACGGCGGCAAGAATCAGGTCCGGGCACTCGCCCGACTCATAGCTAACAAGACGGTCCAGCATAGCACTCTTGCCGTCGGCTACAGACCAACTGCCAGCCTTGACCTGATCATACTCTTTCTTTTGGCTCTTTACTATCAGTTCTCTGTTATCGATGAACGGTTTAAGCTGTGCCATTGCTCCGTCATAATAATCCTTGGCATTCACATCGGTCTCAGGGCCTTGAAGTATTTCCAATGTCATTGAGGATTTTCCGCTGGCACGGAAACAAGTGAGCAGAAACGTTGCCTGCATGTGTCCTACAGCCTTTGTATTGGCCGATGAGATATAAGCGATATGGGGATTGTCAACCAAAAACCTGTCATGGCATACCACCTTGACATCGGGATTCTCCTCAATAAGTTTGGATTCGTTTATCTTATTGTAGTCAATAGCGGTCACCACTATATATTTAACGCCGTCATTTATTACTTTTCTAAGTTGCGCAACCTGCATATTTGCACCCTCTTCTGTCTCCGGGGCAACATAGAAAGTGGCATCCAGGCCATACCTGCCCATAGCATTCTCAAGATTTTTCTTGTCAATAGCCCAACGTTCAATAACGGAGGCATCAGGAAGCAGAACAGCAACCTTACGGTCAACTGTCACATCATCTTTTTCATTGTCATTGGAACACGATACTGTCAGCAATGCTACTGCTGCAATAAGCAACAATTTCAAATAGTCCTTTTTCATATTTGCTTAGGTTAGTGAATTATGCCTACAATTATAAGCAATAATCACCAAACGGCAAAAATTTCTTACACAAGATTCGTGCATCCTATTGTGAATCAGGGAATAAGCAGGGAGGAGTCACCGTAACTAAGGAATCGGAAATCGTGGCTCAGTGCGTAACGGTAGATGGTTTTCCAGTCACCATTCACAAAGGCCGACACCAGCAGAAGCAAGGTGCTTTGGGGCTGATGGAAATTAGTCACCATCATATTGACTATGTGATACTTGTAACCCGGAGCAATGATGATCTGCGTGCTGGTCTTGAGCACATCCAGATGATGGTGGTCCAGATAATCCAGAATGTATTGCAGGGACTCTACCGATGACATTGTGGGGTTGGTTTCATACGGTGTCCACTGGTTTACATGCATCTCCTCCTCGGTTGCATCGGGATGGGTGCTCAGATATACACCTATATAATAGAGGCTCTCTATAGTGCGGACCGATGTAGTACCCACGGCAATGGTCTGGCCTCCATGTGCTATCAGTTTCTCAATAGTGGAGCGTTTTACCGCTATGAACTCGGTATGCATCTCGTGACCGCTAATCTCTTCCGATTTCACCGGACGGAATGTTCCGGCGCCCACATGCAGGGTAAGTTCCTCACGGTCAATCCCGTGTGCATCCAGATCCTTAAGCACACGCTCGGTAAAATGCAGTCCTGCAGTAGGAGCAGCCACGCTGCCTTTGATCTTGGAATATACGGTCTGATATGTGGTCTTGTCACTCTCCTGTGACTCGCGGTTAAGATAAGGCGGAATGGGAATCTCGCCTACAGCCTCAAGCAACTCGGCCCAGCTTACGCCGCCGTCCCACTTAAAGTCAATCCTGTAACTGGTTCCGTGTACAGGTCCACGTTGGGCGGTAAGTGTCACCGTCTTGCCTGCAACCTGGACAGTGTGGCGCAGCACGGGGGTATCGTCTTTCCAGCGTTTGAGGTTGCCCACCAGGCAATACCAGCTGCAACTCTCAGTCTGGGTGAACATGACCTGATAGTCATTGGGAAGGGCAGGCTCCAAGAGGAATATCTCAATGAGCGCACCCGTTGACTTGGGGCCGCCGGTAGCCTCCTTACGGAAATGAAGACGTGCCTGGATTACCTTGGTGTTGTTGAACACCATCATGGCACCCTTGGGCAGATACTCCGGCAGATTGCGGAACACATCATGACTCACCTCGCCATGACGGTAGAGCAGCAGTTTGGAACTGTCACGCTCCGGCAGCGGGAACTTGGCTATCCTCTCATCGGGCAGCGGATAGTTGAACTCGCTTATCCTTATATGTTTAACACTCTCATCCATTCGGGGTACGAAATTACTACATTTTTCTTTACGTTGCCAGGCCCAGGGTAAAGACCGATACACGAATATCCGGAACAGCCTCCTGGATGGTGTCGATCATGGAGCAGAGGGTAGCTCCGGTGGTTATCACGTCATCGACTATAAGGATATGCTTTCCCCTCAGGGCCTGCGCATCGGCCACAGTAAAGAGACCGCCTGCATTGATCCAACGCTGGAATTTGCCGAGTCCCGCCTGATGATGCCGCTCCGGGCTCCTTTTGACTGCCTCCTTAAGGATAGGGATGTCTGTTACGGACTGGACTCCCTTGGCTATGTACATACACTGGTTATAGCCACGCTTGAGTTCCTTCATGAATGAGAGGGGTACGGGCACGATGGCATCGATCCCGTTAAAGAAGCCCTTTTCAAACAGGGACTTGGCTCCGAGTCGGGCCAGCCACTCTCCCACCCGCGGGTGGTGCCAGTACTTGAGATGGAACAGTATGAGGCGATAGTCACTCTCCTTGGAGTACTGGAGTACCGATGCCGCCCTCTCAAGGCTGCGTTCGGTCAGCAGCAGGCGCTCGGCAGGATTCAGGCCGTTCATATCATAGTCCAGACGGGGCAGGCTCAGGAAACAGGTTATGCAAAGCTGCTCCTCCTGCGGATCCAGACGGCGGTCACACACCTTGCAGTAGTGAGGGAACACAAACTCATAGAGCATTCTCGCAAGCCCCGGCCTGCGAAAACGGTTAACGTCACTGTCCATAAGTCAGATATCCATTGAGGGGTCATCGGACATGGAGAGCACCTTGCGAACCAGCGCCGGCTCATATCCGCGACCACAGACTGTTTTCATGGTTTTCATCTTACGCTCATACTCGGTAGCGCCCTTGGCAAGACGGTAACGGGAACTTGCCACATCCTTGAGGGCTGCCATATACTCATCGTCATCGATTGAGGCGAGCGCATCATCGGCAATATCCTGAGGGATGCGTTTCTGCCATAGAGCCTGACTGATCTTGGCGCGGCCCCACTTGGCGAATCTCACCTTATCATGTACCAGCGCGCGCGCGTAACGGGCGTCATCGATATAGCCCTCTTTTACAAGATGTTTGAGGATACGCTCTATATCCTCATTCTCCGCCCCGTGCCTCTCGAGCATGGCGCGGACCTCGGAGCTGCAGTGCTCCGCAGCCGAGCAGTAACGCTCAGCCCGTGTCTTTCCTTCTGTTTCAGTCATAGTATAGCTTTTATCATGCGCAGCTTTCCGAATATGTCGCTGCGGGTTTCAACATTATGGTATCCCGTCTCAATAAGCATCTGCTGCATCTCACTTGCCTTGAGCGGGTTTATTTCAAAATAGAGACGGCCTCCGGGATTAAGAGCCTTGAGACCAAGACGGGCAATGGCCCTGTAGAAAACCAGCGGATCACTGTCCTTGACGAACAGGGCCAGGTGGGGCTCATGATCCAGGACGGTGCTCTCCATACCGGACCGTTCCGATTCCATGACATAGGGCGGATTGCTCACAATCACGTCAAGGCCCCCTATAGTCGGCTCAGACAGTACATCGACCTTGCTGAATGTTACATGTGTATGGTTAATGCGGTTGTTCTCACAGGCCACCTCAAGCGCTCCGTCGCTTATGTCCCAGCCCTGCACCTTCCAGGCGGGGAGCCTGTGTGCCAGGGTTATGGCTATGCATCCGCTACCGGTTCCTATATCCAGCAGCGAACCACTGGAAGCCGATTCCTCTGCCACCCACTCAACCAGCTCAGCTGTCTCGGGGCGCGGTATGAGGACACGCTTATCGACCTTGAAGGTAAGGCCGCAGAACGGAGTGGAGCCTATCACATACTGGAGCGGCTCACCCTGGGCAAGACGTGCGAGCGCAGCGTCCAGCATAAGGTCACGCTGCCTGTCAGCAGGCAGAGCCTCCCTGGTAAAATATGTAAGTTCACTGATTCCGAGCAGTTCCAGCGACAGCGCCTTCTTGACGGTCTCCAGCTCACCCGGCTCATAAAGAGCCTCCAGTGCCTGGTCAATGCGCCTGAGAACCGCTCTCATAGTAGGATTCTTATTTAGAATATGTCTTGATAGCGCCCGATACGTAAGCGCTACCCTTCATCACGGAATTGACATCACCCATGGTATAGCTGAATGTGGCTGTCAACGTGATATAATTGTCACCCCAATCCTTAACGACCCATGTCAGGGTAGGCTGGGCAGTGAGTGATTTCTGTCCGCTGTTGCGGAAAACCCTCTGTGAAAACTCGCTTGTACCTGCGTCATTACGTATCTTCCAGCGGTATTCGGCACTGTTTATGCGGTTTCCCTGCTTGTCAATCTTGACATAAAGCTTTACCGTATCGCCTACAACGGGATGCTCCTTGTCACAATAGATCTTTCCGTAAACAGGAGGTTCCGCATATTCCTCTTTCTCGCAGCCGACGGCAATCAATAGCAATGCCGCCAAGGCAATCAGGCTGATAGTCCTTAAGGTTTTCATAATCAAGCTATTTCAAGTGCGACTTTCATCATGTTGGTAAAGCTGGTGCGGCGTTCCTCGGTCGTAGCGTATTTGCGGTGAACCAGCTGGTCCGATATGGTGCAGATGGTAAGTGCTTTCTTTCCCGCAGCGGCAGCGTTTATGTAGAGTCCCGATGACTCCATCTCCACAGCTTTCACGCCGAACTTACCCCACTTCATCTGCTTGTCAGACTCGTCATAGAACACATCGGCCGAGTAGATATTGCCTACCTGGAACTCGAAATTGTTCTCGCGGGCCACGCGGACGGCATCCTCAAGCAGTCCGAAATCGGCTATAGGGGCAAAACGTGCGGGGAAACCGTACTGATGTCCGTAGTCTGAGTCCGTGCATGCAGCCTGTGCGAACAGCATATCGCCTATCTTCATGCTGTCGGTCAGGGCTCCGGCGGTACCTACCCTTATGATGCGCTCCACATCATAGAAGTTGAACAGCTCATATGAATAGATTCCTATCGAAGGGATACCCATTCCGTGTCCCATCACCGAGACACGCTTGCCTTTATAGAATCCGGTATATCCAAGCATACCGCGGATTTCATTGAAAAGGACCGGATTCTCCAGGTACTTCTCGGCAATGAACTTGGCGCGTAACGGGTCACCACACATTATCACAGTCTTGGCTATATCGTCGTATTGTGCCGATATATGTGCCGACGGGACATCTTGTCTGCTCATATCTCAAATCTTTTCCTCAAGTGCCGGTGAAACCAGACACCCTTGGGTGTAATCAATCTTTTTAACCTCACCCTTGGCAGGAGCCAGGATGACCTTATGGCCATCGACCGATATCCTACCCTCGGCGTACCACTGGAGCGCCTGCGGGAATATGAGGTGTTCCATACGGTGTATCTGGGCCTCCAGTTCATCGACCGTTCCGTTCACGGGGACTGCAGCCTGGATTATGACCGGACCTGCATCGAGCTCCGGGGTTACCAGATGAACGGAACAGCCTGTCACCCTCACACCGTGCTCGTAAGCATCGGCTATGGCTGTGGCGCCCTTGAAACTGGGCAGCAACGCCGGGTGCAGATTCAGGATCCTCCCCTGATAGGCGTTTACGAACACCTCGCTCAATATGCGCATCCAACCGGCAAGCGCGATTGTATCGACATCATATTTACGCAGTGCCTCAACTACCAGTCCATCATACTCAGCACGGTTTCGGTGTCCCTTGGACGGTATTATCTCCACCGGTACCCCGAACCTGCGGGCTCTCTCTATCACACCCGCATCCTCCTTATTGGTAAGAACTACCTCAATCCTGGCATCCAGCCTTCCCTCACGTACAGCCTCTATTATGGCCTGGGCGTTAGTTCCGTTAGCTGACGCCAATATAGCAAGTTTTATCATTTAAATTATAACTGTCTGAGCAGCCAATCCATGGCAGAACCCTCTGAATAGTCATCGAGCAGAGTCACCCATGAGAAGTGGTTCAGCATACCGCCTACACCGAACTTCTTCATGTATGAATCGGAATAAACCTTGAGTCTGTCATCCTTGGCTCCCAATTTCTTTCTGGCATTAAAATATACGTATGAACTTATGACCTTGCAGGTCTGGTCATCTTCGGCATGAACAAAATAGAGCGGAGTGGAGAGGAATGCCTCGAGATCGATCTTTGAGGGCACCATCTCTGTACCGTCCCATCTGTAGACATCACCCTGGAAGGCCTTTACGACATCATCCAGGAACTGTCCGTCATATCTCTCCTGCACCCTGTGGATAGGAACAATCGGATCCATGGCACAGCACGGGATGGCAGCCTTGAAACGGTCTGCGAACTGCATCATGAAACGCATGGTGCATCCGCCGCCGCTGCTTGCTCCGGCGCAGAACAGACGGTCACCGTCAACTATACCCTGAGCGATCAGGCTGTCTATGAAAGCCATCTGCAGGGCGTTGTTACGGTCTATAAGCTTTATCTTATCGGGATACAGCGAAGCACTGTACGAGTAATTCTCATTGGCAAGCGCGAACTCCAGAGTGGCGCACTTTACGCCTTTCTCAGGCAGAGCGGTGAGGCCGCGGTTGGCCACGATGGTCTCCACCAGGGGCTTGTTATACTCACCTCCGCCTATCTGCCATACCAGCAGCGGCACGTTCTTCATAATCTGGCCATTCTCATCCTTGGGCAACCAGAGCATATACTCACGGGTCAGTCCGGCATAGGTAAAACTGCCCTTGATGCAGTCGTCTATTATGGCGGTGGAGCTCTCCGTTATATCCTTGGCAGTAACGGTAAGACCGGCCTTCTCACATTTGAGTTCCCATGGAACGGAGCGGAAGTTCTGACCCAGACGGCCCTCGGCACGGAACGGACGGAATTTCACCCTTAGGCGGTTACGGTCAATCGAGACCTGTATATCATCATCGGTATAGTCCTGGGCGAACTCACCGGTAGACGGGTCATAGGGAGTTCCGTAGGTGTTGCCGGTAAGCTCAAAATCCTGAGCCTCCAGCCCTTTAAGTACAGACTTGTCAGGCACGGTTATATCGATGGAGTCAATCATATAACCCCAGTCACCCACACTCTGGTAGCTCCTGATGCCGGGCTCGTAATCCGACTGGCAGGAGAGTGTGAGAAATGACAGTGTAACAATTGATAAAAGAGACTTGTTCATTACCGTAACTGTTACTGATATTTTCCGCGAAACTACAAAAAATCCCCCATATAGGAGGTCCGACAAAAAAGAAAGATGATTCCGGAGTCCGGAACCATCTCTCTCTTTTATGTTTGAGCAGGATTACATCATGCCGTCCATGCCGCCCATTCCGGGTGCCATGGCAGGCATAGGCTTATCCTCCTTTTTCTCAACGATTACGCACTCGGTGGTCAGGAACATACCGGCAATTGAAGCGGCGTTCTCAAGAGCCACACGTGTAACCTTGGCAGGATCAACCACACCGGCCTTCATCAGGTCCTCATAGCGGTCGTAGCGGGCGTTGTAGCCAAAGTCACCCTTGCCCTCCAGTACCTTCTGTACTACTACTGAACCCTCCTTACCTGAGTTGAATACGATCTGACGGAGAGGCTCCTCGATGGCACGGCGTATGATCTGGATACCGGTCTGCTCATCGGCATTGTCACCCTTTATCTTGTCAAGAGCGCTGATGGCGCGGATGTAAGCTACACCGCCACCTGCTACGATACCCTCCTCGATAGCGGCACGGGTAGCGCACAGGGCATCATCAACACGATCCTTCTTCTCCTTCATCTCAGTCTCTGAGGGAGCACCGACCTTGATGACGGCAACACCGCCTGACAGTTTGGCAAGACGCTCCTGGAGTTTCTCCTTGTCATAGTCGCTTGTGGTGGTCTTGATCTGAGCCTTAATCTGGGCTACGCGGTCAGCAATCTTATCCTTCTGGCCCTTACCGTTTACGATAGTGGTGTTATCCTTGGTGATGGTAATCTTCTCAGCTGTACCGAGCATATCCATTGTAGCCTGCTCCAGCTTTACGCCACGCTCCTCGCTGATTACGAATCCACCGGTCAGGACTGCGATATCCTCAAGCATCTCCTTACGACGGTCTCCGAATCCGGGTGCCTTTACGGCGCAGATCTTAAGACCTGAACGCAGACGGTTTACAACCAGAGTGGTCAGAGCCTCTGAGTCAACATCCTCGGCGATGATAAGCAGAGGACGGCCTGACTGTACGGCGGGCTCCAGGATAGGAAGCAGGTCCTTGAGGTTTGATATCTTCTTGTCATGGATAAGGATCAGAGGATTCTCCATGACGCAGTTCATCTTCTCGGTATCGGTTACAAAGTATGATGACAGGTAACCGCGGTCAAACTGCATACCCTCTACAACGTCGATGTATGTGTCACGACCCTTGGCCTCCTCGATGGTGATTACACCATCCTTTGAAACCTTCTGCATAGCCTCGGCAATGTGCTTACCGATCTCTGCATCATTGTTGGCAGAGATTGTAGCAACCTGCTCGATCTTGTCAAAGTTGTCACCTACAGCCTTTGACTGCTTCTTGATATTCTCCACTACAGCTGCAACGGCCTTGTCGATACCGCGCTTGAGGTCCATGGGATTGGCACCTGCGGTAACGTTCTTAAGACCTACGTTCACGATGCTCTGAGCCAGAACGGTTGCGGTTGTGGTACCGTCACCTGCATCCTCACCGGTCTTTGAGGCAACTGACTTTACCAGCTGGGCGCCGGTGTTCTTGAATGAGTCAGCCAGCTCTATCTCCTTGGCTACAGATACACCGTCCTTGGTGATCTGGGGAGCACCGAACTTCTTCTCTATGATAACGTTGCGGCCCTTGGGACCCAGTGTTACCTTAACTGCGTTTGCAAGCTCGTCAACACCCTGACGCATCAGGTCGCGGGCATCGGTATTGAAAAGTATCTCTTTTGCTGCCATAATCGTATTTCCTTATTATTTTTCAACCACAGCCAGGACATCGCTCTGGCGCATAATCAGATATTTAGCTCCCTCAACTTCAATCTCAGTACCTGAGTACTTGCCGTAAAGTACCTGGTCACCTTTCTTGAGTACCATTGCCTCATCCTTGGTGCCGCCGCCTACGGCTATAACCTCACCCTTGAGGGGTTTCTCTTTTGCTGTGTCAGGGATGATGATACCCCCGATTGTCTTCTCCTCAGCTGCAGCGGGGAGAATCAGAACGCGGTCTGCTAACGGTTTGATGTTCATTTCTGTATTGTTTTTAGTTATTTGTTTCGTGCCAAAGCCCCTAATCGGGCAATAAGGTATGAGCCAAAAATATGCCAAACCGCCAGATGGGGCAATGTGTCACACCCATGCTGACAGTTTGGCACTATAACTATAAATAGATATCTTATCGGACATTCTCCACCAGGTATCTGAGCAGGTCCTCTGCTGTCAGATTACGCTGGAAAGAGCCCTTATGGAAGCCCGATATCTGACCCGTCTCTTCCGATACGACCACTGCCACGGCATTGGTCTTCTCGGCGATACCCATGGCCGACCTGTGACGCAGGCCGAACGACTTGGGCAGATCCTCCGACTGTGACACCGGAAGTATGCAGGAGGCAGCCTCGATACGGTCTCCCACAATTATCATGGCACCGTCATGAAGCGGGCTGTTCTTAAAGAAGATATTCTCTATGAGAAGCTGGTTGATATTACCGTTCACCTGTTCGCCGCTGGCCATAACATCATGCAGTTCGTCACTCTGACCTATCACAATCAGGGCACCCTGCTTGTGACGGCTCATGCTCTCGCAGGCCTTGACCACAGGCTCCCACTTGCTCACGTCACCCTTGACGTGGTGGCGGCGTGACAGCCAGTGAATGACCTTACGGGTACGCGTTGACGTACCGATGTCACGGAAGAAATGACGTATGTCATCGGCAAACAGCACGATCAGGGCAATCACGCCCACATCGACCAATTTGTCAAGCACGGCACCGAGCAGTTGCATCTTAAGTACCTGAGATACTATTATCCACACGAATATGAATACCAGGATTCCGATAAACATATTCAGTGAACCTGTTCTCTTCATCAGTTTGTAGAGATAGAACAGGAGCAGTGAGACGCACAATACGTCGACTATATCCTTGATGCCGAACGAGACAAAGTAGTCAATCATAGTTTCTATCCGTTTTCGTTTAACGCATTCATCAGTCTGACGGTATGGACGGCTTCGAGTACATCATGGACACGGATCCAGTCGGCTCCGTTCATGATGGCCACGGTATCCAGCGCGATGGTTGCCGGGAGAGCGTCGGCTGGAGTGATTCCCAGCAACTTCCAGGCCATCGACTTACGGGAAAGGGCCGACAGTATGGGCAGGCCGAACTCACGCAACTCAGCCTGATGAGCCAGCACCGTGTAGTTCTGTCCTACCGTCTTTCCAAAACCGTATCCGGGATCGAGTATAACCTTACGGTCCACATCCACACCGGATTTTTTGATTATCTGCAATCTCTCCTTAAAGAAAGACATCATCTCCCCTACGGGATCCTCCTTTATATCCTCCGACCACATGAGCACGTACTGCACGCCGGTATCAGCCAGCACACGGTACATCTCGTCATTGCCCCCGTACACATCGTTGATTATGTCAACCTTCCAATCGCGTATGCAACGCTCGGCAATACGCGGACGGTAGGTATCGACCGATAACAACAAGTCGGGAAACTCCTCCCTGATTGCATCAAGCCCCCACTCGAGCCGTTCCATCTCCTCTTTCTCTGAGGCCTGCACGGCATTCGGGCGAGTGGAGCAACCACCGATGTCTATGGCATCGGCACCTTGGGAAATCATGGTGCGGACACGCTCACGGAGAGTCTGCTTATCCTGCACACGTGACCCGCTCCAGAAGGAGTCAGGGGTCACGTTGACAATTCCCATTATACGCGTCATGTTCACTTCTTCTCAGCGTCCAGGAAAGCCTGAATCTGCTCGGCAATCTTGGTCATACCGGCAGCTGTGGGGTGATTCATACGCTTCTCAATGCCTTCTACAGCGATTACGGGTACACCGTAGTGCTTGCAGATCTCTCTCATGGACTCGCCCAGGTTATCTGACATACCGTCGTTGAGCAGAGAGTAGATCTTCATATTGGGATAGAGAGCCTTGAGGTTGTGAAGCAGGTATGCAAAGGCCGGACGGTAGAAATAGAGATCCTCCTTGGTCCAGTCTGAATACTTGTAGTCACCGAAAGGCTCGTGTGTCCAGTCGTCATTGGTACCGCCGAATATGAACAGGATGTCAGGAGCACCTATACGGTTCAGACGGCTTACGAAAGCACGGTCTGAATAGTCATCATGATTGTAACCGCGGCAGCAAACGGTACTGCCTGAATATGAGTCGTTTTTCTCGAGTACCCAGCCGTTCTTCTCGATCACCTGAGCCCACCACTGCTGGCTCTGCTCTGTAACACCGCAGAACTGGTTGGGATAGAATGTGTCATAATACTTGGGCATAGTACCGGTGAATGTTGAGTAGGAGTCACCCATTACGGAGACCTTCAACTGTGCGGACATCATACCGCAAACAAGAACACATGCAAATAAAGCTACTATTTTTTTCATATTATAAATTGGTTAATGATTTGGTCAATCCTATACCGTTGGAGCCCTTGATGAGTATGGTCTTGCCGCTCACCTTCTCCTTTACGAGTTCCATGTTCACCTGGTCCACATCGGCAAAAAGGCGGAATCCGCTGTCCGAGGCCACCGCCGCGAACTCCTGGCCCACCAGCCACACTGACTTGAACCCCTTCTCCTTGAGCAGCTCCACAATGCGGGCGTGCTCCTGGCGCGACGCCTCACCGAGTTCTCTCATATCGCCCAGTATCAGCATCTTGTCACTGGCCTTTATCATACAGAAGTTCTCGATGGCCGCCGCCATGCTCGTGGGGTTGGCGTTGTATGCATCGACCACCAGGCAGTTGCGTTCCGTACGCGTAAGCTGTGAACGGTTGTTCCTGGGCTCATACTGTGCCACCGCTTCCGATGCCTTCACTTCCGATACCCCGAACCTGAGACCCACCGTGATGGCCGCCAGCACGTTATCCACGTTGTAAGCACCTATCAGGTTGGTCTGTACGGTGTGCCACTCTCCGCCCTCACTGCGCCAGCGCAGTTTCACATACGGGTTGCACTCCAGCACCTCGCCCTCAACCAGGACATCCGCTGTACCCGGCTTACCGTATCCTATAAGCGGCAGCCCCTTGCTCATCTCCATAAGATGGGGGTTGTCACGGTTCACGAAAGCCGTGCCGCCGTGTGCGCGGAGCCAGTCGTAAAGCTCACCCTTGGTTTTCTTAACCCCCTCAAAGGAGCCGAATCCAAGCAGATGTGCCTTGCCCACGTTTGTAATGAGGCCGAAGTCCGGCTGGCTTATGGCCACCAGCTCGTCAATATCGCCCGGGTGGCTGGCACCCATCTCCACGATGGCGTACTCATGATCCTTATTAAGTCCGAGTACCGTAAGGGGTACTCCGATGGAGTTGTTCAGGTTTCCTTGAGTACAGAGTACATTATAAGTAGTGCTCATCACCGCATAGGTTAATTCCTTAGTGGTGGTTTTGCCGTTGGTTCCCGTTATTCCTATGACTTTTGTTCCCAAAGCGCGCCTGTGATAAGCAGCCAGAGCCTGAAGTGTGGCAAGTACATTGTCTACCAGCACCATCCTCCCGTCATTAGGATCATAGAGCGAACCATTATCCATGACAGCCAGCGGGCAACCCTGTTCCAAAGCGCCGCGCACAAACTCGTTACCGTCAAAACGCTCACCCTTGAGAGCAAAGAAAATGAGTCCAGGCCCGCATTTGCGGCTGTCGGTCGTTACGCCTCCGGACTCCAAAAATCTGCTGTAAAGTTCCTCAACTGTCATAGTACCGCAAAAATAGCAATTTAAGGACAATAATGCACCTAATTTATATTCATCTTTCTCTGTCAGAATTTCTCTTTATCATCTATCAATCGCACAATTGCCCGTCAAAAGTGCACTCTGAGTATATTTTTTTTGATTTTTTTTGGTGCTTTAACAAATAGCGCTTACATTTGCCTCACAAAACGAATATAACTAACGATAATTTATAAAAGACTATATTTTTTCACAACTAATTATCATCCTATTATGAAAAAGATTCTATTCGTTATTGCTGCTTTAGCAACATGCATGACCGCTAACGCTAAGTATTGGTTCAGTGGTTCACTCGGTTTTGAGACCACTTCTTTGTATAACACCGACAACAAAGCCAGAATTTTTGATTTCCAGCCCGCTTTCGGTATGGAGATTGAAGACGATCTCGAGCTCGGAGTTTCTTTAGGTATCAACGACACCAAGTATTTCAGAGCAGACAAGAACACCCAGCAGATGTTCAAGTTCACATTCGCCCCGTTCATCAGATATACATTCCTCACCGAGGGCAATTTCAACATGTTCGTACAGGGTGGATTCAGTTACGGCATCGTATCACCCAGCGGATTCAACTTCTGGGAACTCGCATTTTTTGTTCAGCCCGGTATCCGTTACATGATGTCGGATCATTTCTCGGTTGTTGCCACATTCAACGGACTCTACTACTCACACATGAGCAATCCTGAGATCAAGGGCTATCCCAAGGGTGAGTACAAGAACAACTTCGGTCTGAACGCAGACTTCACAGCTCTCAAGTTCGGATTCGTATACGAGTTCTAAAAAACAGACAAATACCAAAAATAGCCGCCCGCAAGGACGGCTATTTTTGTTTAAGCGAGCACCAAAGATTCCCAGAGAGCTTATAGCGAGCCCGAAGGGCGAGAGCGGCCGGAGGCCGCCCTTTCGCGATAGCGAAATAAAAAAGGAGGACTATGGGCCGAAGGCCCCGAGTCCTATCGCCCGTACAAATTAAGGGCGGCCCCAAAGGGTCACCCTTAATTTGTACGGGCGATAGGACTCGAACCTACACATCTGAGATACTAGATCCTAAGTCTAGCGCGTCTACCAATTCCGCCACGCCCGCAAAAAGCGCGTCCCCCATAGAGGAACGCGCTGCAAAAGTAATTCTTTTACCCGTAACTACCAAGCGTCAAAGAAAATCCATGACACTCTCCATACGCGCTGAAACGGATATGGACTTGAGCTTACGCATACGCGACACGACGGGAATAATATCCGAAAGAGAGGGAATCTCATTGATGCTCGTGGTCAGTTCCTCGGTGGGGTCATCGGCTTCACCACCCGACAGCAACTGCAGTATTGACATGTTATCGGCCACCGGATACTCATCAATCTGATAGTCCATGGAGCCAAGACCCACGCGGGCCGATGCATACCTGATCGCATCCGAGAGTCCGCCCACGCTGTCCACCAGTCCGATACCCAGTCCGTCAGCGCCGGACCATACGCGGCCCTGGCCTATGGCATCGACACTATCCTTTGACATATGGCGCCCATCGGCCACAAGACCGGTAAAATCATCGTATATCCTCTCTATCAGGCCCTGTACGTAAGCCACCTCCCTGTCATCCATCTTACGCATGAAAGTACTCATGTCGCTGTGAGACGATGTTCCCAGGGTCTCCACATTGACCTTGAGATTCTTGCGGATGGCCTTGCCGGCACTGGGCACGAGCGCGAATACGCCTATGGAGCCTGTGGTAGTTGTCCTGTCTGTGAATATGAACTCCGAACCCGCCGATATCCAGTAACCGCCCGATGCGGCATAGTTTCCGTAGCTGGCTATCACCGGTTTCCGGGCGCCAAGCAGTTCCAGCTCACGTCTTATGGTTTCCGATGCCTGCACGCTACCGCCCGGGGAGTTCACCCTCAGCACCACCGCCTTGATGCGGTTGTTCTTACGTATCTTACGCAGCGTACGTGCAAGCTTGACTCCTACGATATCGTCCTCACCGCCCTTGTCAACGATCTCACCCTCGGCATACACCACGGCAATACGGTTCTTGCGGTTGCCTTTCCTGAGCTTGGCCGCATAACGGTTTATCTTTACGAATCCCACCTGCCACATCTGAGCACAGCCTGTCAGGTTGCAGATATAGTCATCTACCTCATCGCGGTACAGCACCTCATCGACCAGGCCCTTCTGCTTGAAGTCATCGGCATGGAACATCTCCAGATTCTCAATCCAGCCGTTCAGTTCATCCTGCGAGAACCCGCGCGAGCAGGCTATCTCAGCTGACATGGTATTCCACAGGGAGTTGATCAGAGCCTGTGACTGAAGACGGTTCTCCGGGCTTGAGCTGCTGCGTGTAAACGCCTCACCTGCGCCCTTGAACTTGCCGTGACGTATCAGCTGCACCTCAATACCCAGTGCGTCGAGCAGGTCCTTATAGAATATCTGCTGCGATGCGAGACCCGTCAGGATGCTCTCCGATGCCGGATCCAGTATTATCTTATCGGCCACCGATGCCAGATAATAGGACATGTTGTCCAGATTGGTACAGTAAGCCACGACCGTCTTGCCTGACTCACGGAAACGCTTGAGAGCGGCACGGATCTCCTCAATTTGGGCCACGCCCGCCTGTATATTGTCAGGAGTCATGTAAATCATTCCTATGGACGGATCAGCGGCGGCGGCATCGATAGCCCTCACGTAGCTCAGCAGTGACACCGGAGAACTCATGGTGCCGTCAGTCAGGAAGCTCAGGTTAAACGGAGACTTACCTGCCACACGGTCTGCTATGGGATTTTTGAAATCAATCTTCAACACCCTGGCTCCAAGAGCCATAGCCTGGAACGGAATCATGACCGCCAGGACTGCAAACAGAACAGTCTTTCTAAACATATTGTCAGGGGTTGACCAACTGGTCATTAATATATTTACGGGCGGCTTCCACATAGGTATCCTTGCCGGCCAGTATATCTTCATCCTTCATGTCAATCCTTATATCGGGAGCCACGCCCATCTCAATGTGGTTCATGTCGGAGTCATATGAGGGAGCTGACGAGAAACGCACCAGCCATCCGTTGGGTAGTTCCGATGACATGGGGGCACCGCCTCCGCCACCCGTGGTGTCACCCATCAGCGTAACCTTCTCCATCGCCTTCATCATGACCGCGAACTCATTGGCACTGCTGTAACAGCCTCTGTTCACCAGCACCACGACAGGCTTGTTCCACCTCAGGTCACTTGAAGCCGGGCTTATATAGTTGCCGTAAAGCTTGGAGAAATCATTATGGCCGGGGCCGGTCTTGTAACACGAATAGCTCACCGTGACCTTCTTCTCGGTAAAGTGCGATGCCAGGAACTCCGAAGCGCTCACCAAACCGCCGCCATTGTCCCTGATATCTATAATCAGGCCGTTGCAGAGAGCCATGTCATTGAACATGACGTTCATCCTGGTGCTTGAAGACTGGCGCTCAAAGCTCTCCACCACCAGGTATCCTATATTATCCTCAAGGATACGGTATTTCATTCCCGAGGTGCTCATTATATAGTCTTTTCCCAGATACTCATCCTGAATATCCTTGCTGAAATTCCTGGCATAATCGGTCTTCCAACTCCAGTTACGTCCCATGTCATAGGGGCTGGACAGGTTCACATGACCGTCGCGCAGCTCACCTATCATATTGCACATGAGCTCGAACAGACTTCTGTCCGACATGTCGGACGTGACGCTCTGGCCATATCTGTGCTTCACCTCGTTCCAGTCAACGCCGAGCGCCTCCTTCTTAAGGTCAAAGAAACAGTAATGCTCATCCATGATGGTCCACAGTGCCATGAAGTTACCCTGCGGAGTATTCGCATACTCATTATCCGACAAGGAGCCGCCACGGTAACAGGAAACGGGCATCAGCATAAGGACCGATGCAACCCCTGCGTATAATATCCTGACCAACCTCCTGTTCATCTGTTCCTGATTTTTACCGTTCTCATGACATAACCTACCGAGAACATGTTGTAGGCAGCATATCTGGAATGACCGCCCAGACGGTCACGGCTGTAATCGAATGTATATCCTATCTTGAGACTGTTCCTGCCTACCGGCATGACCAGTGAAATCTGCTGTGTCACGGCAAAGGTGTTCAGCAGACTGGCAAAATGGAGAACTTTCATATAGTCTCCATACCTGTACACGTACCAGTACGGCTCATCATAATCAGGAGCCGGCGCTATTCCCGCAAGAGGCATAAAGAGAGTAGCCTGCAGGGCCATAGGAAATGACGGGAGACTGAACCTGAAGGTGTTGTCCAGACAGACGCCCAGGCTCACATGCCCCTGTGCATTCGCCGGATTGTTGCCGTTCTGTCTGTTCCAAAGCATTGTCATGTCTGTAAGGAAAGCCGGTCCCAGCAGCAGGTCATCCTTATCGTTCTCAATGACCGGAGCCAGGAGCGCCCAGTCCACGCTGAAATTGGCATCTATGGTGCTTCCGCCTCCCAGACGGTTGTGCATGGGACTACCAAGCAGGTTACAGTGAAGACGGCTGTATCTGAAAAAACTCTCCTCCTTACGTCCCCTCCATTTATCGAACTCAATACCGTAGGCGGTTCCGTTATAACGGACCGATGAAAGATAGGTGTCACGGGCATATCCCAAACCAAGGGTAAGTGAGCCCTGGCTTACATGTTCCCCAGGAGATGGCAGTCCGCCGATGCTCTGCCGGGCCGGGACCTGCAGAGGAATCAATGCCAGAAGTACCGCAAGCAGTACCCTTGACAGCACGTCAGAACAGCGAGAGCTGTCCGTCCTCCGATTCTTCATCCTCTTGTTCAGTATCAGAGCTATCCTGTGAATTATCCGGTGCTTCCGGCTCCGGCACCGGTGCCGGCTCCGGCATACGCAGAGGCTCCAGCTCGGTCACCGATGCCACGTTGAAAGTGGTCACTCTGCGGCCGCGGGCCTTGACACCCTTCACGCCCACGAACTGCTCCGCATCGATCTCCATGGGATCGCGGAAACTGTCCGCTCCGCCCATAGTAACCTCAAGGCGGGGATAGAACGTGTCGGTAAGAAGTACCAGACGGCTGTCCTTCTCGTCGCCCAGTATGTTGATTCGTTTTGACGTGGGATCCAGGTTGAATCTCTTGAGATACAGGAATCCCTTCTGTGAAGCGTCAAACAGCAAGGCGGTCCAGACCTTGCCCTGGTCATATTTCTCAAGCCTGAGCAGATTCTGGTCAAAGTGGCAGTTGGGATCCACCGGCGTGGTGTAATACTCGCCGTTCTCCAGGATCACCAGCAGCTGGTCATCGCTGTTGAACTCGCCCAGGAACTCGCCGTGTCCGTCAAAATCCAGACGCAGGATATCCTTATCGAACCAAACCTTACGGCCGCCCAGCGTAGAGCTGCCCTGTGACTTAAGGCCGATGCGCTGCACCTCGTTGCGGGTCAGCAGGTTACCCATTGACTGACGACCCTTGATAAGCAACTCGCTGAAGTCCTTGTCAAACACCGGCTTCTTGAGCTTGGGATTGGGTTTGAGGGTAATCTTGATAACCTCAGCCTCACCGTTATGGTTGGCCGAGAAGTACATTATCTTGGAGCCTGCCTTACCCTGGGTCAGGTCATACTCCTTGTCACGTGTCAGACCCGTCGCGGCGAACCTCTTCATGAAATAGGCGCCGTTACGTCCGTCACGGTAAACTACGTTGTATATGGTTCGCTTGTCGTTCTTCTTGAATACGTCCAGATAGAGCACGTTCTGGCCCACGAACAGCTTGTCGGCCACCTTGACCACCTTGTATCGGCCGTCCTTGTAGAACAGGATGATGTCATCCAGGTCAGAGCAGTTACATACGTACTCGTCTTTCTTGAGGTCCATGCCTATGAATCCGTCGGCACGGTTGATATAGAGTTTCTGGTTGGCCTCCACCACCTTGGTCGCCACAATCGTGTCAAAGTTCTTTATCTCGGTACGGCGCTCGTATCCGGCTCCGTACTTATCCTTGAGCATGTTGAACCACCTTATGGTCACGGCCACCATGTTGCTCAGGTCCTTGTCAATTCGGGCTATGTCATCCTTCATGCGGGCAATAGCCTCCTCCGCCTTGTCCTTGTTGAACTTGAGGATACGTGCCATGCGGATCTCCATAAGCTTGAGAATGTCATCCTTGGTAACCTCACGTATCATCTGCGGATAGTAGGGAGTAAGGCGGTCATCGATATGCTCGCATGCGGCATCCATTGTGGAAGCCTCTTCAAACTCCTTGTCCTTGTATATGCGTTCCTCAATGAAAATCTTCTCCAGTGAGGCAAAATGGAGCTGCTCCATAATCTCGCCCCTCTCAATCTCCAGCTCACGGCGCAGCAGGTCACGTGTATTGTCGACCGATTTGCGCAGCACGTCGCTTACCGTGAGGAAGTGAGGCTTGTTCTCATCAATCACGCAGCAGTTGGGCGATATGCTCACCTCGCAGTTGGTGAATGCGTATAGGGCATCGATGGTCTTGTCCGATGACACACCGGGCGCGAGCGAAATGCGAATCTCCACCTTGTCGGCTGTCAGGTTCTCGACCTTGCGGATCTTTATCTTGCCCTTCTCTCCCGCCTTCACTATGGATTCGCACAGCGTCATCACGTTCTCACCGTACGGAATCTCATTTATAACGAGAGTCTTATTGTCAGCTTCTTTTGTAATCTTGGCACGAATCCTGACCATACCGCCGCGTTCACCGTCATTATAACGGGACACGTCTATGGCACCGCCTGTCTGGAAATCGGGATAGAGATGGAACTCCTCACCGCGCAGGTATGATACGGCAGCGTCGCAAAGCTCGTTGAAGTTGTGCGGAAGTATCTTACAGGACAATCCTACGGCGATACCCTCCGCTCCCTGAGCCAGCAGCAGCGGAAACTTGACAGGCAGTGTGACCGGCTCTTTGTTACGTCCGTCATATGATGCCTTCCATTCAGTAGTCTTGGGATTGAACAGCGTCTCGAGAGCGAACTTGGAGAGACGGGCCTCGATGTAACGAGGTGCGGCGGCGCGGTGACCTGTAAGGATATTTCCCCAGTTTCCCTGGCACTCTATGAGCAGGTCCTTCTGTCCCATCTGGACCAGGGCGTCACCTATGGAGGCGTCACCGTGCGGGTGGAACTGCATGGTGTGTCCCACAATGTTGGCGACCTTGTTGAAACGGCCGTCATCCAGACGTTTCATTGAGTGGAGGATACGTCTCTGTACAGGCTTGAGTCCGTCTACGAAATGGGGTACGGCGCGCTCCAGAATTACGTACGATGCGTAATCCAGGAACCAGCCCTGATACATTCCCGAAAGCTGGTGACGTATCATCCCGTTGTCATCCTTTACCGGACTGTACGTGGAATGACCCGCTTCCTGGCCCTCATCGGTCTCCAACCCCTCCGCTGAACGGAGTTCCTCGTCTGTGATATCTGTCTCGTCGCTCATTAATCGGTTTTGATATGTTCAGTCGCGAAATTAGTGCTTTTAAGTCGAAATTCCCAATCCGCAGCCCAACAATTCAAAAAACTCACGCCACGGCTATAATCGGCCCTCAATTGGGTAATTTTAAGACTTATCTCTGCCTTTTTTAATTAATAAAAGAGTACCTTTGCGGAAATTTTCGCAGAATAGCTAATTATGGCACAAGAAGACGTATTCAAAAAGATCGTTGCACATTGCAAGGAGTACGGTTTTGTATTCCCCTCAAGTGAGATTTATGATGGACTCGGAGCTGTTTACGATTACGGACAGCTTGGAGTGGAGATGAAGAACAATATCAAGACCTACTGGTGGCAGAGCATGGTCCTGCTGCATGACAACATTGTAGGTATTGACTCATCTATCTTCATGCACCCCACCATTTGGAAGGCATCAGGTCATGTCGATGCATTCAACGATCCCCTCATTGACAACCGCGATTCAAAGAAGCGTTACCGTGCCGACGTCCTTATCGAGGACCAGATAGCCAAGTATGACGAGAAGATCGAGAAGGAGGTAGCCAAGGCCCGCAAGCGTTTCGGTGATTCTTTCGATGAAGAGAAGTACCGCGCCACCTCAGCCAACGTACTCGAGCACGCCGCCAAGCGCGACGCCCTGCATGACCGTTACAAGAAGGCCATGAACGACGTCAACCTGGAGGAACTCAAGCAGATCATCCTTGACGAAGGCATTGTATGCCCCATCAGCGGAACCCGCAACTGGACCGATGTACGTCAGTTCAACCTCATGTTCTCGACTGAGATGGGTTCAACCGCCGACGGTGCAATGAAGATATATCTCCGCCCCGAGACCGCTCAGGGTATATTCGTGAACTACCTGAACGTCCAGAAGACCGGCCGCATGAAGATTCCTTTCGGTATCGCCCAGATAGGTAAGGCCTTCCGTAACGAGATCGTAGCCCGTCAGTTCATATTCCGTATGCGTGAGTTCGAGCAGATGGAGATGCAGTTCTTCATCAAGCCCGGTACCGAGCTTGACTGGTTCGCCAAGTGGAAGGAGACCCGTATGAAGTGGCATCAGGCCCTCGGATTCGGCGCTGACCACTACCGTTTCCACGACCACGACAAGCTGGCTCACTACGCCAACGCCGCTACCGATATCGAATTCCTCATGCCCTTTGGTTTCAAGGAGGTTGAGGGTATCCACAGCCGCACCAACTTTGACCTCTCACAGCATGAGAAGTACAGCGGCAAGAGCATCAAGTACTTTGATCCCGAGACCAACGAGAGCTACACTCCGTTCGTAATCGAGACATCTATCGGTGTTGACCGTATGTTCCTGAGCGTAATGTGCGCATCATATGAGGAGCAGGCCCTTGAGAACGGCGAGACACGTACCGTCCTGCATCTGCCCGCACCCCTGGCACCTGTCAAGCTGGCTATCCTGCCTCTCGTCAAGAAAGACGGACTGCCCGAGCTGGCACGCTCCATCCAGAACGACCTCAAGTTCCACTTCAACTGTCAGTATGACGAGAAGGATTCAATCGGCAAGCGTTACCGCCGTCAGGATGCCATCGGTACTCCTTTCTGCGTAACCGTTGACCACCAGTCACTTGAGGACAAGACCGTTACACTGCGTAACCGCGACACCATGGAGCAGAAGCGCGTTGCCATAAGCGACCTCTGCAACATCCTGTCAGATACCGTTTCAATCACAAGCGTGCTCAAGACACTCTGATTATGAAACGATTCTCAGCCCTCCTTTCAATCCTGGCTTCCGTCATTCTCCTTACCGCATGCGGTGAGACCGAGAAGGTCGATGACCATGCAAACTGGAAGAAGCGCAACACCGAGTATATCGCTGCGCTTGCCGGCAGTTTTGCAGACATGGACACTGCCAATATAGCACAAGGACAGAAGATCAAGATACTCTCATACAAGCTCGACCCCCAGAAGGAATGGGGAGTCAACTCGTATGTCTACGTCGAGGTGCTGAAAAAAGGAGACGGAGAGCGTTCACCTTACTTCTCAGACAGTATAAGGTGCAACTACCGTATCCGTCTCATACCTTCCGACAACTATCCCGAGGGTCAGGTCGTGGACCAGTCTTTCAAGACCGCCACGCTGGATCCGTCAATCAACATCCCCACCTCGTTTGAGGTCGATGACCTGATTGAAGGAGCGACATCGGCAGTCATGTACATGCATGTAGGTGACTTCTGGAAGATGTACATCCCATACCAGCTCGGATACGGAAACAGTACGAGAGGTGAAATCCCCGCCTATTCGGCTCTCATCTTTGAGGTCAACCTCACTGAGATTGCCAATACCGGTGACAACCTCTCACCCAGATAACGAATCAATAACCACACAAGTAACAACATTTATATCATGGCAAAAATTAGAGGTGCCGTCACAGTTGATGCTGAACGTTGCAAAGGCTGCGAGCTCTGTGTCTCCACTTGCGACAAGCAGGTACTGGGCATGACCGAAGCGGTGAACAGCAAGGGTTACCATTATGCATACATGGCCAACCCCGAAGCATGTATTGGTTGCACTAACTGCGGCATTATCTGCCCGGACGGAGTTATTTCAGTCTATAGGGTAAAAGTAGAGGAGTAATTATGGAAGAAAGAGAAATGAGACTTATGAAAGGCAACGAGGCAATTGCCGAGGCCGCTATCCGCGCCGGCGCCGATGCCTTTTACGGTTACCCCATCACTCCGCAGACGGAGGTAATGGAGTATCTGATGGAGACCGATGCCACCGCCCGCACAGGCATGGCCGTACTCCAGGCAGAGAGTGAAGTTTCCGCCATCAACATGGTCTATGGCGGAGCATCGACAGGTCACAGGGTTATGACATCGTCATCAAGCCCCGGTATCAGTCTGATGGCAGAAGGAATATCATATCTGGCAGGTGCCGAGCTGCCCTGTCTGCTTATCAACGTATCACGTGGAGGTCCCGGACTGGGAACCATCCAGCCCAGCCAGGCTGACTATTTCCAGACTGTTAAGGGCGGCGGCCACGGTGACTACAAGCTGCTCACGCTGGCCCCCTCATCGGTCCAGGAGCTGGCTGACTTCATTGCACTTGGATTCGACCTCGCATTCAAGTACCGCAACCCGACAATGATCCTTGCCGACGGCGCCCTGGGTCAGATGATGGAGAAGATCTATCTGCCTGCACAGCGTCCCCGCATGACCGAGTATCCCGACTGGGCTACCAACGGTACACCTGTAGGTAAGGAGCGTCGCTACGTAACCTCTCTGAACCTCCTGCCCCAGGAGCACGAGCTGGTTAACATCCGTCTCCAGAAGAAATACCGCGAGATGGAGCAGAATGAGATCCGTTATGAGATGATTCAGTGCGTTGACGCCGAATACGTAATCGTAGCCTTCGGTATCATTGCCCGTATAGCACAGAAGAGCATAGAGCTGGCACGCGCCAAAGGTCACAAGATCGGCCTGTTCCGCCCCATCTCACTCTATCCTTTCCCCTACGACCAGATCCGCGAGCTGGCAGACAACCCCCGTATCAAGGGTCTCATGTCGGTTGAGCTGAGCGCCGGTCAGATGATTGAGGATATCCGTCTGGCTGTCGAGGGCCGCAAGCCCGTAGGCTTCTTTGGCCGTCTGGGTGGTATGGTTCCCACACCTGAGGAGATCGAGACCGCTCTCTACAACTACTTTAATATCAAATAAACTGGAGCAATGGAAGTAAACGATATAATCAAACCTGAGAATCTGGTCTATCAGAAAAGCCGTCTGATGGCCGAGAAGCAGTTCAACTTCTGCCCCGGCTGCGGCCACGGCGTTGTTGTACGCACCATTGCCGAGGTTATCGAGGAGATGGGCATCGAGCATGACGTAATAGGTATCTCACCTGTAGGCTGCTCAGTGTTCCTCTATGATTTCTACAAGTTCGATGTGGTTGAAGCCGCTCACGGTCGCGCCTGCGCCGTTGCCACCGGCATCAAGCGCGTGCAGCCCGACAAGTTCGTGTTCACCTATCAGGGTGACGGTGACCTGGCTGCCATCGGAACCGGTGAAACCATGCACGCCTGCAACCGCGGCGAGAACATCGTGATAGTATTCATAAACAACGGTATCTACGGTATGACCGGAGGTCAGATGGCCCCCACCACTCTGGAGGGAATGAAGACCACCACCTGCCCCCGCGGCCGTGACGTCAAGACCATGGGTTACCCGCTCAACATCACCCCGCTGCTCGCTCAGCTGGACGGTGTATGCTACGTAACACGTCATTCAGTACATACTCCCGGTAACGTACGCAAGCTCAAGAAGGCACTTCGTCAGGCCTTTGAGAACCAGCGTGACAAGAAGGGAACATCAATCGTTGAGGTTGTATCAAACTGCAACTCAGGCTGGGGTCTCTCACCTAAGGCTGCCAACGACTGGATGGTTGAGAACATGTTCAAGAAATATCCTCTGGGAGACATCAAGGTCGATGGCAAGATTGTCATGGACATGAACGCACCCAGATAATAAGGAGATACAATCATGACAGAAGAGATAATCATAGCCGGATTCGGAGGACAGGGTGTCCTCTCAATGGGTAAGATAATAGCCTATTCAGGCCTCATGCAGGGTCTGGAGGTTTCATGGATGCCGTCATACGGTCCTGAGATCCGTGGAGGTACAGCAAATGTTACGGTTATCCTGAGCGACAGCCGTATCAGCTCACCTATCCTCCAGAAGTTCAGTACCGCAATCATCCTGAACCAGCAGTCAATGGACAAGTTCGAGCCGATGGTAAAGCCCGGCGGCGTACTCATCTACACTCCGAGTACCATCACCCGCAAGCCCACACGTACTGATATCACTATCTACCCCATCAAGGCCATCGAGGAGGCCGCCGGAAGTACCTGCCTCTTAATGAGAAGGCTATTAAGGCTGGTATGGAACTGGTAAAAGACTAACACGTAGTTTCTTTATTTGAAAAGGTTGGACCAAAATCCAACCTTTTTTGTTTCTAATCCGCACTTGGTTTCCAGTTGCACCCAGTAAAACTAAGGCCTCGCGAGCAAAGCTAGCGAGGTCTTAGTTTTACCCGGCCGGAGGCCGGCAGAGTGAAGCGGGATATAATCCCGCTGAACGGGTTTGGGGCGCCGCCGCCCCAAACTAAAAAAAGGTCGTGTATCTAATACGCAGATAGGATCCTGTCCCGGACTTTTGGCCCAAAGGGCCCCAAAAGTCAAAAAAGGCCGAGCCGCGGAGCGGCGAGCCCCCGCCGGAGGCAATCACTTAGCAGCCTCAGCGTCCTTGTTGCGGATCTCCACGCGCTTAATCTTGCCGCTGATCGTTTTAGGAAGTTCCTCAACAAACTCCACTACACGCGGATACTTGTAAGGGGCCGATACCTTCTTGACGTGATCCTGGATCTCCTTGATCAGCGCCTCCTTATCGGGATAATCCTTATACTCCTTGGCAAGGATGATGGTAGCCTTTACCACCTGGCCGCGCACCTCATCGGGAACACCTGTAACGGCGCACTCCACAACAGCGGGGTGTGTCATCAGGGCACTCTCGACCTCGAACGGTCCGATGCGGTAACCGGAGCTCTTGATGACGTCATCGGTACGGCCTACAAACCAGTAGTAACCGTCACCGTCACGCCAAGCCACGTCACCGGTGTGATAAATACCGTTATAATGAACCGTCTTGGTCAGCTCGGGGTTGTGATAATACTCCTCAAACAGACCCAGAGGCAGACGCTTATCGGTATGCAGGATTATCTCACCGCTCTCACCGTCCTCTGCGGAACGGCCGTCGTTTGTGAGAAGGTCCATGTCATATGCGGGGTTGGGTACACCCAGTGATCCGGGTTTGGGAGTCATCCAGGGGAATGTACCGATGGTCATTGCAGTCTCAGTCTGACCGAATCCCTCGTGGATATCCAGACCGGTATGCTCCTTCCAGAACTCGAATACACTCGGGTTGAGAGGCTCGCCGGCGGTAGTGCAATACTTGAGCGCACTCAGGTCATACTGGCTAAGATCCTCGCGGATCAGATAACGGTATATGGTGGGAGGTGCGCAGAATGAAGTCACGCGGTACTTGGCCATAGCAGCCAGTATATTGGCGGGAGTGAACTTCTCGTGGTCATATACGAATACCGCAGCACCTGAGAGCCACTGACCGTAGAGCTTGCCCCAGACAGCCTTACCCCAACCGGTATCGGCTACGGTAAGATGCAGGCTCTGCTCGTTTACGTTGTGCCAGTACTTGGCTGTAACAATGTGACCCAGCGGATAGAGGAAGTTGTGAGCGACCATCTTGGGGTTACCGCTTGAGCCAGACGTAAAATAGAGCAGTGATATGTCATGATTATCGTTGACCTTGGCAGGACGCACAAATTCAGGGGCGTTTTTCATACCCTCATCCATGCTGTGCCATCCGTCCTTGTTATATGAACCGGTAGCGACCAGAACCTTTACCGAAGGAGCATCCTTGAGGCAGTCATTCACATGCTGTATCATGATGGGCTCATCGGCACTCACAATCATCTTAATCTTGGCTGAGTTGGCCCTATATATAAGGTCCTTGGGGGTGAGCAGGTGGGTAGCGGGGATGGCCACGGCACCCAGCTTATGCAGAGCCACGATTGAGAACCAGAACTCGGCGCGACGCTTGAGCATCATCATCACGCAGTCACCGCGGCCTATGCCCAGAGACTGGTAGAACGCAGCCACCTGGTCTGACTTGCGCTTTATGTCTGCAAAAGTATAGCGGACTTCGGCGCCCTCGTCATTGGTCCAGAGCAGAGCCAGCTTATCCGGATTTGTCCTGGCCCACTCATCGACTACGTCATAGCCGAAATTGAAGTTTTCAGGAACAATTATCTCAAAGTTCTTCTGGAAATCCTCCAGTGAATCGAACTCAACTTTCTTCAGGTATTTCTCTAACATGTTTCTCAGAATATGATGGCAAGGAACCTGGCGGGCTCGCCGTTCAGTGCCCTCATGCCATGGGGCTGTGTTGAATCAAAGTATATGCTGTCACCGGGATTCAGGGTCAGTTCCTTACCTCCGATGCTCAGCAGCAGCGTGCCTTTGAGCACCAGGTTGAACTCCTGTCCCTCATGTGAGTTCAGATGCATCTCGTTCTCCATCTTGGGATCTACAGTCACGATAAAGGGTGATGCCTTGGCGTGCTTGAATCCCATGGCCAGAGCCTGGTATTTGTAAGCTTTCTGACGCTCAATTACAGGACCCTTGCCCTTGCGTACCAGCCAGTAGCTGCTCATATTGGGAGCATCACCGGAGAAAAGTTCCAAAGGCTCGACGCCGAATACGTTTGCTGCGTTGCAGAGGAAGTTCATCGGAATATCCGATTCGCCCGACTCATAACGTGTCAACTCATCGGGGGTGATGCCGCACTTGGAGGCCACCTCCTCGACAGACATATCCAGATCCTCGCGCAGTCCGCGAAGACGCATGGCCATCTGCTTGATCTGTTCGTTTATTTCCATAATCAGATAACTTCTATACCCTTCTCCTCGCAAAGCTTCAGGCTCAGTTCGCGAAGTTTGAATTTCTGGATCTTACCGCTGCCTGTAAGCGGGTATTCCTTGACAAAGAATACATATTTGGGGATCTTGTATCGGGCTATCTTGCCACGGCACCAGTCACGAACCTCCTCCTCGGTAAGTTTTGCGCCGTCATCCAGTATGATGAATGCACCTACCTCCTCACCGTATTTCTTGGAGGGCACACCGGCAACCTGTACGTCACGTACGCCGGGCAGGTGATACAGGAACTCCTCGATCTCACGCGGGTAGATATTCTCACCGCCGCGGATTATCATATCCTTTATACGTCCGGTAATGCGGTAGTTGCCGTTCTCATCCATGATACCCAGGTCACCTGAGTGCAGGTAGCCGTTCTCATCAATGACCTCGGCAGTAGCCTCCGGCTTCTTGTAGTAACCCTTCATCACGTTGAATCCCTTGCAGCACATCTCACCCTGAGTTCCTGCAGGAACCTCCTTGTTGGTCTCGGGGTCGAGCACCTTTACGTCAACGAACTCATAGTCACGTCCCACGGTGGTGTAACGCCACTCATCGGGATCGTCTATGCGGGTCTGACTCATGCCGGGTGATGACTCGGTAAGACCGTATACGCTTGTTACGCGCAGGAACATCTTCTCCTCAACTTTACGCATAAGCTCGATAGGACAGAGTGAACCTGCCATGATACCTGTACGCAGGCATGAGAGGTCAAACATATCGAACATAGGATGGTTCAGCTCAGCGATGAACATGGTGGGCACGCCATACAGGGCCGTGCAACGCTCCTTGTGGACCGATGCCAGCGTAACCAGCGGATCAAAACGCTCCACCAGAACCTCGGTGCAACCGTGTGTAAGGCAGTTCATGGTTGCCAGAACCACGCCAAAGCAGTGGAACAGGGGTACGCATACGCAGAGCTTGTCATCCTGAGTGAATTTCATGTGCTCACCTGTCAGGAAACCGTCATTTGCTATGTTGTAATGGGTAAGCATGACTCCCTTGGGGAATCCTGTCGTACCCGATGTATACTGCATGTTTACGACGTCATGGCATGTAACAGCCTTGCGCAGACGCTGGAACTCATCATCCTCAGTATTCTCACCCAGAAGCAGTATCTCAGCGGTGTTATACATACCACGGAACTTCTCCTGACCTATATAAACCACGTTCTTGAGCTTGGGGAAACGCTTGCTCTCCAGATGGCCGCGCTCACACTCGCGCAGCTCAGGCAGCATGGTGTAGGCCATATCCACGTAGTTGCTCTCCCATGTGCCGTCGGTAAGGCAGAGGGTGTGCATATCGGAGTCCTCAACCAGATACTCCAGCTCGTTCTGCTTGTAGTTGGTGTTTACAGTGATGCAGACAGCACCGATCTTGGCACATGCATAAAGGAACGTAAGCCAGTCAGGCACGTTCTGAGCCCACAGGCCCACGTGGCTGCCCCTTGTTACACCTATTGCTATAAGGCCGCGTGCCATGTCATCGACCCTCTGGTTGAACTGTTTCCAGGTAAAACGCAGGTCGCGGTCAGAATATACTATATACTCTTTGTCGGGAGTCTCCTGAGCCCAATGCTCAAGCCAGTCTCCGAGTGTTCTTTCCGATAACTGATACATCTTTCAGATCAAATTGGAGTGTATACAACAGCAAGGATGCGGGCCTTCTGACCGTTATAGCCGTGTACGTGGTGTTTTACAATGGAGTCGTAGTAGATGCTGTCACCCTTGTCGAGTACGTAGGTAGTCTTGCCGTAGTTGATCTCGACCTGACCCTCCAGGACATAGATGAACTCCTCGCCCTCGTGGGTAGAGAGGTCGAACTTGGGATCCTGCTCAGGAAGGATGTCTATCACGAAAGGCTCCAGATGACGGTTCTCCTTACCGTCTGAGAGTGAATGATATATCATGTTCTCGCGACCGGCAGACTCGTGGTTTGAGAACCTTACGCTCTCATGCTCGTCCTCGGCACGGCTTACCACTGCGCCGATGCTCTGCTGGTCATCCAGGAAAGTACCCAGACGGACACCTAGCACACGGGCAATCTTGATTAGGGGAGCCAGACCCGGCAGGGGTCCGTTATCCTCGATTGCCTTAATCTGTTCAACAGGCAGCTGGGCACGTTCGGCCAGCACCTCAATCTCCATCTGCTTTGATTCCCTAAGGGAGCGGATCTTGTTTCCGACAGGTACTTTTGTATTCATATTTATTGTATAATTATACGCAACATTTAGTTTCACCCGGCAAAATTACAAAAAGCCTTTTAAATCTATGCATTACACGCTCTCAATAATATAAAAATCTCCTCTTAAATTATAATTTTTAAACAATGTGGAACCAACCTTTTTTCTTATCTTTGTATGTCTCACGGTCCACCCCTCGGGGTGACCTTAAACACAGAATAAAACACTAAAATGACAGACGAAATCAACAACGGTCAGGCGAACTACTCAGCGTCTAACATTCAGGTGCTGGAAGGCCTTGAGGCAGTGCGTAAACGCCCTGCCATGTACATAGGTGACATAAGTGAAAAGGGCCTGCATCATTTGGTATATGAGGTGGTCGACAACTCCATCGACGAGTCCATGGCCGGTTACTGCACACACATAGAGGTAGCCATCAACGAGGACGGCTCCATAACCGTCCAGGATAACGGTCGTGGTATCCCGGTTGACATGCACCCCAAGGAGCACAAGTCAGCCCTTGAGGTTGTAATGACCGTGCTTCACGCCGGAGGTAAGTTCGACAAGGGATCATACAAGGTGTCAGGCGGTCTGCACGGCGTAGGTGTATCGTGCGTAAACGCCCTCTCCACCAAGATGATCACCGAGGTGTTCCGTGACGGCAAGGTATACCGTCAGGAGTACGCCTGCGGTAAGCCCGTGACAGCAGTTGAGTGCGTAGGCACCACCGATATCAACGGAACCCGCCAGACCTTCTGGCCCGATGGCTCGATATTCACCACGACTGAATATAAATACGATATCCTGGCTGCCCGTCTGCATGAGCTTGCATTCCTGAACGCAGGCCTCAAGATATCACTCACCGACTACCGTGTCATGGAGGAGGGAGAGCCCAAGAAGGATGTATATTTCTCGAATGAGGGCCTCAAGGAGTTCGTAAGCTACATAGATGAGAACCGCGTTCACCTTATCCCGGATCCTATTTACCTTAACACCGAGAAGCAGGGTGTACCCATTGAGGTCGCCATCCTCTACAACACCGAGTATAAGGAGACCATCCGTTCATTCGTAAACAACATCAACACCATAGAAGGCGGTACCCATCTTGTAGGTTTCCGCACCGCGCTCACACGCACCCTCAAGAAATACGCCGATGACAACAAGTTCCTTGAGAAAGCCAAGGTCGAGATTGAGGGTGAGGATTTCCGCGAGGGTCTTACCGCAGTAATCTCTGTCAAGGTAGCAGAGCCCCAGTTCGAGGGTCAGACCAAGACCAAACTCGGTAACTCTGAGGTTGCCGGTGCCGTTCAGCAGGCAGTAGGCGAGGCTCTTACTTTCTATCTGGAGGAGCATCCCAAGGAGGCTAAGATGATTGTTGAGAAGGTTATCCTGGCAGCCCAGGCACGTGTAGCCGCCCGCAAGGCACGCGAGAGCGTACAGCGCAAGAGCCCGCTCTCAGGCAGCGGACTTCCCGGCAAACTTGCCGACTGCTCCGATAAGGATCCGGCCAACTGCGAGCTCTTTATAGTTGAGGGTGACTCTGCAGGCGGTAGCGCCAAGCAGGGTCGTGACCGCCACACCCAGGCCATCCTGCCTATCCGCGGTAAGATTTTCAACGTGGAGCGCGTAATGTGGCACAAGGCATTCGACCATGAGGAGGTAAACAACATCATACAGGCTCTGGGCGTACGTTTCGGTCTTAACCCCGATGACTCCAAGGCCGCCAACTATGACAAGCTGCGTTATTATAAGGTAATCATCATGACCGATGCCGATGTCGACGGCTCACACATTGACACCCTTATCATGACACTGTTCTTCCGCTATATGCCGGAACTCATTGAGCAGGGACACCTCTACATAGCAACCCCGCCTCTCTATCTGTGCACCAAGGGCAAGGTCAAGGAGTACTGCTATGATGATGTACAGCGCCAGCGTTTCATCGACCAGTATGGTGCAGGACTGGAATCAAACATCATAACACAGCGCTATAAAGGTCTGGGTGAGATGAACCCCGAGCAGCTCTGGGACACCACAATGAACCCCGAGAACCGTCTGCTCAAGCAGGTTCACATCCAGGATGCAGCCGAGGCCGACCGCATATTCTCTATGCTGATGGGCGAGGATGTAGGTACACGCAGGGAGTTCATTGAACGCAACGCAACCTATGCAAACATCGACGCGTAAGTAGGCCATCCGGCAGAGACTCGCTGCTTCGCAGCTCGGTTGTTTTTTGACTTTTTGGGCCCTTCGGGCCAAAAGTCCGGGACAGGATCTTATCTGCGTATTAGATACACGACATTTTTTTAGTTTGGGGCGGCGGCGCCCCAAACCCGTTCCGCGGGATATAATCCCACTCCACTCTGCCGGCCTCCGGCCGGGTAAAACTAAGACCTCGCTAGCTTTGCTCGCGAGGCCTTAGTTTTACTGGGTGCAACTGGAAACCAAGTGCGAATTAGAAACAAAAAAAGGTTGGAAAGATTCCAACCTGTAACTGTTTCAAACCGACAAAGGGGTTATATCAAGCGAGCTTAGCGATATAGGCGCAGAGCTTTGACTTGAGGTTAGCGGCCTTGTTCTTGTGGATGAGCTTGGTCTTAGCCATCTTGTCAAGCATCTTCTGAACCTTGGGATAGGTTGCAGCGGCCTCCTCCTTGTTGGTCATAGCGCGAAGCTGACGAACTGCATTACGCATGGTCTTTGCATAATAACGGTTGTGAAGTCTTCTCTTCTCGCTCTTTCTGATAGCCTTCAAGGCTGATTTGTGGTTTGCCATTATAAAATAAATTTTTATTGTTTCTATTTTGTAGCGCGTATGAGAGTCGAACTCATCTTGCAAGAATGAAAATCTTGAGTACTAGCCGATATACGAACGCGCCATCAGTTCTGATATAGCTCAGACAGCTGCCCTATAAAGCGGATGCAAAAGTAGCTACATTTTTCCAAACGGCAAACTTTCTCCATAAAAAATTTTATAACTTCGCACTACACTCAACACAAACATTTACAATGTGGCAGGAAGAGCACGGCATATTGATTGGGGCTGTCAGACATAACGACAGAACCAGCGTAGCACGTATCTTTACACAGACCCACGGAATGGTCCCATTCATCTGGTTTCTCTCCAAGAGCGGCAAGAACGCATCGCGCAACACTCTCCTCCAGCCCCTCACCCATCTGGATTTCCAGGCCGAATACGTACCCAACGAGACCCTCCATCATCTCAAGGACGCCAAGAACTCCATGCCCTACAAGGACATCCCCTTCAACCCGGTAAAAAGCGCCATCTCGCTCTTCCTTTCAGAGTTTCTGACACACGCGCTCCATGGAGAGCAGGCCAATCCCGGACTATACCGGTTCCTTAAGGAGTCCCTGGCATGGTTTGACAGTGCGCCGATCACATCATGCGCCAATTTCCATACCGCAGTCATGCTGGGCACAGCAAGCCATATAGGAATATGTCCGAACATAAGTGAATACAAGCCCGGTTATGTGCTCGATATGCGCGAAGGATGCTTCACTCCAGAGCCTCAGCATACCGACTTCATGACACCCGAGCTCTCATACAAGCTCTACCTGCTGCTCAACACCAGCTATGACAAGATAGAAGACGCGCCACTGACAGGTCAGCAGCGCGTCATGATGTTGAACCTTCTCAACTCCTATTTCAAGCTTCACGTACCCCTGTTCCCGACCCTCAAGTCAATCGAGGTGCTCGAGACGGTATTCGGTTAAGCCCTGAGAGCCTTCAGTTCGTTTATACCCTCGGGATTTCTCTGATATGTGGGTGAAGACTCAAGGGCATCGATCAGGGCGTCATTGTCCAGATCGGAGTCAGACATCTCATACCAGTAAATCTGGCGTTTGTTCACACGGTCGCCGTAGATGCCCTCAATGACGCGGTCGGTCTCCTCCTCGTCATCCATCATGGGCAGGCTCTCCATGCCGAATCCGGTAGCCAGAACGGTAATCTTGACCTCGTCGTCAAGGTTCTCGTCATTGGCAAGACCCCAGATAACCTCAATGTTCTTATCCTCGAACTTGTCCATGAAATGACGGACGGCGTTCATCTCGTCAAGCATGAGCTGATGTTCAGCCTTGGTGCTCTGGTAGATGTTGAACAGTATCTTCTTGGCACGGTAAATATCGTTGTTGTAGAGCAGCGGAGACTTGAGCGCGGACTCAAAGGCCTCGTTCACGCGGTTTCCACCCTTGGCTATACCTGTACTCATGATAGCCACACCACCGTTGCTCAGTATCTTCTTCACATCACGGAAGTCAAGGTTAATTATACCGCGGCAGGTAATCAGCTCGGCTATGCTCTTGGTAGCGGTCGTCAGGGTCTCATCGGCATGCTTGAAACCGGTCGCTATGCTCTGGTCGGGATATATCTCGAGCAGTTTCTCGTTGCTGATCACGAGCAGCGCATCGACATACTGCGACATCTCGCGTACGCCCTTGAGGGCCTGCTTGATCTTGGGACGCATCTCGAACTTGAACGGGATGGTCACGATACCCACGGTCAGCATACCGCACTCCTTGGCACAGCGTGCTATGACAGGAGCGGCACCGGTTCCCGTTCCGCCACCCATACCGGCGGTAATGAACACCATCTGGGTGTCATCCTTGAACTGGTTCTTTATCTCCTCTATGCTCTCCTCGGCTGCCTTACGGGCCACCTCAGGGTCGTTACCGGCACCCAGACCGTTGGTGGTCTGACGTCCCAGCTGCAGCTTTACGGGAATCTCTGAGTCGGCCAGCGCCTGCTGGTCTGTGTTGGCGATCACGAACACTACGTCATGAATACCCTCACGGTACATGTTCTTGACCGCGTTACCGCCGCCACCGCCTACACCGATAACCTTAATGATCTTACGGGATTCGGTAGGGAAATCAAACGGCAGAATCTCTTTCTCCTCAAACTCTTTTATATCCTGGTTCATAATCCTGTACTCTTAAGGTTAATTCTTGGTATTGTTGTCATCCTTATCTTCAAAGAAGGTCTCGCTGGCGTTCAGGAATGAATTGTACCAGCTCTTGAAACGGTTCGTGCGGTTGTTGGATTTCTTAGTCTCCTCCTCAGCCGCCTTCTGGGCCTCCATCTGAGCCTGCAGTGCCTCACGCTCCTTGCGCTCCTCCTCTTCCTTGCGGTCACGCTCCTCCTGGGCGCTCTCGCCGTTGTCGGTAAAGAGGCTCTGCTGTATAACCTGATCCTGATTCTCGGGAGCCAGGTTGTCTATGGCATCCATCTTGGGCAGTTCACAGCAGCTCTCGTCGCCATTGGCCATGACTGAGAGCAGGGAGAGCTGAGAGCCGTCACCTAATCTCCATCTGGATTCGTTCCAGGTAACGCCGCATGTGGGCTCTGTCATGATCCTGGGAGTACGCATGGTGTGGTTCAGCTGCTCGAACACCTTCTCCAGGTTACGCAGCTGCGATCCGCCGCCGGTCAGAATGATACCGGCGTAGAGCACCTCACCGAAACCGGACTGTTTGATCTGGCCCAGCACATTACGAACAATCTCCTCGTTACGGGCCTCTATGATATCGCTTATCTCCTTTAGAGTAACGCTCTTGCCGTTCAGCATTATGCTCTCAACGGCATCCTGACTGCCCACGAGGTTGCACAGGCCGTAGGTGCATTTGAGCCTCTCGGCCTGCTCGAATTCAATCTTGAGAATAGATGAAAGGTCACGTGTTATAAGGGCGCTGCCCAGAGGAATTACGCGCAGGTAACGGAGCATTCCGTTCTTATAGACCGATACGGTCGTGGTGTCGGCACCGTAGTCTACCAGAGCGCAGCCCTGCTGACGGTCGTCATCGGTCAGGACCGCATCGGCCTGTACCATGGGGCTTACATATCCGTCAACTATCTCCACCTGTGCCATGTTGAAGCACTGTGCGATATAGTCGGCCACCTGCTTCTTGAGCAGTATGTTCAGGTAGTTGCCTTCCAGCTTGCGGCAGGCCACACCCATAGGATCGGTCTCCGTGGCACGTTTGTTGTCCACCACATACTCCTGTGACTCCTGATACAGGTTCACATAACCGTCATACTCAATCACGCTGCACTGGTCGAACATGTCATCGAGCACCTCCTGGCTTACCACCGTCTCCTCATCGAATGTGTGCGCCACCTTGCTTATCACGGAGCGCAACCCCTTGGCGTTGTAGCCCACATACACCTTCTGTATATGTGTGGAGAGGGTAGCCTCCAGACGGTTTATCACGTCCACGATGGCATTACCTGTCTTTTCCAGGTTATAGACTGCACCATGTCTGATGCATGAAGATGAAGGCACTCCTGCATATGCCAGTACCTTAAGCGAGCCGTCAAACAGAATCTGACCGGCAATACCTGAGATCTTTGAAGACCCAAGTTCAATAGCAACAATTACTTTGTCGTTTTCCATCTATCTCATTTACGTTTCTTGCATACCACCTGATTCTCATAAGCCACGCTTATGGAACGGTATTTGTTCCAGCCCACATTGTCCAGGCCCTTGGCATAGAAGTTGCGCAGACGTTCCAGCTTCTGCTCCACGTTATCGGCCGTACCGAGAATCAGCAGATGGTCGCCCACCCTGGGCACCATCTCTATCTGCCCCTCGCGGGTCACATTGATCTGTTCCACCTGAGCCTTCCAGAAATCGGAGTGCTCGATGGCGTTGACCACCTTAAGCAGTTCGTCCGATGCAAACCTGCGGTCTATGTAACCGGTTGCCACCGGAAGCTGCACCGCCAGCGAATGCTGTGACAGTATCTCGCCGTGGCTGTCCACATAGAAATCCTGTCCGCGGTTGTTGAGCACACGCACCAGGGGTACCTTGCTCGAGATATTGATACGGACCATATCGCCGCCTGTCTTGTAGCACTGCACCTTGCCCACCAGAGGATGGAGCCTGAGAGCGGACTCGATTGCCTCCAGGTCAATCACGTCAAGTGTCAGTCCCACAGGGTCGAGCGAATGTTCCTGCAACAGTGTCATTATCATACCCTCGTCTATCAGGTCAAAATGAAGGCTGTCCGTAATATGCAGGTCTATCCCCTTGCACATACGGTCCTGCTCATGACTGTCAGTCATGCCTGTGACCGCATATACCAGATATCCGGCCATTGTTACGACTGCCAATATGGAGAGTATTTTCTTGAGCACTGTCACTTTATTATCTTTGTAATAGTATCCACGTAATCCTCCAGGTCACCGGCACCGAGAGTAACCAGAACCTGGGTATCATCCTTGATTGACTCAACCAGTTCCTTGACCTGGTTCTTTGTAATAATGCCCTTGCATACACCCGGACGCATGGTGTCGGCAATAAGGCTGCTTGTGACACCAGGTATAGGCTCCTCACGCGCAGGATATATCTCGAGCAGCCAGACCTCATCAAATATTGAGAGGCTATCGGCGAACTCATTGTAGAAATCCCTGGTGCGGGTATACAGATGCGGCTGGAATATAGCCGTGATCTTACGGTCGGCATACAGCTTGCGCAGCGAGAGGGCGCACTGGCGTATCTCCTCGGGATGGTGCGCGTAATCACTCAGATATACCTTGCTGTCGGTCTTGACATGGAAGTCAAAACGGCGGTCGCAGCCGCGGAACGAGGCTATGCGTTCACGTATCACATCGTCCGATGCACCGCTCAGCTGTGCCATAGCCATGGCTGCCACGGCATTCTCCACGTTGATCGGTATGGGCACGCCAAGCTCCACATCGGCTATACTGCCCAGCGGAGATACATAGTCGAACTTGAGCTCACCGCCTCCTATCCTTATGTTGGCGGCATGGAAAGTACCCTCATCCAGTCCGTAGGTATGCAGCGTCACGCCTTTCTGAAGTTCCGGCTTGAGTTTGTCCTGCAGTCCCACATGAAGTATCAAATCACCGCCCGGCTTTATGAGCGATGTATATTTGCGGAAACTCTCCACATAAGCCTCATATGTGCCGTAGATATCCAGATGGTCGGCATCGACGGCGGTTATCACCGTACGCAGCGGAGTCAGATGGTGGAACGAACGGTCAAATTCATCGGCCTCAATTACCACGCGGCGACTCTTGTTGCTTATCATAAGGTTACTTCCGATATTCTTGAGTATGCCGCCCAGGAACGCGTTGCAACCCTCCTCGGTACCGTCCAGAATATGAGCCACCATTGATGATGTGGTGGTCTTGCCGTGTGTTCCTGCCACGCACAGACCGTCGAGCGAGCGGGTTAGCGTACCCAGCACCTGGGCGCGTTTCTGCACGTCAAAGCAGTGCATGTTGAACCAGCGCATTATCTTGTTGTCGGCAGGGATAGCCGGTGTGTATACCACCAGAGTGGACCTGGAATCCCTGAAACACTCGTCAATCCTGTCAACGTCATCTTCAAAACCTATCATGGCGCCCTCCTTTATCAGGGCCGATGTCAGGTCAGTCGATGTCTTGTCATAACCGCCCACCTTGCATCCGCGGGCCAGGAAGTAGCGTACCAGTGCGCTCATGCCTATGCCACCGGCACCTACAAAATAGACTGACTTTATCTCGTCAAGCTTGAGCGTGCCGCTTCCGTAACCTGCCAGTTTGAGCACCTCACGGGCAATCGTCTCGGCCGAGTCATACATAGCCAGCTTGAGTATGTTGTCATGCAGCTGCTCCAGACGGGCCTTGTCATTCACCAGATCCACGGCAGCCGGGATGAGTTCCTTGCGGGCATCCACGTCACGAATATGGATGGCGGCATCCCTGTCAGCCAGGGCCAGGGCGTTCTTGGTCTGATGGTCCTCTGCCACGTTGGGTGAGGGCACCAGTATCACAGGCTTACCCAGCAGGCAGAGTTCCGATATGGAGCTTGCTCCTGCACGTGATATAACCAGGTCGGCAGCAGCGTAAGCCTGGTCCATATCCTGTACGAACTCCGTGGGGAACAGGTTGGGTACCGGTTTCTGTTCAGCCAGACGGCTCTTCATCTCCTCAAAGTAGAACTTGCCCGTCTGCCATACGAACTGGACATCCTCCGACATGCGTATCAGGTCAAGATTGGCCATGACGCTCTCGTTGAGAGAACGTGCGCCCAGGCTTCCGCCTATTATGAGGACGATCCTCTTACCTGCATCCAGACCCATCTTAGCGGCGGCCTTCTTACGTGTCATACCGCCCTCAAGCAGGCTGGGGCGTACCGGGTTACCGGTCTTTATTATCTTGTCGGCAGGGAAGAAACGGTCCATGCCGTCATAAGCCACACATATCCTGGAGGCCTTTCGGGCCAGTATCTTGTTGGTCACGCCTGCATAGGAGTTCTGCTCCTGCAGCAGTGTAGGAATACCCATCTTGCCTGCTATACGCAGTGTCGGGCCGCTGGCATAACCGCCCACTCCCACAGCAACCATAGGACGGAACTGACGTATGATGCTGCGTGCCATGAGCTGGCTGCGCATTATCTTGAACAGCACCGCTATGTTCTTCAAGGGGTTCTTACGGTCGAATCCGCAGATAGGCAGGCCCTTGATCTCGAATCCGGCCTGAGGAACACGCTGCATCTCCATGCGGCCCTCGGCGCCTACGAACAGGATCTCTGCATCCGGATTGATTGCCTTGATTGCGTGAGCTATCGATATGGCAGGGAATATATGTCCTCCCGTGCCTCCTCCACTGATTATAATTCTTGGTTTAGCCTCCATATTGTGTTATCAGTTTATTTCGTCAAAAGATTCATTACCATCCACCGGAGCGGGTACATCGGCATCGGTCCCCATCATCTGTTCACCCTTCTCCTCGCGGTCAAGGGTGTTGCTTATACCCAGCAGCATACCGATGCAGCCACTGGCCATAAGGACCGATGTACCACCCTTGCTTATGAGCGGAAGCGGCTGTCCGGTGACAGGGAACAGGCCCACGGCCACAGACATGTTTATGAATGCCTGTAGTCCCAGCAGCATACCCAGGCCCATGGCCAGATACGCGGGGTATTTCTCCTTGCACCGGGTGGCTATGCGCCCTACCCTGAACAGCAGGATTATATACACGAGCATGACGCCTATACCGCCGGCCATGCCCAACTCCTCTATTATGATGGCATAGATAAAGTCACAGCTTGCCTCCTGCAGGTAGTCGCGTTCATCGGAATTACCCGGAGCCTTACCCAGGATGTTGCTTGTGGCTATCGCTATGTTGGCGTGAGTCTCCTGCGGTTTTTCCGGAGCCTCACGTACGGCGTACTCGTAAGGGCTCATGTCGCCGTCGCCGCTCGAATGGAAGAAATCCTGAAGTCGGGCCTGCCATGTGGTGGCACGTGAAGGTATAATCTTGGAGTCGCGTATGGTCTGTGCCGGTACGAACATAAGCACCAGCATCGCTATCACACCGGCTGCCGCTACAGCACCTGTAAGAACCAGGATACGCTTCCAGGCGATACCTCCCAGTATCATCATCACGAACACCACTGCCGCAAGCAGCAAGGCCGTTGAGAGGTTCTCGCCCACGATCAGCATGCATACGAAACCTGTCAGAGCCATGATTTTCCAGAATATGTTTATCTGGCTCAGTTCATCATCGGGCTTGAGTTTGGAGAGCCAGTAGGCCACTGACATTATTACGCCAATCTTACCCAGTTCCGATGGCTGCAGCTGTATGAATCCCAGATCTATCCAGCGCTCCGCTCCCGATGAACCCATACTACGTACCGAGAGGAATCCCAGCATCAGAACGGAGACAGGCACCAGGAATACCGGGAATAGTTTGTACCACTTGTAATGGAGCAGATGTACCAGCCACATGCCGCCCAGGCCTACCGCCAGGTGTACGGTATGCGATATGATGGGAGTCAGGAAACTGCTCTTGCCGAATGTAAGACGGCTGCTCGCGCTGAACACCTCCACAAGCGAGATGGCGCAGAGCACAAAGACCATAGCCCAGATGGTACGGTCACCGTGAAGCAGTTGCTTTCTCTCGGTTTTCTCCCCGGTATTCTCCTCCATATTCCTTTATTATAATGCTCTTACACAAGCCTTGAACTGTTCACCGCGGTCCTCATAGCTCTTAAAGAGGTCAAAGCTGGCACAGCAGGGGCTGAGCAGTACGATCTCTCCGCTGTGAGCCATCTTGTAGGCGGCGTCCACGGCATCCTTCATGGACTGCACATCGGCCACGGGAAGTCCGAATCCGTCAAAGAAACCGTGAAGCTTCTCGTTGTGCAGACCCATATAAACCAGACCGCAGCACTTCTCGCGTACCAGGTCGGCTATCTCGTTATAGTCATTACCCTTATCCTTGCCTCCCAGTATCAGCACGCACTTGACCGGCATGCTCTGAAGTGCATACCAGCAGCTGTTCACGTTGGTAGCCTTGGAGTCATTGATAAAGTCAACTCCGTTCACTCTTGTCACGCGCTCCAGACGGTGCTCCACACCCTTGAATGTCTGCAGAGCCTTACGTATGGTCTCGGACTTGATACCGGCGATATTGGCCGATATACCGGCAGCCATGGAGTTATAGAGGTTGTGCTTGCCTGAGAGCGAGAGCGACTCCTGCTCCATATTGAAAGCATAAGGCTTGGTAAAGTAGAGTGTCCCGTCCTCCACGTAAGCGGCCAGGTCCTCCTTCTTGGCCTCGGCAAAGGGATAGAGGGTAGCCTGCAGACCGTATTTCTTGAGCTCACGGGTAATGATGGGATCGTCACTCCAGTATACGAATGCATCGTCCTTGGTCTGGTTGCGGATCACGCGCATCTTGGCATCCACATAGTTCTGCATCTCATGGTCGTAACGGTCCAGATGATCCGGGGTTATGTTCATGAGGATGGCGATATCGGCCTTGAAGTCATACATGTTATCCAGCTGGAAGCTGCTCAGCTCAATCACATAGTAGTCATAGTTCTTTTCAGCCACCTGCCATGCCAGACTGCTGCCTATGTTACCGGCCAGACCCACGTTCATACCTGCCATCTTGAATATGTGGTATATGAGTGACGTGGTTGTGGTCTTACCGTTCGATCCGGTTATGCATATCATCTTGGCGTTGGTGTAACGGCCTGCAAACTCAATCTCCGATATGATGGGAGTGCCCTTGGCCATGAGTTTCTGTATGATGGGGGCCTCCTTGGGTATGCCGGGGCTCTTTATCACCTCATCGGCCGCAAGGATACGCTCCTCGGTATGCTGTTTCTGCTCCCACTCGATGCCGCGTGCATCGAGCTCACTGCGATAATACTCCTTGATCTCTGACAGGTCCGATACAAACACGTCCATACCCTTGGCTTTAGCCAATATGGCTGCGCCGGTACCACTCTCGCCTGCTCCTAATACTACAATCTTCTTTGCCATTTCAATTATCTGATTTTCAAGGTCAATATTGTAAGTGCTGCAAGACCTATGCTTATGATCCAGGTCCTGAGCGTGATCTTAGTCTCAAAAAGTAGTTTCTTTTCATTTCCCTGGAACCTGACGGTGCTGGTGGGGTCAGCCTCCAGGACCTTGGCCATGCTCGTACGGAAATGGTCATGGATAGGCGTACGCTTCCATATGCGCTGATGCACACCCTTGCGTTTGCCCATCTTGTAATAGAAACGCTGGCATATCACCGACAGGCTCTCTACCAGGAACACGCCGCACAGTATGGGAAGCAGAAGCTCCTTGTGAATGCAGAGGGCTGCCACCGCAATTATGCCGCCTATGGTCAGGCTGCCGGTATCGCCCATGAATATCTGTGCGGGATATGAGTTGAACCAGAGGAAACCTATCAGGGCACCCACAAAAGCACTCAGATAGACAACCACCTCCTGGCTGCCGGGAATATACATAAGGTCAAAATGGCTGGCGGTAACCACGTTACTGGATACGTACGCCAGTATGCCGAGCGTCACTCCTATTATAGCCGAGTTGCCAGCTGCCATACCGTCCATGCCGTCATTCAGGTTTGATCCGTTCGATACGGCAGTAACCACAAACAGCGTGAGCAGCACAAAGAACACCCATCCGGCCTTGTACTTGCCGTTCTCTCCCAGCCAGCCGAATGCATCGGCATAATTCAGGTTGTGGTTCTTGAGGAAAGGAATGGTAGTACGGGTTGACTTTACGTCCGGGGTCTTAACCACTATCTCGGTGTTATTCTCAATACGGGTCTCAACTTTCTCGTTTATGACGACCTGAGGGCTGTAACGCATGGTCAGGCCTACAATCAGTCCCAGGACAATCTGTCCGGTCACCTTGAGCCAGCCGTTCAGGCCCTCCTTGTTCTTGCGGAATGTCTTGATGTAGTCATCGGCAAAACCTATCACACCGAGTATCACGGTAGTGATGATCATGAGCCACATGTATACATTCTTAAGGTCACCTATCAGCAGGCAGGGAACCAGGATGGCCACGATGATTATCACGCCGCCCATGGTAGGCACTCCCTTCTTGGTCACGCCGAACGGATCCAGTTTCACGTCACGCTGAGTCTCCGATATGTTACGGCGCTTGAGCATGTCAATGAAACTGCTGCCGAACCAGCACGATACTATAAGTGACAGCACCAGGGCGAATATGGCACGGAATGTCACATAGCTGAACATTCCGCCGCCGGGAATATCGATTCCGGCGTTCTTTAAGTATTCAAACAGACTGTACAACATTCAATTGAGAATTGAGAGTTGAGAATTGAGAATTACTCGTTTCACATATTAAAAACACTCGCGTATTACTTCATGGTCGTCAAAATGGTGTTTGACGCCCTTGACATCCTGATAATCCTCATGGCCCTTGCCTGCCACCAGGATCACGTCACCGCTCTGGGCCAACATACAGGCTGTACGTATGGCCTCACGGCGGTCAACTATGGTGATGACCTTCTGCATATCCTCCTTGGTCAGACCTGCCAGCATATCGTTTATGATATCCTGAGGCTCCTCGAAACGGGGGTTATCGGAAGTGATAATAACCTTATCGCTGTATTTCACGCTCTCCTGAGCCATGAGAGGACGCTTGCCCTTGTCACGGTTTCCGCCCGCTCCTACCACAGTGATAATCTGACCCTTGCCGTCGAGCACATCGACTATGGTCGTAAGCACGTTGGTCAGAGCATCGGGAGTATGGGCGTAATCCACGATGGCGGTGTAGCCCTTGGGAGCGCGGATGGCGTCAAAGCGGCCGTTCACCGGCACCAGGGTACTCATTACCGTGAGCACCTCCATGGGATCGCGGCCCAGCATCACGGCTGCACCGTATACGGCAAGCAGGTTGCTTGCGTTGAACTTGCCTATGAACCTGAGGAACGCCTCACGTCCGTTTATCTCCAGCAGCATGCCGTCAAATCCTGACTCCAGCAGACGACCCTTGAAATCGCTCATGCTGCGCAGCGAGTAAGTCATTACCTTGGCCTTGGTGTTCTGAGCCATGACCAGTCCGTTCTTATCATCCAGGTTGGTTACCATAAAGGCATCCTTGCCCAGGCCGTCAAAAAACATTTTCTTGGCCTTGAGATAGTTCTCAACGGTCTTATGGTAATCCAGATGGTCACGTGTCAGGTTGGTGAATATACCGCCTGCATACTTGAGACCACCTATCCTCTTCTGTACAATGGCATGTGAGCTGCACTCCATGAACACATACTTGCAACCCTCATCGGCCATACGTCCGAGCAGACGGTTCAGGGTTATGGGATCGGGAGTGGTATGGTCGGCGGGTACGGGCTCGCCGTCTATGTAGTTGCAGACCGTTGACAGCAGGCCTGCCTTATATCCCATCTTGCGGAACATGTTATACAGTAAGGTGGCAATGGTAGTCTTACCGTTGGTGCCGGTCACGCCCACCAGCCTGACCTTGCTTGAGGGGTCGCCAAAGAACCTGGTGGCAACCGTGCCTACCACATCCTCGCAGTCCGGAACCTGAATATATGTCACGCCCTGGACAGTCTCCTCAGGCATAACCTCACACAGCACCGAAGTTGCGCCCAACTCGATTGCCTTGGGTATGAACTGATGTCCGTCAGTCGTCGTACCGCGCATAGCCACGAACAGACAACCCCTGGCTGCCTTGCGTGAGTCTATCTGGATGTCGGTCACCTCAATACCTGTGTCACCTACCGTGCGGACTGTCTTAAGTCCTGAAATAAGTTCTCCTATTGTCACCATATCCTGTCACATTGATAAAGTCAAACTAATCCTGTCACCCTTGCGGAATCTCGTGTTACGTGCTGGAACCTGGCTCTTAACCTTGCCCACACCCTCCATGCTGACCCTCATACCCATATGCTCCAGCAGATAAAGGGCGTCCGATGCCCCCATACCGCGTACATCGGGTACTATGCCGTCGTGGAATTCCACATAGTTCATGACATAACGTCCGGAGTCGGAACTAACCGTACCCCATACACTGTCGGCCACCGAACGGTCGGCGCGCCTCATCAGATTCTTCTTACCCAGTTCCTTGAGTACCAGGCTTGCCTTGGCCAGGTCGCCGGGCAACACCTTGGGTATGAACTGGCGTGTGGAGTCATAAGCCTCCTTTACGTCCCTGAGGTTACGGCTGGCCATAACCTTCTCCGAAATCTCATGAAATACCGGAGCAGCCCATGTGGCACCACCTGCCGCACCTCCGTCGGTACGGATGGAGACTATGCAGGAATACTGCGGGTTGTCGGCAGGGAAGTAACCGCAGAACGACACCATATGGGTACGCTTGCCGTTCTTGTAACCGGCCGCGCCCTGTGAGAGCTGTGCCGTACCTGTCTTGCCGGCCACCGTAAAGTACTTGGAACCCGCGTTCTTACCGGTACCGTCGGCCACCACCTGCTCCAGCATATATCTGATCTTGCTCAGTGTCTCGTCCTTGCACATATGGCGGCGGACCACCTCCACGGGATACTCCTCCACCACATTACCCTCACGTGTCACCTTGGTCACCAGACGGGGCGCCACCATGCATCCGCCGTTGGCCACGCCGTTGTAGAACGCCAGGGTGTTTATGACCGGCAGCTGCGTGTTGTATCCTATCGACATCCACGGCAGTCGTGTGGCATCCCAGTAGCCGTCACGCTTAATTACCGGAGCGGCAGTTCCTGTAAGCTGCAGGTCAAAGTGGGTGTTTATGCCGGTACGGTATATGCCGTCCACGAATGACTCGGGATTATCCTTGTATGCCGCATGGATGAGCTTGGAAGTACCTATGTTGCATGAGTTCATTATGATATGAGGCACATCCAGCCATCCGAATCCTTTCTTTCCGCCGTGTGAGGCATCGGTCATCTCCACTCCGCCGAATCCGCGGTAGGAACCCCACTCGCAGAATACGCTGTCCGTCATGGATATCTTACCGTCATCAAAAGCCACCATCATGGATACCGGCTTGAATGTGGAGCCCGGCTCGAATATCTCCTTGACTGCGTTGTTCTGACTCTCCACGAACTGACCCGATGAGGTCTTGGTCAGGTTGGCGATAGCCTTGATGTCACCGGTGGGCACCTCCATCAGCACCACAATGCCCGATGCCGCGTTCCTGAACTCCAGTTCCTTGCGCAGGGCCACCTCGGCGATATCCTGCATATCCACGTTTATGGTGGTATGCACGTCACATCCGTCAATCTGCGGGATATCGGCCACCATACGGGTTATGTTCTGTACTTTCTCCTGATGCCCGCGACCGGGAATGCCGCGCAGCAGCGAGTCAAACGAGAGCTCAAGTCCGTTCTTGGCCGAGTCCTTACCCTCATACATGCTGCCTATGGTACGGTCAGCCAGTGCATCGAACGGCTTGACACGTGATATCTTCTCCTCCGATGCATAGAACCAGCGCTCGTACTTGGGCTTGAGCCATACCGTCTTGCGCAGTGACTTGTACTGGTTGTACGTAATGGGGAAACTGTTTCTGGAATAGCCCGGAAGCAGCACCCAGGAGTGCGACTTGGACTGGTAACCCTTCTCATAATGGTCAGCGAACTGCTGGACCGATATGTTTGGGAATATCTCGTGCATCTGACGCGCAAATTCAGCCAGATGTCTGGTAAACAGCGTATCCTTTCTCATCTGGTCCTTCTTGGCGCGCTCCGGAGCCTTCTCACTTGTCTTGAAATCCAGGAACACCCTGTACTGAATCACACTGCTTGCCAACAGCAGGCCGTCATCACTCAGTATGTTGCCGCGGTGAGGCTCTATGACACGGTCCACCGATGTCAGGTTCTTGGCCACCTCGTTCCAGAACGAACGCTCCGCGAACATGACCAGCCCCATCTTGACGATAATGAATACGCCCCATACCGACATGAAGAGGAACAGGGAGTAGTACTTGCGTGATACCCTCTTCTTCTCCTGCTTGCGAGCGTCATCCTTATCGGTCATAATACTCATTTAGGCAGTCGGAACGGCGGTTCAGTGGAAGGCTGCAGGCCAGAGCCGTTTCTGGTCGCCACTTTCTCGATATATGAAGGCTTGCTCTTGGCCGATACGTCACTCGTGGTGTTCAGAGTCTGGTACTCCATATCCACCAGCTCGCGTCTGAGCCTCTCGGCGTAAGCCTGGTCACGCTGATATGCATAACGGTTTCCTATGTAGACGATCACACAGAACAGTATCTCCACCAGCAGCCATATGTTGCGGTGAATAAAGTCAGGCATGGATTTCATGATGTTAACCCTACCCTGTCTGCTTGTACTGTTCTCCTCCATATCAGATCCTCTCACATATCCTGAGTTTGGCACTACGTGAACGCGGGTTGACAGCCTGCTCCTGTGCATCGGGAATGATCGGCTTGCCTATTGTCCTGAAAGGCACCTCGCGGTTTCCGTAGAAATCCGTCTTTATGTCACCCTCTATGTTACCGCTCTTCATCAGGTTCTTGACCATGCGGTCCTCGATGGAGTGATAGGTTATCACCACCAGACGTCCGCCCTTGTCAAGCAGCTCCACGGAACTCTCCAGCATCTCACGCAGAGCATCAACCTCATGGTTCACCTCCATTCGCAGAGCCTGGAACAGCTTGGCGGTATCCTTTTTCTCACGCTCACGGCCTATTACGGGTCGCACAGCCTCCATGAGCTGGCTCACCGTCTCCATGCGGCAGTTCTTGCGTGCGCGGCCTATCGCCTGGGCCAGCTGACGTCCGTTCTGCAACTCCCCGTACAGCCAGAACAGCTGCGCCAGACGCTCCTCGGGGTAGTCGTTCAGCACATCCGATGCCTTGAACCCCTCCTTCTGGTTCATACGCATGTCAATGGGTCCCTCAAAACGGAACGAGAAACCGCGTGTGCTGTCATCAAAGTGATGCCAAGACACACCCAGGTCGGCCAGTATGCCATCAACCTTGTCATGGCCATACCAGCGCATGAAATTGCGCATGTAACGGAAATTGGAGTAGACGAATGTGAAACGGTCGTCAGGGATTATGTTGTTCATGGTGTCGGCATCCTGGTCGAAACCGTACAGATGACCTTTGGGGCTGAGTCGGGACACTATCTCGCGGGAGTGGCCGCCACCTCCGAAGGTGGCATCCACATAGATCCCGTCAGGATCTGCCACAAGCCCTTCTACACTTTGCTTGAGAAGGACCGGTACATGATATGTCCCGTTTGTGTCCACTTATCTGCTATGTATGTAATGCGTATCACTCAGTCATGAATTTTTTCAGGCTGTCGGCGAATTCACCGTCTGACATGAACGGTTGCTGGTTTGCACCCGCAGCCACATCGGGATTCCATATCTCTATAGTCTGCTCCATGCCCACGAACAGGGCATCCTGCTTAATCCCGACCTTGTCAAGCAATGACTTGGGCAGCAGCAGGCGACCGTTGCTGTCCAACTGCACCTCCTGAGCTTCCGATACCAGCTTGCGGTAAACCATCTGCTGGTTTCCGTCAAACCGGTTGAGCCTAGCCCTCACGCCGGCAATCTCCTGCTGCCACTGCGATGCGGGATAGACCACAAGACAGTTCTCAAAGTAATCCTTGCGGACCACCAGAGTCTGCTCCCCCGCCTGCTGTATCTGGCGGCGGAATCCTGCCGGCATGAATGCCCTGTTCTTGACATCCAGACGTACGGGAAACTGTCCTATGAAACTCATTTTAGCCTGATAATCAATATCCGGTTTCAAAGTTATATAAAAATCACCCACTTTGGCCCACTTTGCCCCACTTTTTGATTAAAAAAGTTATCAACCAATTGTTTATAACCAATGGCATTCATTATCAAATAATTAGCCTGAACCACTTAAAGCGGCGGTTCAGGCCTGGCACGTAACCTGTTGAAAAGTAGAGCCGACCGCAAATTGCGGCCGGCCCTAGGTCATATGTTTATTTCAAGGTAAGTCTGTTACTTCTTGAGCAGCTCCTCAGCACGTTTGAGAGCTATGTTTATGTGGCTGCAGATGTTCTCCTTGCCCACGATATCATCCATTCCGGCATCCTCTATGACCTTCATCACCTGAGGATTGACACCTGACAGCACCACCTTGACACCCATCTGGTTACACATGCGGCACATGTTGGTCAGGTTATGTACGCCGGTCGAGTCAATGAAAGGAACCTTACGCATACGGATTATGCGCACCTTGGCACGCGCACCCATATCGCCCATCATCTCCTCGAACTTGTTTCCTATTCCAAAGAAATAGGGACCGTTTATCTCGTACACCTTCACACCCTCGGGTATTACCAGGTGCTCCAGGTTGCCCTGAACGTCGCTGTCGGCACTGGGATCGATCTCATCGCTGAGAACTGATACGTTGGTGGTCTCAGCCATACGTCTCATGCAGAGCAGGCAGGCAATCAGCACACCCACCTCGATGGCAACCGTGAGGTCGAATATCACTGTCAGGAAGAAAGTTACCAGAAGTACGGTGATATCGGACTTGGGGTTCTTGAGGATGGCCTTGAAGCTACGCCACTCGCTCATGTTATATGATACCACTACCAGGATACCGGCCAGGCAAGACATGGGGATGAACTTGACCAGAGGCATGAGGAAGAGGTAGATGAGAGCCAGGACAATGGCGTGAGCGATTCCGGCCACCGGGGTGCGTCCGCCATTATTGATGTTAGTCATGGTTCGTGCTATTGCACCGGTAGCGGGTATACCACCTATAAGAGGCGATACCATGTTGGCAACGCCCTGAGCTATAAGCTCCTGGTTGCTGTCATGACGGTCACCTATCACACCGTCTGCTACAGCTGCGGAGAGCAGCGACTCGATGGCACCCAGCATGGCTATTACCATGGCGGGCTGTGCCAGACGGCGGATGCTGTCCCAATTGATCTTGGGAACTTCAGGCTGGGGCAGGTTTGTCGAGATTGAGAACCTGTCACCGATGGTCTCTATACCCTCCACGCCGAGACTGCTGAGAATGAGGGTTACGACCGTCATAAGGATGATTGCCACCAGTGAACCGGGTACGCGGCGGCTCACCTTTGGTGTGAACACAATGATGAGTATGCTCAGGACACCCACCAGAAGTGACCACCAGTTCACGGTGTCGAAATGGTTGAAGTATACCCCCCACTTGTCAAGGAATCCGGCCGGAACATCATCGATCTGAAGTCCGAACAGGTCCTTGATCTGGGTTGCGAATATTGTCAGGGCTATACCGCTTGTAAAGCCCACAACTATTGGATAAGGAATGTACTTGATTATTGTTCCGAGATGAAGCACGCCCATAAGTATAAGGAACGCGCCCGCCATGAAGGTCGCGATGCAGAGACCGCTCATGCCGTACTCCTGGATTATGCCGTATACGATAACGATAAACGCACCTGTAGGTCCGCCTATCTGAACTTTACTGCCGCCAAAGAACGAGATTATGAAACCGGCAACGATTGCCGTCAGGATACCGGCCTCGGGGGTCGCCCCCGATGCAATACCGAATGCAATGGCAAGCGGCAGAGCCACTATACCTACAATTACACCTGCGAGCAGGTCCTGAACAAGAGTCTGTTTGTTGTAACCGTCCTTGAGAGTCGAGAACAGTTTAGGTCTGAAACCACCTTTGAAATCCATAATGTACTTAGTTGATTAACATCATCATCGGCCCTTTGCCGATACTTAAAAATATTCTCTTTTCGTTTTCGGCCGCGAAATTACACATTCCCCCGCTTCATTGTAACATATAGCCCCTCAAATCTTAAAATCAACCGTAATAATTACACTATTTTAACGCAAGTGCAGACGCATAGTTAACAAAACGACAAGCTGCCGGTCCTCGCAATCACACAAAGCGACATCAAAGGAAGAATTGTACCCGATTCTCTTTTAGCCAGCCTTACAAATGATTAATGTCAATATTTTAACGAGAAAAAGAGGGGAAATTTAAAAAAAACGTATATTCGCTGAAACCTTACTGATTATGCCGTTCTGTTACTTGTTTGTTGATAATGTTTTAGTAAAGATATTATTGAAACCTATTTATAACAGAAGATACGGTAGCCCGACATGGTTTTGTAATAATAAATATATATGAGAAAGTTTGCAGTTGGATTGATTGTGTATTTGGGAACGTTGTTTGTTCTTTCGTCGTGTGTTCAAACCGATTTCTATGAGTATTACGATGATGACGATTCCCTTGAGACTTTTATTCCCCGACAAAAGAAATCTAAAGATATCTATAATTCCACATATAATTGTGGAGTTTGTTGTGTCGCTTATGTAATAAATGGACAAGATCCAGATATAGGTTCAGCTTTAGAAACAGTAGCAAGGAAATGTGATAAACTAGATTTATCCTATGGCGCAGAATATTCCCTCACAGGTGAAGAACTTGAGACAATAGTAGAAGCATGTTCAGGTGAATCTTGGACTAGACTTTCCTGGGATGCAATAGTTGACGGAGAAAAAGTCCCCAATTATTATGCTAGCCAAATGGAAACAGCCTTTCAAAGTATGGGTAGTTACCCCATGATAATAAACACAGGAGATGGACATTGGATTGTTGGCAAGGAGTATCTTTCACAAAAAACACGATGGGGAAAAATTATAGATTGTACAGAAGTAGATTGTTATGATCCACAACACGGTAAAGGTTATGGTACAATTGACATTCACGACATTCCATACATTATATATAGAGAGTAGATAAGAATAACAACGTATCTTTACCTATTGCAGAACTCTAGAGTAAATAATCATGAGGTACTTAAAGCTAACAGGATTGTTTATATTTACGGCATTAGTTTCATATGGATGTCATGATAGGCAATCGTCAACTGTTTACCTGGATTGTCCGTTTGACACCATAGTAACAGTAGGTCATGAATCCTGTCTTGAAATAAGGAACGAATCAGAACTTGGCAAAGATTACCGTTTGGTAAGATGGGAATCATTTGTTCTTGGACACAATAAAGATTATTCCAGAGCCATACGTAGAGATTCATTGTTTGAAGGAGTGGAATCTGTTTTAGTCATTAACTATGAGAACAAGAATCTCAAAGATACGACCATGATTTTTGACAATCATACATTAGATATAAGGATTAATAAGAGTGATGAAGGATGGGTTCCGTTAGACATGACACTCAACACCTACAGTCAAGACGGATTGTACCTGTCATCGGAATACAGAGTCTTTGACAATTCATATTGGTTAACCCGGGAATACCGGTTCGCAGACTATGACCAATCCAACCACAAGAAATATATCTATACATACAGAGGATCTGACCCGATGAACGGCACGCTCATGAGCAAACAGGAATTCAATGAGGAGGGCCATCTATTATCAGAGGAAAGCCCAAGCGGAAAGACAGAATTCACTTATAACAGTCTTGGAAACTGTTTAAGTAAGACCATTCATAACATCCAGTTGACAGAGTTGTATGAGTATGACAATAATGGACATATCGTTAAAGCCACATCAATCAGCCACGATACGTTAGATAATGACACCCGTTACGAGTATGACAACAACTGGAAATTAAGTTCAAAGATCGAGTTTTTTAAGACCAATCATAATGAACCTGTTCAAGACTCTTTTATCAGGAATGAATACGAATACGATTCTCTCGGTCGCCTAACGGTTGTCAGAGAGTTGACACAAAGAGACGGTATAATAAAGGGAGACAGGATAACCCGTTATTTTTACAATGACAACAAAATGTCCATCTCAATGGAAACAATAGACCAACTAGACCCCGATTCCCCCAAGAGCATTAGGTTCAGCTATTATTCCAAATAACAAGAGGACGGTCTATACGAACCGTCCTCTTGTCATATTGTTCAGATACTATTATTTCTTGGCTGACTTGGCGCGCTGTGCATCCAGGAAGTCGGTCATCTTCTTGAGGTTCTCCTCGGTGTACATGGCTGCGCCACCGTGGCTACCATTGGGTACGCGTACTATGTAGCTCTCTACGCCGACCTTCTGCATCTGGTCATACAGATACTGGCTTACGCATGAAGCAACTACAGGGTCGGCATCACCGTGAAACATGTAACCGGCAACATCATTCTTATCCAGGTAGCCTGATGCGCTCAGAAGCATGAACTTGTCCTCGTTGCCCTCCTTGGGAGCGCCGATAATCTGCTCCTCAGGGGTATTACCCGGGCCACCGAATGACATTGCGTTGCCGCAATCCATCTGCAGGAGCTCAGTGGGACCTGACCAGTCGCAGAATGCGTTTACGTAACTTGACTCCTTGGTGTAAGGACCTACATTACCCTCAATGTCATACTCTGCATCACCGTACTTACCGATCTTAACGTTGTTTGAAAGAGCGGTAACGGCGCTCAGGTGACCGCCTGATGAGAAACCTGATGTTGCGATGAATGAGGTATCGAACTTGTACTTGTCGGCGTTAGCGCGGATAAAGCGGATAACGGCCTTAATATCGTTAACCTGAGCAGGCCACTTGGCATCTGCGATTGAACGGTGGTTCGGGCAAACCACTGCATAACCTGCATTGAGCAAAGCCTGACCGATTGTAGTTAAATCGGCCATACCCTTTGAACTGTTGCTGCCCCATGCACTACCGTAGATGTGTACTACAACGGGATACTTATCCTTAACCTCCTTAGGCAGGTAGATGTCAAGAGTGTGATAAACCTGGCCGTCGTCACCGGCGTAGTTGATATCGGAGAATTTCTCTGAATACTCAACCTGTGCAGCACCCTGGGGGCCACCGAATCCGCCGAAACCGCCCATAGGCATTCCGCCGCCGAATCCGCCGCCACCCATAGGAGGCATACCGCCACCAGGAAATCCACCACCGCCCGGGAACTGGGCAAAACAAGTGAGCGACATCATTACAGCCGCAACAATAAGAATGTTCTTTTTCATTTTATAGTGTAATTAAGAAGTAATTTATCTGTTCCGCTTTCTCTATTATCCGGAAAGGACACGCAAAGTTAAAATAACTTTTCAAAAAAGAATATAGAAAGTCATGGCTACAGTTGCCGTGAGTTTCATACCTGTGCCCACCAGAAATCCTGCAAAAGTGCCGAGTGATGATTTCAGTGCATCGGCCCAACTCTTGTCAGATTGGAAAAGTTCTGCCACAAACGCTCCCAGAAGACTGCATGGTATCATGCCTATCGGAGTAAAGAACATACCTATTACCATTCCTATGAGCGCGCCCTGGCTTCCGGCTTTGGTGCCGCCGGCCAGTTTGGTGAATCTTGAAGGTACAATGTAATCCAGCACGGTAACTGCGATTGTTATGGCCAGCCATACAAGGACGAACGTTAATGTCATATCCTGTCCGCCAAGCTTATGGCTGAGGAATGCAAGCAGCACTCCTATCCAACTCAGCGGAGGTCCGGGCAGCCCGGGAACTATACTGCCGATAATTCCCACTACACCCATAATAACGGCAAGAACTATAAGTATTGTCGATGTCATACTTTCAGAATTTGGGGGCTAAGGTAGCAATTATTTCACTACTTTTGCGCAATGCTTCAGATTCAGGATACTATAGTATCACTCGATGTGATAACCAAGGAGTTCTGCTGTGACCTCAGGAAGTGTCACGGCGACTGCTGCGTGGAGGGCGATGCCGGTGCCCCCGTCACCGTTGAGGAGATAGCTGAGATAGAGAAGCTGCTACCCGTAATCAGGGATATGCTCTCACCCCAGGCTCTCAAGGCTATTGAGGAAAAAGGTATTGCCTACCCAGATCCCGAGGGAGAGCTGGTCACTCAGATAGTGAACGGCAAGGACTGCGTGTTCACCTGCTATGATGACAACGGCTGTTGCTACTGCGCCATTGAGAAGGCGTACCGTGAGGGCAAGGTCGGTTTCATGAAACCGATATCATGCCACCTCTACCCTATAAGAGTCAAGAAACTGGGACCCTACTGGGGACTCAACTATGACCGATGGGATGTGTGCAAGGCAGCCGTCATAAAAGGTCACAGGGAGGGCCTGCCCATTTACAAATGCCTCAAGGAGCCGCTCATACGCCGTTTCGGGAAGGAGTGGTATGACGAGCTGGAGCTCACTGTAGGCGAGATGAAAAAACAGAACATCATATAAGCTCATGAAAAAGTCAATCTACCTGCTGTTTCTTACCCTTACAGTCATTTCATGCGCCGACCCCGGATACAAGGAGGTTCCGTTCGGAGGCATGAAAGGACGTGTTCAGGAGGTCACCAACCGTGTCCGCATGCCCGAGATGTGGTTCGCAGGTAATACAGGTACCGATGTCATGTCGGTAAACAAATCCATCTATGACATTAACGGCAACGAGATATGCTCCGCCATCATAGATACATCGGGAGTAGTTACATCCGAAGCCGAGAGCCTTTTCGAGAACGGCATCTGCGTACGAAGCGTCAACAAGTCAAACGGCCATGTGATAGCACGCCTCAACCTCTCTTCGCAGAAGGACGGCGTACTGGAGTATCTGCAGGAGATGAACGGCCGCAACGTACGTCTGAGCGTAAAGAAGACCTCGTTCCTGGGCTGGCACAGGACAGAGATATCGGAAAACGGCAAGATCACAAGCATAAACGTGGTACGCACAGACCTCAAGGGATACCCCAAGTCACTCAAGTTCATGGACGGTCAGGGTAACATCCTCACCCTCGAGACCAACAAATATGACAAGAAGCACAACATCATAGAGAAGCATGTGCTGAATGGCAACGATGAGAGGATAGTCTATACCGATTACATCACTTTCGATGAACACGGCAACTGGACCCAGGCCCGTACCTACAACAAGCACCGCCTCCCCGAGCACATCGTGGAGCGCGACATAATCTACGAGTAAAAAGGAGCCAAAGGGGACGGTTCTATTTGGCACCCTTTTCGAAAAAGGGGCCAAATAGAACCGTCCCCTTTGGCTCCTTTTTAGAGGATGGCGTCAGCCAGGTTCTCCAGAGCTGGGATATCGGATTTTTTCATGCGGCTCCTGATGGTGACCATGGGATCCACCAGTTCTATGTTGCTCATGGCGCCTACCATCTCTTTCATGACACGGCCGGCCGACGGAGCCCACGAGCCGTTCTCCAGGATAGCCACCTTACGGTTGCAGTAACCCTTTATCTGCAGGCGGTGCAGGAACTCGTACATGGGTGTGAATACCCCTCCGTCATATGATGAGGCGGCCAGGACAAGTTTGGAGTGACGGAACGCATCCTCCACGTTCTCGGCAAAATCAGAGCGGCACAGATCGCTTACCACAACTCTCTCAGCGCCCTTGGAGCGCAGTATATCGGCAAGTTTCTCAGCAGCGGCCAGGGTTCCTCCGTGGATAGAGGCACATGCTATGAATATGCCATCGGTCTCCACATCATAACGGCTCCATATCTTATAGAGACCCAGATACTCCTCCATGTTATCCTCCAGTATGGGACCGTGGAGCGGACGTATGGTACGTATGGCTAAAGCTGACGTCTTGTCAAGCAGGGTGCGTACCGGACCGCCGAACTTACCTACTATATTAAAGTAGTAGCGGCGTGCCTCGCAAGCCCAGTCGTCATCGTCACGGCCATAGAAGCCGCACTTGCTCAGGGCGCCGAACTTACCGAACGCATCGGCACTGTAAAGGGCGCCGTCCAGCTCATCGAAAGAGACCATAACCTCGGGCCAGTGAACCATGGGAGCGGCAACGAACCTGAGGCAATGGCTGCCCAGCGAGAGTTCCGAGCCCTCCTTTACGGCAAGGGTACGGCCGTCAAGCTCTATATCCTCAAAGAACTGAGGGAGCATCTGGATGGCCTTGGCGCTGGCCACTACGGTTACTGACGGATACTCCCTGAGCACCCACTCTATGAGAGCTGAGTGGTCAGGCTCCAAGTGATGGACAACCAGATAATCGGGCTGACGGCCGTCAATAGCCTCCTTGAGGTTGGCTTTCCACTCATCGGCCTTGCGGGCATCGGCGGTATCCATAACGGCAACCTTATCGTCAAGAATGACATATGAGTTATATGACATTCCCTGAGGAACTATGTACTGACTCTCAAAAAGGTCCAGGTCCAGGTCATCGGCACCTATATAACGGACTGTATCTGTCAACTTTGTAACCATAATCGTAAAATGATATGCAAAATTAGCCCAATTCTTTGATTATATAAAGGAGATTCCTATTTTTGCCTTGAAGGACAAAGTCAAAAAGAACACAAACCTTAAACCATAACAATTATGAAAACAATCTATTCAGGAACCCAGACCGAGAAGAATCTGGAAGCAGCTTTTGCCGGTGAGTCACAGGCCAGAAACAAGTATACATACTTTGCATCAAAAGCCAAGAAAGATGGCTTTGAGCAGATTGCAGCCCTGTTCCTCAAGACAGCAGAAAACGAGAAGGAGCACGCCAAGATGTGGTTCAAGGAGCTTAACGGCATAGGTGACACCGCCCAGAACCTGGCTGCCGCCGCCGACGGCGAGAACTATGAATGGACCGATATGTACGAGGATTTCGCCAAGACCGCCGAGAAGGAGGGTTTCACCGTACTTGCCAAGAAGTTCCGTATGGTTGCCGCTATCGAGAAGCATCACGAGGAGCGCTACCGCGCACTGCTCAAGAACATTGAGACAGAACAGGTATTCGCCAAGAGTGAGGTCAAGATATGGGAGTGCCGTAACTGCGGTCACATCATCGTAGGCACCAAGGCACCTGAGATTTGCCCCGTATGTGCACATCCCAAGTCTTACTTTGAGATCAACGCCGAGAATTATTGATTAACCCCAAATATCACAGCTATGCAGAAATACGTATGTGACATGTGCGGTTGGGAGTATGATCCCGCAGTGGGATGTCCCGAGGCCGGAATCGAGCCCGGAACACCTTGGGAGCAGGTTCCTGATGATTTTGTCTGCCCCCTTTGCGGAGTAGGCAAGGATCAGTTCTCAGCCGAATGATTACCCTTTGAAGCAAAGGTAATCAGCACTGAACCCAAAACGCCGGCAGCCAGAGAACCCATGAGAATGGCTATCTTGCCGGCGTTTCTCATTTGTTCCACCTGCTCAAGTCCTGAGAACGACAGGGTGTCGACAAAGATTGACATGGTGAATCCTATACCGCCCAGGCAGGCAACAGCAAAGAACATTCCCCACTTAGCCTTGTCAGGCATAGCGCATATGCGGCTCTTGATGGCCAGGAAACTGAACAGGGTTATGCCCACAGGCTTGCCCAGCACCAGTCCCAGGAATATGCCCAGACCTACGCCACCGGCTACGCCCGCCGTGTTGAACACATTGAAATAAGAGAGGTCCGATATCTCCACACCTGCGTTAGCCAGCGCGAAAATAGGCATGATAACAAAGTTAACCCAGGGAGAGAGGGCATGCTCCACGCGGTAACTCATATCGAGTGAGCCGTAAGCGGTCTTATGTATGCGACGCAGGAAATGGCGCTGGGGACCGTTAGGGAACATGGTCTCGTCATCGACCTGATCAAACTTTATGAGCTTGTTGGAGAAAAACTTGATCTTATGCAGCACATATGAACGTTCGTAACGCGCCTTGGAGGGAATCACGAACGCCATTACCACACCTGACATGGTGGCATGAATGCCTGAATAATAGAACAGCACCCACACTATCACCGCCAGCACCAGATATACCCAGATATTTTTCTGGCCGAAATGTGACATGAGCCATGCCACGAATATGACCACGATTGACAAACCCAGCAGCAGGAAATTGATATGACCGCCGTAGAAGATGGCCACCACCAGGATGGCAATCAGGTCATCGGCTATGGCCAGCGCCGTAAGGAACACCTTAAGTGATACAGGCACCCTGTCACCCAGCACTGAGAGTATGCAGACCGCAAACGCGATATCGGTAGCGGTAGGAATACCCCAACCCGATGCACCCGCTGTGCCTTTGTTTACCAGTGTGTAGAATATGGCCGGCATGATCACACCGCCGAATGCGGCGATAACCGGCAGCAGTGCCTTCTTGACCGATGAAAGCTCCCCATGAGCCACCTCACGCTTGATCTCCAGACCAACGGTAAAGAAGAATATCACCATGAGTATGTCATTGATGAACTTCTCGATGGTCATCTCATGCGGGAACAGCCAGTTTATGTTACCGTTGGGACTCTGCAGGTGGATCTGGACATTGGTCTCCAGGAATGACTTGTAGTAGGTACTTACCACGGGCAGATTAGCCAGCAGCATGGCAATGATTACGCAAAACAGAAGCAGTACGCCCTGCGCCCAGGGCTGGCGGCTCAGTTTGTCACGCTTGCGGTTGAACTCAAGCAGACTCCTGTTCCAGGTGTAGATGGGGATGAGTTTCATTTAGTTTGGAAAAAAGCACAACCGACGGTCAAAATTCAAGACCGCCGGCTATGGTGATGGATTAAATTTGTTTGCTTAGGAAATCAGTACTTTACCGTTCATCTCTGCGGGGATAGGCAGACCCATCGCGGTAAGGATGGTGGGAGCCACATCGGCCAGGATACCGGACTGGATCTTTGCATCCTTTCGGGGAGTTACATAGATGACAGGAACCGGATTCAGTGAGTGAGCGGTGTTGGGTGTACCGTCAGGGTTGACAGCGTTGTCGGCATTGCCGTGGTCAGCTATGATGATTGCCTCGTAACCGTGAGCCTTGGCAGCCTCAATTACGTCATGTACGCAAGCATCGACAGCTACTACAGCCTTCTCGATAGCCTCGTATACGCCGGTATGACCTACCATGTCACCGTTGGCAAAGTTCACAACGATGAAATCATACTTGTCAGTGCCGATAGCCTCGACCAGCTTGTCACGTACTATGTAAGCGCTCATCTCAGGCTGCAGGTCATAAGTTGCAACCTTGGGTGACGGAACCAGGATACGATCCTCACCATCGAACGGAAGCTCGCGGCCGCCGTTGAGGAAGAATGTAACGTGGGCGTATTTCTCTGTCTCAGCGATGTGAAGCTGAGTAAGACCCTGATTTGAGAGGTACTCACCGAGAGTGTTGTTCACGTTCTCCTTGTCAAACAGGATGTGAACGCCGGTGAATGAAGCGTCATACGGAGTGAGGCAGTAGTACTGCAGACCGGGGATGGTGTGCATGCCCTCGGCATCCATATCCTTCTGTGTGAGGACAATGGTCAGCTCCTTGGCGCGGTCGTTACGGAAGTTGAAGAAGATAATAACATCACCCTCCTCTATACGACTGTCATAAGCCTCGTTTACGATAGGCTTCATGAACTCGTCGGTTACGCCCTCGGCGTATGACTCCTCAACAGCCTTAACCATATCCGATACCTTACGGCCCTCACCACCTACAAGCTGGTCATAAGCAATCTTGACACGCTCCCAACGCTTGTCACGGTCCATAGCATAATAACGTCCGATGATAGTGGCAACCTTATCACCACGCTTAACCAGCTGGTCAATGAAGCCCTTGCCGCTCTTGGGGTCGGTGTCACGGCCATCCATGAAGCAGTGAACGTATGTCTTGTCAATACCGTACTCGCGGGCTATGTCGGTCAGGCAGAACAGATGCTCAAGTGAGCTGTGAACGCCGCCGTTGGATACCAGACCCATGAGATGCAGTTTCTTGCCGGTCTCCTTGGCGTAGCTGTAAGCTGATACCACCTCCTTGTTCTGACGGATGCTGCCGTCAGCAATAGCGCGGTTAACCTTTACCAGATCCTGATAAACCACACGGCCTGCACCGATGTTCAGGTGACCTACCTCAGAGTTACCCATCTGTCCGTCGGGAAGACCTACGTTCTCACCGCATGCAAGCAGCTGAGCGTTAGGATAATTGGCGTTCAGATAGTCCATGTAAGGAGTCGGGGTGTTGTAGATAACATCGGCCTTGGAGCGGTTACCGATGCCCCAGCCGTCCAGAATCATAAGAAGCGCTTTCTGTTTCATATATTTAATTGTTTTGCACTCAATTTATTTTCAGGCCGCAAAGGTACAAATAATACTTAAAATATAAAGAGGCGTCCTTTATAAAAAGGCGCCTCTCTTATGAATGCTTAACACTAACGTTTATACCATAGCTGGTTACATGAACGTGTACATCAGCAGCATAATCAGATCCGGAAGTGAGTGGAGCGACTCGCCCAACTTGTTAACCACAACCATAGCGGGAGTTTTCAGGTCTATTCCGCTCAAATACTGGTCAAGACGCATATAAACCTCCTTGCCCTCGTCATTTGGAGCAACTACAACTGGCAGAACGTTCATTCTATCCAACATACCTGTTACCATAGTGGCAACCTCAGGTGATGCCATTTTTGAAAGTAACATAGAGAATCTCTCGTTGGTTAAAATGGGAATAATCTCACCTTCAAAGTTCTCATACAACGCAGAGTCTTCATAAACGAACATCAACTTGGCCTGTGCTTTGTCATATCCCTTGAAATAGACATCGAGCGTTGCAATATTGTTAAGTGAATCCAGGAACGGCTGAGCCTTCTCCTTGGTGAGTTCATTCTGGGAGAACATCAACTCTGAAATGGTTGACATTACGACCTGCTGGCCAAAAGGATTCAGTATACGTGCCTTGATTGTTACATCCTCTCCGAGTGATAAAGTACCGTCCATACCTCTGAGCTGGGTAGGATTCATGAGCATGCCCAGGAGTACATAAGTATCAACTCCATTCTCGGTCAGAAGATTGCCCACCGATGCATCGAGATTATAGGTTGCCTGAACCAGATTACGGCCGTCAATCTTACTCTGATGACTCAATCTGAATCCTTCATCGGGGTTCAGGAATTCCAGTTTTGACTCAGACTCAAAACTGCCGCCTTTAAGTTTGGAAACAGCCACCAGTTTGCTGAACTGATTGAACTTGAGGCCATTGAGATCAGGAACGCCCTCCTCATCGAACGGGAACACCACATTCATGTCGGTATCAAGAGTCAGTTCAAAGTCAAACAGTGACTTACCGTTAAGTGAAATATTGAGGGCAAACAGGTCAGGTATGCTCAAATTGGTCGCATACTCCTCAAAACCCGGATCCAGCTCCTGGGGAGCACTGTCCATTCCAAGAGAGAGTACGTTGTCCATCGAGTTGTCCAGAAGTTTCATGGATATGACAAGTTCCTGGCCCAGATATGTGGCGGCTAATGATGTACTTCCGTCCTCAGGCACCTCAACCTTTACTCCCTTTACATTGATTACAGTATCCAATTCCACCTCTCCGGAACCGTCTTCGTACCGGATTATGCTGTCTTCAAAGGCATAAGTAACCTTGACAGCCGAAGATGTCAGGTCAAGATTAAGGGTATCTTTCCGCAGTATTTCACGGATCAACTCATATTTGCCTGCAAAAATAGAATCGGACAGCAGGGCATTGGCCGACTCAAAGAAACCTACTATATCCTTTTTTCCATAGAAAATAGTATCAACCAAAGAGTTGAGTTCCGCATATTCTGCAAAATCAATTGTATTTGCTACTCTGAGAGCACTTCCTGACAGCAAATCCTGCTGGTCATTAATAGAGAGGTATTTGGGTGCCTCCTCTTTCTGAGGTTCTTCCCCATCATTAAGAAGCTTGTCATCCTTATCACAGGATAATACAAACAAAACGCTTGCAAAAATGGCTATAAAGCCCAGATAGTTCCTTTTTTTCATATCATACATTGTTAAAATATTAGCAAATATGCAAAAAAGGATTGAAGCAAACAAGAAAAGTCGTTAAAACATTGACTTTACCCGTTCTATACCTGCTGAAAGCGCGTCAATTTCCTGCTTTGTATTGTAAAATGAAAATGAAGCTCTGACAGTACCCGGAATCCCCAAACGGTCCATCAGAGGCTCGGCGCAATGGTGTCCTGTACGTACCGCAATACCCAGTCTGTCCAGAAGCGTTCCCATATCAGAGGGATGTATGTCACCCACCAGGAACGATATCACTCCGCTGCGCTCCGGTGCGGAACCGATGAAACGCATGCCGGGGATTGCCGCAAGACGCTCCAGAGCATAATCACAAAGTGATTTTTCATAATCGGCAATAATATCCATGCCTATGGAGCTTACATAATCAAGAGCTTTTGCAAGTGCTATTGAACCTATATAATCGGGAGTTCCTGCCTCAAATTTGTAAGGAAGTTCGTTATATGTCGTACCCTGGAATGTAACTTTTTTTATCATCTCACCTCCACCTTGGTAAGGAGGCATCTTGGAGAGCAGTTCCTTGCGTCCGTAGAGAACACCTATGCCGGTTGGACCATAAATCTTATGCCCGCTGAAGGCATAGAAATCAGCGTCGAGAGACTGTACATTAACTGTAATATGCGGTACACCTTGAGCACCGTCTATGGCCACCGGAATACCGTGCGAATGGGCTATCCTTATTATTTCCGATACCGGATTCACAGTACCTAACACATTGGATACATGTGTAATGCTCACAAGTCTCGTCCTGGCCGATATAAGAGCGCTGAAAGCCTCCATATCAAGCTCTCCGCGGTCTGTAACAGGTATCACCTTGAGGCTGAAACCATACCTCTCGGCCTGCAGCTGCCAGGGCACTATGTTGCTATGGTGCTCCATACCCGAAATGATGACCTCATCACCCTCCTTTATGAAGGCACGGGAGAATGAACTGGCCAGGAGATTCATGCTCTCAGTGGTACCTCTTGTAAATATAACTTCCTCTTTACTGCCGGCACCTATGAACTGACGTACCTTCTCACGCGCGGCCTCCATCATGTCGGTAGCCTCGAGTGAAAGGAAATGGACACCACGATGAACGTTGGCGTTCACATTGCGGTAAGCATCGCTAATGGAGTCTATCACACACTGAGGTTTCTGGGTAGTTGCGGCATTGTCAAGGTAAACCAGCGGCTTACCGTAAACCTCACGACCCAGAATTGGAAAATCCCTGCGAATACTCTCTACGTCAATCATATATTATCTGCAAGCACGGCAACCCTCACACTGTGAAAGCTCACCGCGGAAACGTTTTTCTACAAGTCTGTTGAGTCTGTCACGGAGAGGCTCAAGTGAAACTTTGCCTATCACCTCGCCTACGAAAGCCTGCATAAGCATCATACGGGACTCCTCCATAGGTATGCCGCGCTGCTGCATATAGAACATGGCCTTCTCGTCAAGCTGTCCCACCGTTGCACCATGTGAGCATTTGACGTCATCGGCATATATCTCCAGCTGAGGCTGGGTGAACATACGTGCCTCACGTGTAAGGCATATGTTGCGGTTCGTCTGCTGGGACTCGGTATGCTGCGCCCCGTGACGTACCAGCACCTTGCCTGCGAATGCTCCGGTCGAACTGTCATCAAGCACATACTTGAACAGCTCGGAACTTGTGCAGTCCGATACACGATGGTCCACAAAGGTCATATTGTCCACATGCTGCTCCTTATCGGTGATGGCAATACCGTTAAGCGACAGTGTTGAGCCCTGTCCCTTGAAAGTCTGGTAGACAGAGTTGCGAGTCCGGCCGTTATGGAGTGTTACAAAGTCGGTCTCGATAGTACTGTCAGCCTCCTGACTTATGTAATAGTCTGATACACGCAGGTTTGCATTATGAGTCTCTTCAAGGTCATAAAGCTTGAGAGATGAACCCTCTCCTGCGAATACCTCAGTTATCTGTGTGGTCAGGTATTTATTCGCCGCCAAAGCATGGTCACAGAGCAGTAAAGTAAGCTGTGACTGACGTCCCAGAACCACCAGGATCCTGCGGTTGGTAAGCAGGTCGACCGGAGACTGAAGCAGGGTTACAAGCTGCAGAGCCTTCTCCACCACCACGCCGTCGGGCACATATACTAGCATGCCGTCCTGGGCGAACATGGTGTTCAGGGCAGCCACTCCGGGACGTTCCATATCGGCCAGACGGCCGTAGTATGCATCGACTATCTCCGGATGACGTTCGGCGGCCTCACGAAGGCTGCACACTATCACACCCTGAGGCAGCTGCACGTTGGCGGCTGTATCGGAAGCGGCAAAAACATCGTTTGAAAGAAAATAGAGCAGCGTGCTCAGGTTGGGCACGTTGCATTTGAATGCCTGAGCCTGATCCACATGCATGTCAATACGGTTCAGGTTCATGCCCCAGTCGGGCTCGAACCAGCTCCTGACATCAGTATGCAGATACTCTTCCAGTCCTTTATGGGGCAGGCCATAGCGTGTAAAGCACTCCAGGGCCTTGTCACGCAGGGCATTCATCGCTCCGGCAGAACCCTTGTCAATAAGAGCCCTGTTCTGGGAGAATATATCTATGTAGTTCTTTTCGGCACTCATTTCCGGGAATCCTCATATTCCTTTATAACCCAGTCATAACCACGCTCCTCAAGTTCCAGAGCCAGCTCCGGACCTGCGGTCTTGATGATACGGCCCTGATAGAGCACGTGTACGACATCAGGTTTGATATAATCCAGCAGACGCTGGTAGTGTGTAATGACTATCACTGATGTCTCAGGGGTCTTGAGGCGGTTCACGCCATCGGCCACAATACGCAGGGCATCGATGTCAAGACCGGAGTCGGTCTCGTCAAGTATGCTAAGCGAAGGCTCCAGCATAGCCATCTGGAATATCTCGTTACGTTTTTTCTCACCACCGCTGAATCCCTCGTTTACAGAACGGTTCATGAACTTGGAGTCAAGCTTTACGAACTCGCGTTTCTCCTTTATGAGTTTGAGGAACTCTGTGGGAGGCAGGGGCTGCAGGCCCTGATACTTGCGTTTCTCATTGATGGCGGTACGCATAAAGTTGGTCATGCTCACGCCGGGTATCTCAACCGGATACTGGAATGACATGAAGAGTCCCTCATGGCTGCGGTCCTCGGCGCTCAGCTCCAGCAGGTCCTTACCCTTGAATGTAACCTTACCGTCATAGACCTCATAGGCAGGATGACCTACGAGCACGTTGCTCATAGTACTCTTACCCGAACCGTTGGGTCCCATTATGGCGTGCACCTCACCGGCACCCACCTCCATGTTTATGCCTTTCAGTATCTCTTTGCCGTTAATTCCGGCTTTAAGGTTTTCTATCTTCAGCATCATATTATCCTACTGTATTTTCAAGTGACACCGATAGCAGACGCTGAGCCTCAACCGCAAATTCCATAGGCAGTTTGTTCAGCACCTCCTTGGCGTAACCGTTAACTATAAGTCCGATGGCCTGTTCCATGGGTATGCCACGCTGGTTGCAATAGAACAGCTGGTCCTCGGATATCTTTGAAGTAGTGGCCTCATGTTCCACTATGGCGGTCTCATTTTTCACATCCATATAGGGGAAGGTATGAGCACCGCAGTCGCTACCCAGCAAGAGTGAGTCACACTGGCTGTAGTTACGTGCCCCGTCGGCATGCTCGCCCACCTTGATAAGGCCGCGGTAAGAGTTCTGGCTGTGTCCGGCCGATATACCCTTGCTTATGACCGTACTCTTGGTGTTACGTCCCAGGTGTATCATCTTGGTGCCTGTATCGGCCTGCTGCCAGTTGTTGGTAAGGGCTACCGAGTAGAACTCACCCTGTGAGCCGTCACCCAGAAGCACGCAGCTGGGATATTTCCATGTTATGGCAGAGCCTGTCTCAACCTGTGTCCATGAGAGTTTGCTGTCCACTCCCTTGAGCAGACCTCTCTTGGTCACGAAGTTGTATACACCGCCCTTGCCGTTCTCATCGCCCGGGTACCAGTTCTGCACCGTACTGTACTTGACCTCGGCGCGGTCCAGGACCACGATCTCCACAATGGCGGCATGCAGTTGGTTCTCATCGCGCATAGGGGCGGTACAGCCCTCCAGGTATGACACGTAGCTGTCGTCATCGGCCACAATAAGCGTGCGCTCGAACTGACCGGTTCCGGCCGCGTTGATGCGGAAATAGGTGGAGAGTTCCATGGGGCAGCGTACGCCCTTGGGTATATAAACGAACGAGCCGTCGCTGAATACCGCACTGTTGAGTGCGGCAAAGAAATTGTCACGGTAATTGACCACGCTGCCCAGATACTGACGTACCAGGTCGGGGTGGTTCTTTACGGCCTCACCCATGGAGCAGAATATGATTCCCTTCTCAGCCAGGGTCTGCTTGAATGTGGTCTTGACCGATACGGAGTCCATGACAGCATCGACTGCCACTCCACCGCTCAGCGCCAGACGCTCCTCAAGGGGTATTCCCAGCTTATCGAAGGTCTTCATAACCTGCGGGTCAATCTCGTCGAGGTTCTTGGGCCCCTCCTTCTTGACCGTGGGGTCGGCGTAATATGATATGTTCTGATAGTCTATCTCGGGGATATCCAGATGTGCCCAGCGAGGCATCTCCATGGTAAGCCAGTGGCGGTAAGCCTTGAGACGGAACTCCAGCATCCACTCCGGCTCGCCCTTGCGCTCTGATATGAGCCTTACGGTATCCTCAGTCAGACCGCGGTCTATGATGTCGGTGTGGACATCGGTAGTGAAACCATACCTGTATTTCTCGGCACTGATCTCCCTTATGAGACTATTGTCCTGTTCTACAGTATTCAACTCTCTTATACTTTTTGTTTTTCATCGTTCTTGGATTGCTCCTCGTCGACAGGAATCTCAGGAATCAGGTCCCATGCGGTATCCTGAACCTTGTTCCACGTCCACTGAAGGCACTTGCCTGTAAATGTCTCTACAGGCTCAAACAGTCTTGACTCTTTCCTGTCCTCATAATCAATGATGTTCTCCGTTACGCCGGTCATATTACCCAGCTTGATAATCAGTCCTATGATTATCAGTACCTTGAACAGTCCGAATACACCGCCTGCCAGACGGTCTATAAAACCCAGACTGGCCAGCTGTATGAGCTTGGAGAGCAGCTTGCCCACCAGGCCAAACAGTATCGGGACCACAAGCAGTATGACTATGAACGCCACTATACGTGCAGCCTGGTCCGACATATTGAATATACTCAGAAGGAAACCTGCAAAAGGTCTGTAGAGCAAGGTTCCCAGGATAATACCCAGTATAAGTCCGCCCAGACTGAATGCCTGCTGTATGACACCTTTCATGAAGCCTGCCACAAAGCCCACACCCAGTATAGCCAGAATAATATAGTCAAGCGTGTTCATCGGTCTTGATTACAGAGTCTGTTTAACCTCAATCTGGGTGAATGTCTCAATGATATCACCCTCCTTGATGTCATTGTATGATACCAGGCTCATACCGCACTCCATGCCGGCCTGAACCTCCTTCACGTCATCCTTGAAACGCTTCAGGGCCTGGATCTCACCAGTGTGGATAACGATACCGTCACGGATCACGCGGGCCTTGTCATTACGTGAGGCCTTACCGTCACGTACACGGCAACCGGCTACCATACCCACCTTTGATATATGGAACACCTCCATGACCTCGATGGTTGCGGTAACCTCCTCCTTGACCTTGGGTGCAAGCAGACCTTCCATAGCTGACTTGACCTCGTCAATGGCATCATATATGATTGAGTAAATACGTATATCCACATCGTTCTGCTCAGCCAGCTTCTTGGCGGCACCTGACGGACGTACATCAAAACCGATGATAATGGCGTTCGATGCCGATGCCAGGCTGACATCGCTCTCTGAGATGGCACCCACAGCCTTGTGGATTACGTTCACCTGTACATTCGGTGTGGAGAGCTTTATGAGCGAGTCGCTCAGAGCCTCTACGGATCCGTCCACATCGGCCTTTACGATAAGGTTGAGTTCGTGGAAATCGCCCATCTTGATACGGCGGCCCAGCTCGTCGAGAGTAAGAGTCTGTGCAGTACGCACGCCCTGCTCACGCTGCAGCTGCTCACGCTTGCCGGTAATCTCACGGGCCTCACGCTCGCTGTCCACGACATGGAAGCTTACACCGGCCTGGGGAGCACCGTTCAGACCCAGGATCAGCACAGGCTCTGCGGGAGCGGCTGACTTGAGCTTCTGGTTACGCTCGTTGAACATAGCCTTAACCTTACCCCAAGATGTTCCGGCAATCACAATGTCACCCATCTTAAGGGTTCCGTTCGATACAAGCACGGTGGCCACATAACCGCGGCCCTTGTCAAGTGAAGACTCGATGATGGTACCTGTAGCCTTACGGTTGGGGTTGGCCTTGAGGTCAAGCATCTCGGCCTCCAGGAGCACCTTCTCCATAAGTTCGGGAACGCCTATACCCTTCTTGGCCGATATATCCTGGCTCTGGTACTTACCTCCCCAGTCCTCAACCAGGAAGTTCATCTGAGCCAGCTCCTGCTTGATGCGCTCGGGATCGGCAGCGGGTTTATCGACCTTGTTTATGGCGAACACGATAGGTACACCGGCTGCGGTGGCGTGTGCTATGGCCTCCTTGGTCTGAGGCATGACGTTGTCATCGGCAGCCACGATGATGATGGCTATATCGGTAACCTGAGCACCACGGGCTCGCATGGCGGTAAATGCCTCATGACCCGGAGTATCCAGGAATGTGATGTGACGGCCGTCCTCCATCTTTACGTTGTAGGCACCGATGTGCTGTGTGATACCACCGGCCTCACCGGCAATCACGTTTGACTTGCGGATGTAGTCAAGCAGCGAGGTCTTACCATGGTCTACGTGACCCATAACGGTAACAATAGGTGCGCGCGGTACCAGATCCTCCTCCTTGTCGGCCTCCTCACTGATCTGCTGGGCAACCTCGGCGCTTACAAAGTCAGTTGTGAAACCGTACTCATCGGCCACGATATTGATGGTCTCGGCATCCAGGCGCTGGTTGATGGAAACCATGATACCCACACTCATACAGGTTGCAATAACCTTGGTGACGGGGATATTCATCATGGTGGCCAGCTCGTTGGCTGTCACGAACTCGGTAAGCTTAAGAACCTTGCTCTCGGCCATCTCCTGCTCAAGAGCCTCCATCTGACGCTGCTGTACCTGCTCACGTTTGTCCTTACGGTATTTTGAAGACTTGGTCTTACCCTTCTGGAACGATGAGAAGGTGTCACGTATCTGACGGTTTACATCCTCATTTGAGAAATCAGCCTTATCGGCCTTGTTAAAGCGGTGATCCTTGTTGTTACGGCCGCCACCCTTCTGGGCATCCTTGCCGCCGCGGTTATCATTGCTGTTGTTCTGAGTCTGGTTGTAGCTGTCAGCCTTGGTCAGGTCAACCTTCTCACCGCCTATGCGGACGCGGTTCTTCTTACGGGGAGCATCGGTACCCTGTGACTTCTCACCGGGCTTGATCTCCTTCATAAGTGACTCCTTGAACTGCTGACGCTGCTGCTGACGCTGCTGCTCCTTGGCCTCACGCTCCTTCTTTTTCTCCTCCTTGGATTTTTTCTTGGGACGGGTTGACTGATTGATGGCGGTCAGGTCAATCTTTCCCACGGTCTTGATATTCAGACCTCCGTTCTGGGGAGAAGAGAGCTTGAATACCTCCTCACTCTTGGGAGCCTCAGGTGCGGGCTGCTCTACAGCCTTAACCTCCTCCTTGGGAGTCTCCTTTACCACAGGTGCTGCCTCCACCGGCTTCTCAGGCTCGGCGGCTGCAACCTTCTGGACAGGTTTTACCTCCTCCTGTTTGGGTTCGGCCTTAACAACCTTGGGCTGCTCTACAACAGCGGGTTTCTCCTCCTGGGGTTTCTTGGGTTCGGGTTTAGCCTGGACTTCGGGCTTAACCTCCTCCTTAGCCTTGGGAGCCTCGGGGGCGGGTTCCTTCTTGGCCTCCGGCTTGGGAGTATCCAGGTTGATCTTACCTACGGTCTTGAACTTGATGACAGGCTCCTCAGGAACGACAGTCTCAATCACCTCCGGTTCCACCTCCTTTCTGGCGGGTTTCTCCTCCACCTCCACTTCATCGGATGATGACTTGCGGTTCATGCGGTCCTGAAGGAAGCGTGTAGCCTCCTCGCGTATGGTCCTGTCCTGACTGAACTCTGCCACAAGCAGATTATACTGCTCGTCGGTAAGTTTCTGGTTCAGATCCTCCGTAACATCGGCAAAGCCCTTCTTATGCAGGAAATCGACCAGGGTCGATGCTCCCACATTCAACTCTCTTGTAACTTTACTTATTCTTATCGCCATCTATAAAAATATCTTGTTTTGGTTCCAGGGCACTGCCCCGAATGTTATTATTCTTTTATGAACTTACGGAACTCCTCCTCGTCAGCGAACTCACGAGCCAGGATATCCAGAATCTCGTCAACCTGCTCTTCCTCAAGATCGACTGACTCGGTCAGGATCTCACGGTCAGCACGCAGAACGGCCTTGGCGGTCTCAAATCCTGCAGCGTTCAAAGCGTCAACTACCCAGTCCTCGATATCACCGCGGAAATCATCCAGGTAGATATCCTCCTCGGCCTGCTCCTGCTCGAGCTCACGGTATACATCGATGGTATACTCGGTCAGCATGCTGGCAAGCTTGATGTTCAGACCGCTCTTACCGATAGCCAGTGAAACCTGGTCCTGCTTGAGGTAAACCTCAGCGCGGCGAGCCTCGGTGTCAAGCTTAACCTCCGATATCTTGGCAGGGCTGAGAGCACGCTTGATAAAGAGCTCTATGTTTGATGTGTAGTTGATAACGTCAATGTTCTCGTTGCGGAGCTCGCGTACGATACCGTGTATACGTGAACCCTTGACACCTACGCAGGCGCCTACGGGATCGATACGGTCATCATATGACTCAACGGCAATCTTGGCACGCTCACCCGGTATGCGGACAATCTTCTTGATTGTGATCAGGCCGTCGGCAATCTCAGGAACCTCCTGCTCCAGCAGACGCTGCAGGAATACAGGTGATGTACGGCTCAGCATGATCTTGGGGTTGTTCACGTTATCCACGCGGTCAACCACTGCACGTACGCTCTCGCCCTTACGGAAGAAATCGCTCGGAATCTGGTCTGTCTTGGCCAGCAGCAGCTCGTTACCCTCCTCATCCAGAAGCAGGATCTCCTTCTTCCAGATCTGATAAACCTCACCGGTAACGATGGTGCCTACCTTCTCTACATACTTGTTATAGAGGCTGTCCTTCTCCAGCTCCAGGATCTTTGAAGCCAGTGTCTGACGCAGGTTCAGAATAGCTCTACGGCCGAACTTTGAAAAGTCAACCGGCTCTGAAACCTCCTCACCTACCTCAAAGTCCTCGTCAATCTGACGGGCCTCTGTGAGTGAAATCTGTGTGTTTGAATCCTCCAGATCCTTGTCATCGACAACTATACGTGAACGCTGGATCTCGCAGTCACCCTTGTCAGGGTTAACTATGACCGAGTAGTTCTCGTCGGTTCCGAACATCTTGGAGATAACACTGCGGAAACTCTCTTCAAGAACTGAAACCAGTGTCATACGGTCTATGTTCTTGAGTTCCTTGAACTCCTGAAAGGTATCGATCAATGAGATCGTCTCTTCTTTCTTAGTAGCCATTTTACTTTAAACTTATTACGTATTTTACATATTTCACCTCATCGTGGCCGAAAGGCATCTCCACCTCGACAGTCTTGGGACGCTTGCTGCCCTCCACTTTCTCCTTGCGGGTAGTCTTGATGGTAAATCCTTTCTCATCGGCCTGAACAAGTATACCCTTGAGTTTGGCACCGCTCTTGGGGAGCACCTCCACCTCCTGGCCTATATGGTTGATATACTGCTGAAGCACCTTAAAAGGTTGTCCGATGCCTGCTGAGCCAACTTCCAGCTCGTAATCCTCGACATCACGGTCCAGTGAGGATTCAATGAAACGGCTCAGGTCCACGCAGTCGTCTATCCAGACGCCCTCTGCCTGATCAATCTCCACCACAATACGATTGTCGGGAGTAACATCTACATCTACAAGAAAATAGCCCTCCTTGTTCTTGAGCCATTCTTCTGCAACGCCGATAACTTGTTGTCTGTCAATCATATATAATTAAATACTTGTTATGCGGTAAGTGACGTATAGTACGAAAAAAGAGGCCTCAGGGCCTCTCCACACATCATCTTACGGGTGCAAAGGTATTGCAAAAACTCTGTTCTACCAAACTTTTTGTGGAAAAAAGCCATCCGGAAGGTTCTCGCGCTACTTGGGGCACAAAGGGGACGGTTCTCATTGTGCCCCTGAAGGAGCACAATGAGAACCGTCCCCTGTTAAATCGCCGGCCTTATCAATAACCGAGGTAGCCGAGCATGCGGGCGGCATAGCGGCGACCGAGCTCGCGTGAGCCCTTCACGTTAAAGTGCAGGTGGTCACGACCGGCCTCGCAGCCGTATGCGGGAACAACCAGAGCCTGCGGAAGTGTCTCGGGCAGAGTAGCCATCACCTTGTTGTGATCGGCGCATACGCCACGCTGGTCAGCGGGAACGACCTCACCTGAGAGCAGGGGAATTGAACCGGGCTCCAGACCCAGGTCTGCCAGGATATCGTCATAAACCTTCTTTACGTTGGCAGGCCACTGGGGATCGTTGTTGTTGGTCTCACCCTGGTGGAGCAGGATACCCTTAATGACACCATCCTGCTGAGCCTTCTTGCAGAGCTCAATGAGACGGTTGTAGGGGTTGCCGCCATACTCCTTGCAGATATTCTTCATCCAATCAGCCTGATTGGGGATGTATGCCTCACATTTGTCCTTATCGAACAGATCGATGGAGCAGCCGGCAACAGCAACCATTACCACACCAATCTTAACCTCCTCAGGCATATTCTGAACCATGGTACGGCCAAAATAGTCAGCAGGGGTAAGACCTGTGTTCGGACGAGCCAAAGGCGGAACGGCGGTACGCCACTCACCCATCTTGCTGTCGGGGAAATCAACGGCGTTCATAGTAACGAAACGGGGGCTTACATTCTCCTTATCCTTCTGTTCGGGACGGGGGTTACCCTCCATGTTGGACTGACCGATGCAGATGTAGATGTGGAAGTTGGGATCCGGCTCAGCCAGAGCCTTGAAGGGAGCCAGCGCCAAAGCAGCCAGCAGGACAATCAATGATTTTTTCATATTTTCTGAGATAAAGTAATTTGATTAGCTGGTGCAATTTTCGGAAATATATGCGACTTCTACAAGAAAAACGGATAGCTTTGTGCCAAAATTGGGAATATGAAGAGAAAAACGGCTAGGGCAAACAACACGTTCCTTCTTGGATCACTCATAATGATAGTACTCGTAATCATTGTGGTAGTCCTGTTCCTGTTTGCCGCTTTCAGGATATACGACAAGAAAAACGACCGTTTCAGCGAGCGTTACGACATAGTTCTTGGCACTTCGACACTTGGAAGCCCCCTCTCCATATACATGAATGACAGCCTGCTGTTCAACGGCACGCCTCAGTCACCTCTCACACTGTCAGTCGGCAGGTTCGCCCAGGAGAGCAGCCTCCTCATAATTGATGAGGAAACCGAGACAGTCAGCGCCATCACGCTCTCTGACCGTTCCCAGACAGTTACGTTAAAGAAAGAGGGTAACAGATTCCTTAAAGAGTGACTGTCTTACTTGGCCGGGCTGGCCAGTATTGACTTGTACCGCTCGCCGTCATTGAGCAGGTCCACGGCCTCCTTGACGAACTTATCCTTTTTGAGGTTCTCCTCCACGCCTCCGCGCTGGTAGTAGTAACGCATTACTATCTCCATTGTAATGAGTCGTTCCAGATCGCCGCGGAACACATCCAGGTCACTCTTAAGGTCATACTGCAGTTTGCTCTCAAGAGACTTGAACTCCTCCTTGGCCTTGTCGGCAAGGCCCTCACGCTCAGCCAGTTTGATGAGTGAAGCCAGTCCCTTGCTGCTGTTGCTCTCGAACTTGAAGTCAGAGTTGCAGACAAAATCCTTGAAAGCGTTGTAGTCCTCATCGGTGAGCTTGAAATCCTTGACCGGAGCTATACTCTCGCGTTTGGAGCACCACTGGTTCACGAAATCGAACAGCACCACATGCTGAGCTATGGCATAAAGAATGTCAGGCATGGTATCCAGCTTGCACTCCACATCGGGACGAATGCCGCCGCCGTCACGTACCGGACGTCCGGCAGCCGTGTAGAACACCTTGGTCAGGCTGTCAGGGATATGCTGAGCCTGTCCTTTCTCGTTACGGCGCGAATAGTCAATCTCCTGTATGCAGCGTCCGCTCGGTATGTAATACTTAGCCGTCGTAATCTTGAGAGTACCGTTATAAGGGAGCATACGCGTGGTCTGCACCAGACCCTTTCCGTATGTACGCACGCCCACAATCACCGCGCGGTCCAGGTCCTGAAGCGAGCCCGATACAATCTCTGAGGCCGATGCCGACTGGTCATCGGTCAACACCACCAGAGGGATATTCTCGTCAATGGGGTTACGCTGAGTCACATATGTCGTTGCGACCTCAGGAATCTTGCCGCGTGTCTCAACCAGCTTGGTGCCTTTGGGCACGAACAGGCCCACAATGTCAACAGCCTCCTGGAGCAATCCGCCTCCGTTACCGCGCAAGTCAAGTATGATACCCTTGGCACCCTGCTCCTTAAGGTTGATCAGGGCCTCCATCACGCTGCGAGCGCTCTTTTCAGTGAATGACTCAAGCTGTATATATCCGTAGCCGTTCCACATACCGTAATACGGTACGGCAGGCAGGGCAATCATGCTGCGGGTTATGACCACGTCAATCGAGTCAGGCTCACCGATACGGCGCACCGTCACCGTGAGTTTGGAGTCGGCCTCGCCGCGAAGATGCTCGCTTACATATGAGGTCGGCTTGCCCTTCATGCTCTCGCCGTCTATCCTCAGTATCTCGTCACCGGCCTTGAGCCCGTAGATTGCGGCTGGCATGCCCTCATAAGGCTCCTCTATATAAATATAGTCACGACCTGTGTACTGGCGTATGATGGCGCCAATGCCGGCATACTTGCCGGTAGTCATCATCTTAAGGTCGTTCACATCATTCTCAGGATAGTATTCCGTATAGGGGTCGATTCCGTTAAGCATGGCACGGATACCGCTCTCAATAACCTTGCTCGGATTTATGGTATCGACATAGAAACGGTCCAGTTCGTTCACTATCTCATGGAAGACCTCAAGATTCTTTGAAACATCAAAAGCATGACTCTCAGCCTTTTGCGCCTGCAGGCTCACCTGAGCCGGAATCAATATGGTCAGAAGGGCCAAGCCCGTGACAAATCTCTTCATGACGTTGGATTCAGTGATTGGTTTGTGCGAAGATATATAAAAAATGACTTCAAAGCAGATTTTTTTGGCCGCAGGTATTGGATATTTGAAAAAAGGCGGTAAATTTGCACCGCGTTTGAGAGCAGTAACGCTCCAAATCGTGCAAAATGCTTCTTTAGCTCAGTTGGTTAGAGCATCTGACTGTTAATCAGGGGGTCCTAGGTTCAAGTCCTAGAAGGAGCGCTGAATTTGAGTCCGGTAATTCCGGACTCAGTTTTTTTTGCGCACTTGCCCAAGTGTCCGGCGCACACCCGCGAGAGAACGTATTCTCGATAAGGAGAGTGCCGGACATATGCTCATTTTGAGGGGGTGTCCGGCGGTGATGCGGCTCACAAGCGCTCTAAGCGGGGTTAGTGCCGGACACTTGGGCGGAACACCAGAATGGAGAGGATTACGCAGATGCCGGCTGCGAACGGATAGTACAGATAGGGGATGATCTGAGTCGCTGCCAGTCCGGTCAACCCTGCCGCCATGAGCAGCTGAGCTCCATAAGGGATGATACCCTGCACAAAGCAGCTGAATATATCCATAAGGCTGGCTGCCCGTTTTGCGGGAATCTTGAACTTCTGCGATATGTCATTGACGATACCACCCACCGTGATAATGGCGATGGTGTTGTTGGCGGTACAAAGATTGGCCAGTACCGTAAGGGCTCCTATACTGAATTCGGCTCCCCGGCGACTGCGCACATGCCCTACCACACCTTTCATAATGTAATCAAGACCGCCGTTGTATCGGATTATACCCAACATACCGCCGGCCAGAAGAGTCACAATCACCAGGTCGCCCATGCTCACCATACCTTGTCCCATGGAGCCCAGCCAGCTGAACCAGTCAAGCGAGCCGGTGCTGAAACCTATTACGGCATTCAGCAGTATGCCTATAAGAAGCACCATAGTCACATCCATACCGAACATGGCAAACAGTATGACCGATAAATACGGCAGGAGCTTTAACCACTCGATGGGCTTTTCATCGGCCACCACATCCTGGTTCAGGCCCATGAAAATGTAAATACCGGTCACCACAATCACGGCAGGAAGCACTATCCTTATGTTGGCGCGGAACTTGTCCTGCATGGCGCAGCCCACGGCGCGTGTGGCGGCGATGGTGGTATCGGATATGAATGACAGGTTGTCACCGAAAAACGAGCCTCCAACAATCAGGGCGGCCATCATAGGCTGGCTGAGTCCCGTCTGGGCGGCGATTCCGTTCGCTATGGGAACAAGGGCCACGATAGTGCCCACGCTCGTTCCTATGGCCAGCGACACGAAACATGACGTCAGGAAAAGCCCCGCCAGCAGAGCCCTGGCAGGCACAATGCTCAGGGTGAAGTTCACGGTCGCCTCAATGGAGCCTATCTCCTTGGCCGAACCCGCGAACGCTCCGGCCATCAGGAAAATCCACACCATGAGCATGATATTCCAGTGTCCGGCACTCTCAGAGAACACATTCACACGGTAACTGAGTTCACCGGGGGTGATTGCCACGGCATAGACCGATGCCACCAGGAACGCGGCCGATACTGGCACCTTGTAGAAGTCACCTGCCAGAAGTGATGAAACCAGGTACACCACCAGGAAAACCACAATAGGGCTGAGTGCCATCAGCCCTGGTATCTGTCTCTTTTCAGTTCTCACCTAAAGTCAGAAATATTTCTCGCCATACTTGAGCATGACGTCATTAATGTACTTCTTGAAATCGGTCTCGTTGTTACGGCGGCATATTACCAGCACATCGTCAGTATCGACCACAAGGAACTCAGACAGGTCGTCAATCACCACCAGCTTTTTCTCCTTGTTGCAGAGCAGCATGCTGTTGTGGCAGTTGTAGACCTGATAGTTGTACATGCCGAGCACATTGCCGTCAGGATCCTTGGCGCAGTAGTCATACAGAAGGTCCCAGCTCTCGATATCGTTCCAGCGGAAATCACCTATGGCCATGCAGACCTTATCGGTCTTTTCAAGGATTCCGTAGTCGATCGATATGCGCGGGAACGCCTCATAAACGGAGTAGAGCAGGTTGCGCCTCTCGTCACGGTTATGCTGGGTGTCATAAATCCTGTTGAACTGAGCCACCATGTCAGGGATAGTTTTCTGCGCAATATCCTTGAACGAGTTCACATTCCACATCAGGATGCCGGAGTTCCAGTAGAACTCGCCGCTGTCCACGAACACCTTGGCGAATGACTCCTCCGGTTTCTCGGTGAAGGTACGTACGCTGTATATGCCGTCCTCCTTCTCCTCGTCAATCTGAATGTAACCGAAACGGGTCTCGGGGCGTGTAGGCTTGATGCCGACCGTAAGAATACAGTCATTACGCTGCACGAATGCCATACCCTTCTCTATCACCTTCTTGTAAGGCTCCTCGTCCATTATCACAAGGTCCGATGGAACCACAAGCATATTGGCGTTGGGGTTGATATCATGAATGTGATATGTAGCAAGCATTATACTGGGGGCTGTACCCTTCATGACAGGCTCACGTAACACCTGCAGGGGGTTGAGTTCCGGAAGCTGAGCGCAAACATCCTCATAGAAATCCAGATTGGTTGAGACTATGATATTCTCCTTAGGGAAGATGCTCATCATCCTCTCCACAGTCTCTCTAAGCAATGTATGGCCATCATTATTGAAATCCAGGAACTGCTTGGGCATGCCCTTGCGGCTCAGGGGCCATAGGCGCGTGCCGAACCCTCCGGCCAGCACAACGCAATAGTTGTCTTGTCCTAACATAGTACCTCTTATAGCTGTGTGTATATGGTAACAGTCATCACAGACCGAATACTCTGCTACGAAGATATTGCTTATTTCATTACTTGCAAGCATTTGGAGAGTAAAAACTATGACGGCTAAAAAAATAGGACCCATTCCCCTATGTTTCATCAAATTGTTGTACCTTCGCGTCGGTTTTTATACCAAGCCCAGATGGCGGAATCGGTAGACGCGCTGGTCTCAAACACCAGTGGGGCAACCCGTGCCGGTTCGACCCCGGCTCTGGGTACTGTGCCGGGCTGTGAACGAAAATTCACAGTCCGTTTCTTTTTTATCCTTGCAATCACTTGATATTCCAGCAATTAGAGCAAGGGCCGGTTTCAGGTAAACGGTTCGACTTTTTTCGTCATCCAGAACGATTTTTTCTGATAAAGTCGAACCGAGCAACTCAATCTTCTCATTTACAGGCAGTTGCGACAACAGGTCTCCCAGTCGTTTCAGGATATTTGATGCTACATTGAGTTTATCGCCAATTGACTTGTCTGAGGGCTGATATGTTAGTTCATTTAACTCCGACTTCATTATCATTATCTCCTTATTGTACCGCTCGGTCATAATAGAAAAGTTCTCCGGTGATACTCTATCCTCCATGAGCATATCCTGTAACTTCATAAGGTTATCCTCTTTATCCGAAATATCACTACGTAGCTTCGCGATACGCTGCTCGCGAGTCTTGCTACTTTCACCAATCACATCATCACATATCTCCTGGAATAACCTTATCAAGTTGTCTGGTGGGGTTAAGCCATTCAATGATGCCTCGAATCCACTGTTAAAAGCATCAGCTTTGATGCGAAACTTATGGCAGTGGTTGCAGTGATAATAGGGATATCTTGCATGGCGGCCCTTACTGAAAGATGCCCTGAGTTTACTGCCACAATGAGGGCAAACAAGAAAATCCCGCATATAGAACTCTGGCTGTGGCATTTTATTGATTTTCACGTAATGTTCTCTTATCGATTCTTTATCACGTTTGCGTTTTGTGGAAGGTTTAAGAACATCTTGTACCTTATAGAAAACATCTGGTTCAACCAAAGGTTTATGCAGCCCTTTTACATACTGGTCTGGATCATTGTTGTATGCAGGAACAAACACCTCACCTATGTAAAAATGATTCCTGAGCATATCAAAAAAAGACTGCCTCCCACATTTCAAGCCTTTTGCCTTCATTTCTCTCCATACAAGTGTTGGTGACTTTATTCCTTTTGCCACCTCCTCAAATGCTTCTTTCACCAATGGTCCTACTTTCGGATCAATATCTACCCATTTGGTATAATCATCCTTTCTTTTGTTGACATATCCTCTGGGAGCCTTGTTCGCACATTTTCCTTTCAATAAAGTTGCATGAATACCATCACATGTGGCTTTTGCTCTCTTGTCATTATCTACCTCCGCCATTGCTAGGTATATGCTTAGCAATATCTTCGCTTCAGCAACTTTGTGATCAATCCACTCCTCAATAGCATTTACTTCAATGCCGTTCTTTCTCATTTTTTTGATTAAAGAATTGCCATCATCGGCATTACGAGACAATCTGTTCCATCGCAACACAAGGAAATAATTCACTCCTGAGTTCTGTCTATTGAACTCAGACAAGGCTTTTTGTAGTTCTGGTCTATTGGTTGTTTTTGCAGAGTGGTCCTCCCTGAATATTTTAACCACATCTACTTCATTCTTAATACACCAGTCCTTTAATTCCTTCTCCTGGTGATCTAGTGAACATCCCTTAGCCTGTTCATCACTACTAACTCGACAATAAAGAATTGCTTTCTTAAATTGCTCCATCTATTAATCCGTTATTTTTTGCAAGTCTTGCGACCTGATACAGGAAAACACGCAAATCCTGTATTTCCCTTGTTGACAATCTTTTGCCTTCATCTCCTAATAACTGTTTGCATCTCTCAACAGACAACATGGCAGCGGACTGTTACTTTTCCAGCTGCGAGTGCAGTTCTTCTTCTTTGTTTCTTCATATGAATTTAATTATTTTTATTGGAACATGGAACTGTTCCTATTATATTATATGCCAAAAAATATAAAACGATTAAGTTTGAAGGATACTTTTTTTCATTTTTAGCTCATTTTTTGTTTCCAATCAAGGACTGTACTGCCAGGATGAATAGTAATTTGATTTTAATAAAATTATTTACATACATCAGACTGAGCTTCTGTAGCTGGAAAAACTCCACAGGAAGAGAGCTGTTACTGCCAGGGAATTAAATATTTAATTTTAAAAAAATTAAATTTCTCCATCAGGATCCATCTACAGCTGGCAAATCTCTGATTTCCAGACCGTCGCCAGTTTTAATTCTAATAAAATTATTTTACTAAATTAGGATCGCTCCGGTCCAGAAGCTGCTGTGGGTGTGATTTCAGGACTAAAAGAGTATGCCAGATGGTGGCGGTTTCAATATATACTGAAAAGTCAATTTAATATTTTGCCATATCTTTATATGTTATTTGCTTTTATCAGCAAGTAATAAAGGAGCCCTTTTCAGAATTATCTTACCGTTCCTTGTCTCATAGATTATCTGCGAACATAAATCATTCTCATTCACATTGTTCTCTTTAATATACTTTGCTACAGCGTTTCTCAAGGCGGAGTACGAGATACCCAACTGCTCTGGAGTAAACATTGCGTATATTGCCGACAATGACCCAAATATAAAGGATTCTCCACCTCCTTTAAAACTGAGAATGATGACGCTTTGGGCTATTTTCATATTATTTCTCTCTTTCGAGAACCAAAGCTAATAATAAAAGTTGTTTTTATTACAAATAACTGAAGAAAGCAATAGTATATATTGCATATATCAGAAATATGTCATATATTTACTGCGGAATAAAAATTGGTATATTCAAAAAATGGGTGTAGTCAAATAATTGTTTTAATGGTAGAATTAACACAGTGTATACTTTCAGGCGTGTATTCGATAATTCCTAAGATTAAAATGAATAGGATATGAAGGCAGTAATATATGCAAGGTGCTCGTCGAGTGGAGCACAGGAGTCCAGACAGGACACGACTAGACAGGTCGCAGACCTGACTCGGTACTGTAATGGCATGAATTATAAAATCACGAAAGTGTATGAGGAGCATCTTACCGCGAGGAACGGAACTAACCGTCCTGTACTGAATGAGTGTGTCGAGTTCTGCAAGAGTCATGGTGTAGATATCATAGTCGCAAGCGAACTATCTCGCATCAACAGAGGTTCTGTCTTCGATACGATGTCCTTTGTCAAAGGATTAATGGATTCAAACATAAATCTCTACACTCAAAAGGAGCAGTTCACGCTACTCGATGCTGACGGAAAGCCATCGGTATTCGCTCCAATCTTGTTATCCTGTCTTTCTCTAGCAAACTCCCTTGAGTTGGAATCAATCAAGTTCCGGCTCAATAGCGGACGCGAATTAGCGAAGAAGAGAGGCGTCAAGATGGGGCGAAAACCCGGCAGCGTCATGACAATGGAGCAGAAACAGTTGAAGTATGCAGAACTGATAAGGGCTTTGAAGCGGGGACTATCAGTCAGGGTAGCATCTAAGGTGTGCGATGTTTCCATAAGCACGGTGCAAAGAATTAAGAAAGAGTTTAACATATAAGTCTGTAATTCGGATGATAAAATTCCTGTTCAAGTTTCTATTAGCAGTAATATTATTAATAATGATCATTCCTCTATTCAGGCTTCTTATCTGGATAGTAACTCATGTGTTCGCGGATGTATTATTAGTATCCATAGACCCAATGGGTGTTGCTACGCTATTAATAATTGGAGTTGCTATATTATTAATTATTCTAGCAATAAAAGCATGAATAGTATCGAGTATAGGAAGGAACTGGACCTCATAAAAGGGAGGGTAATACAGGATTGTAAGGAGGCTTTAGAGTCAATTGCCCTAAGAAAGTATTCACTGGAAAAAGGTTATAAACATATCATCATGACCTTTCCACTTTGGGACCAAGAAATAAATACTCCTATCTATATCAACAGTTGTTTTCAGGGCGAGGATAATATTCTTATTAGAAGTATTAATTGTAGTTCGGATGGGATAAGCGTGGGTTGCCATTATATCGGGGAGGGACACAACTGGAAAGCTAATATAGCGGAGGTTTGCATGCATGAAAGAGATATGGTTAACATTCTAGACTTGATTGAGAGAATGAAAGGCATGGAAAATGTTTTTGATTTTTTACACATCAAATATTAGATCAAGGAATGAGAATTGAGTCAGTGGACCTAGGATTGTCATCTAGATATGCAACTTGCAACTTGGGAGCAAACTCACCAGAAGATTTGGGTGATTATTTCGCCTGGGGCGAGCTCGAGCCCAAGAGTAAATACGATACAGTTAATTACCTATACTCTGTCGAGGACAATTATAAGTATGGGCAAGAAGGAGATTGCCCTAAACTTGATCCAACTATAAAGAAGGTGCTTGACTTACAGGATGACGTGGCAAATCTAAGAATGGGAGGCTCATGGCGTATACCTAGCCTTGAGGATATAGCAGAACTACACAACAGATGCTCATGGAAATGGACTACACTGAAGGGCGTAAGGGGATATCTCATTAAGAGCATGGTAGAAGGTTATTCTGATCAATCCATCTTTCTTCCGGCAGCGGGGTTTGTTCTTCATGGCGAAACAGTTAATGTGGAAAAGGCTGGGTATTATTGGACTTCTGCTCTTTACAACCAGAACGCCCTTCATGCTATTGCAACTGTATTTGACCGGCAAATACTTATTAAGTATTTACCCAACCCAAGATATGCAGGGCTGACGATCCGACCGGTATGCGATACAGGATAAAAATAAGGGGGAATCGATACCTGTGCGTTACGACCTTGCTCCAGACCCGGGTAAAAGGGGTCTCTTCTGAGTAGTGATTTCTAACGCATCAATTTATCAATCCGCATAATAGGTTGAATATCAGCTATTAACGAATGGCACTCGCAATTACAATGTTTGCTTCAACTTTGAATTGTATTAAAAAAAGCTATTCATAACTGACGTTTTTTTGTTGTAAATCGCTTTATTTCTTGACTTTTCTCAAGATTCAACCCCGTATTATACTATGAAACTACGAATCCTATTAACTAGGATAGTAATTAGCAAATAAAACTCAGAACAATTTTCTGGTTCTTATTATTTCTGCATTTGTTTTCAAACCTAATCTGAAAGCAAGACAAGAGTCTATTATATCTGGGGTTATAATAGCCGCATCACGGGACTTAAGGTATATAGCATCATGGACAGTAACGCTCTTTACGCCATATATGTTATATAGATCTTTGCATAACCCCATGCTGATTAACTCGAACTCATACGGCATGATATCCATATGTATGTTAGAGACACTAACTTTCTTAATCTGAGTAAACTTCTTATTTTCTCGATTTATCTCTATCTGTTTGTAATTTTCATGCCTCGGATAATTGAGTAGCCAGTTCCTTATACAAGGATAATTATTTTGGAAAAACTCATCTACGTATTGCAGTTCTATGGAATCCGGATGTTTGCATCGCTCACCATTCTTCTTGAAAAACCTTGAATATGTCTTATTTACATACTTCTGCGTCATCTCCTTGGCTTTATTACGGTTAATAAACCAAGACGCGTGCTTGTTATGATATTTCATGATTGATGAATAGAACTGATCTGATATTGCCAGATTAAGCATCTCGTCAGCTTCATTTTTAACTATAATAGCGTCCTCCTCTGACTGATAAGACACAACAAACTTAAGATAGTATCCGAGAACGATAAAAAATGCAGAATGTGCGTCCCACACCTCCTTCAGGTTATCTCCATCCCATGTGACTGATGACAACCTTTCATCTTTAGGCATCGTGTTAAAGCGGTGATAAAACCTACCATCCTTTAACGAGAAACGACCTCTAGGCACTACCGTCTCACCGAAGTCCAACTCCTCATACCAACCCAGGAATTTCTGCTGGAAACCATTGTTCTTCCCTCCTGAAAGAGAATCGTTACGGTATATATGGGGAGAAGAAGAAGGAAATATTATATTACCGTTTTGTTTGTTTTCCGCTACAAGAAGGTTACAGTAAGTCACTATAGGTATATCAAACTCAAATGTAGTAGTTGCATTAGTTTTTCTCTCATACTTGAGAACATGAACTTTATAAGTATAATAACTACGACTTTTTGATTGATTTTGATGTAATTGAGTTTCTAGCAACTGATTATCTATTAAGATATTAATGGCTTTATTTAATCTTTCTTTGTTTCTTGCATAAGTCATTGTCGCAAGATCCTCCTTGTCTATGTGGTACTGCTTGACGCTATTCATCCAACTAAGCAACACATACACCTTGGTAATATTTTTAAATGCCTTGCCGATTGGTTTCGGATTCGAGAGAATATCCTTAAGCATGTTGAGGTAATCGGTATACACATCTATGGAAAGGTGTTGTCTTTCCTTGTCATAATTTACTTTCGCGATTAATTTATTTGTCATGTCATTAATTTCTTTTTATTTGACGATATTTCATTTTTAATTCTGTTTTCAGTTTCTCATTCTCCAGATTGTAGAAGAGTGCTTCTATTATATTATATCTTGATAAAATGAAAACGATTAAATATTTGAGGAGTTTTTTTTCTTTTAGTGTTTTAGAATATACGCTCGTATACTTCAACTGAATTCTCTATCTTTACACCATGACTCCACTTACCATAGTACTGATAGTGCTGGCAGCAATCATTGTTGCAGTACTCTTTTTGTACATAGCCAGATGGGGTAAAAGGGATGCAAGCCGTGATAGAAGCAATCAACCATCAGATTCCCGGCAACTATTTGTAAACAGATACAGAGACTTGCATATAAATGTACAACCAATAAATGATGGCCATGGATCATATCGTGTTCAGGTACCATACCAATTTGTGGGTTTTAAACCATCAACTGATGAAGTGATCTTTTACGCCCCTTCTCAGGGCTACCTTATTGAGTCTCTAATACAGGACCATTTTGATGAGATTAATGCGCTATTTAATGATAAGAATAAAGCTTTTGTTTTTCTCCCTGTTTTTAACCAAAAGATCAAGTCAGCTATTAATGCCTCTCTAATCACATATTATAAGCCCGGTATATCATCGATTCCGACTATACCTGACAACTATTTGTCATATCAGGATATTTTGACTGCTTCTCAGATACCAAACGTAATAAATAAGCCATCTCTACTTCGTTGTATAAGGTACGATACATATTGCGCAATCTTTACAGTACGCCAGCTAATCTCCCAGGATTTAGAATCCCTAAAATCCGAAATACAAGACTACTCCACACATATAGGAAAGGGTCTGTATTATAGCATTGTATCACCAGAAAAATTGAAGGCCAGCTTAGCTGGTATGGATGCCGATGACCGCTTTGACACCGATGTCTATCTTATTGGTCAAGAAATCCGGGAGCGTATAGACCAACTTCGTTCTCGTGGTCTCTCAACGCTGGCAATCCGTAAGCTTATAGGCGATGATTCCGACAAACCAAGTCGTCTCCATATAGACAGCAAGTATCAGATTATATTGCCGGACTTTGATAATAAGCAGATAAATCTTTCTCCTATTCACAAGGCCGTTTTCTTCCTGTTCTTACGCCATCCAGAAGGGATATACTTCAAGAACCTATCTGATTGTCGGGATGAACTCTCATTCATATATAAGCACATTACCGGCCGAGAGGACCTATCTGCAGTAGAAGAAAGTATAGATCGCCTTACCAACCCCTTGGATAACTCCATTAATGAAAAGTGCGCCCGTATCCGTAACGCATTCGTTTCAGAATTCCGTGAGGAACTGGCAGATGTAATAAGCAAATATATTTTCGACATTTTTTCGCAAAGTTGTTTCGACACCTCAGTTGTTCTTTTTGCGACTCATTTGTCCTAGTTTATACTTGAGTT
>CACZCX010000017.1 GCA_902779875.1 uncultured Bacteroidales bacterium | reverse complement strand
TCCTTATGAGATTACCCCGCTCATGGGTATTCAGAACCATGCCGGAAACGGTGTACAGGTTACCTTTAACGAGGGTTATGCTCTGCCGCAGGCTGGTGGATGGGGCAGACCTGCCGCTACTCCCTCAATCAACACCGATCTGCTCATTGAGGCTATCAAGGCCGCAAAGGAGGCAGACCTGGTAATATTTGTAGGAGGTACCAGCAAGAGCATCGAGACTGAGGGCAGTGACCGTTCAGACATCAAGCTCACACTGGGTCAGGAGGAGCTGGTTGCAGCCATATCGGCTGTAAACCCCAACATAGTAAGCGTTATAATAAGCGGCGGTCCCTGTGATCTGCAGAAACTTGAGAAATATTCACCCGCTATAGCCCCCTCAGGCAAGCTGCCTTTCACATTCCCCATCAAGCTTGAGGACTCACCCGCATATGCTATGGGTAACTTCCCGCAGAGAGCATCGGCCGATGGTGACCTGTTCACCAACATGTACCGTCAGGATCTGGGCGGCAACGGCAGCTCACGCCGTTCAAACGCAGTGCCTGATGCACTCTACACCGAGAAACTGCTGGTAGGTTACCGCTGGTTCGACACCAAGGAGAAGCCCGTCATGTACGCATTCGGACACGGTCTGTCATATGTTGATTTCGGTTACTCCAACATAAAGACCAACAAGACCAAATACGGCGCAAAGGATGTGATCAAGGTTACATTCAACCTCAAGAACGAGGGCGGCATGGAGGCCGATGAGGTGGCACAGCTCTACGTGCACTATAAGGATTCCAAGGTTGAGCGTCCCTACAAGGAGCTCAAGGCATTCAAGCGCGTAACCCTGGGCGCAGGTGAGACCAAGACCGTAACCCTGGAGGTTCCCGTATCGGAACTCCGCTACTGGGACGAGTCCAAGACCACCGACGGCTGGACACTGGAGAACGGTGAGATTGAGCTCATGCTCGGCGGCGCATCGGACGATATCCGTCTTAAGGCGACTGTCACAATCTGATTCCGTAAGAGCCAGAAATAAAGCGGACCGTTCGTAAAGGACGGTCCGTTTTTTATGATAATGTAAGAATGAGCTGTGTCTCTGTCCGTGGACTTACACGGTAGCGGTTGTCGCTTCGTCGGCCCATGACCCAGATTATGTCATCGCCGTGGAGAGCCACCAGCTGTCGTTCTCTCTCCAGAGGGCTGACCTTGCAGTCGGTCAGGTAGTCGCTCACCAGCTTGCGCCCTTTCATGCCGAACGGTATGAACCAGTCGCCTTCACGCCAGCGGCGTATGGTGATGGCGCCCCTGCTCAGCAGTGATGCATCGAGAGTGGCTGTTTCCGGTAAGGCCGATATGGCCGATCCCGCGGGTGCGGTCCTTATGCTCAGCATGCCGCCCCCGGTCAGCTTCACCTCAGTCGTATCAAGGCTTACGGTAATCTCATCCGGTTCCGAACCGGACAGGGCCGATACCATGAACGAGTCACGGTCCTTGACAATCTGGTGAGTGGAGGAGAGGAACCGCGTGCCCGGCTGCGAGTGGAGCGAACGTGATACCGCAGCTATCTGTGTCTCGTTGAATCCCAGCGGAGAGAGAATCTCAAAGAGAAATCCCTGAACCGAGGGCAGGGTGCTCAGGGCGTCAATGCTAATTGTCATAATGCCGTCTTTCTCGCGGACGCATCGGTCACGCATGGCCTCAAGAGCCGGGAGGCATATGTCATAAGCCATTTGCAGATGGCTGGAGGTGCTTAGTATGGCCTCATCGGCCGAGGGGTTGATCTCACGCATGAGCGGTAGCAGCTTGAGACGTACCTTGTTGCGGGTATAATCAGTCTCCAGATTGGTGCTGTCAGTCACATATGACTGGCCGTTCTCCTTGAGCCACTGCTCTATCTCGTCTCTCGACAGGCACAGAAGCGGGCGTATGATATGGCCGTTACGGGGCTTGATGCCCGTGAGACCTTTGATTCCGGTGCCTCTTATGAGGTTGAGCAGCACGGTCTCCACAGAGTCGTCACGGTGGTGGGCTATGCATACTGCAGCGGCGCCGCGCTCCTTCATGATACGCTCAAAATCGGCGTAACGCAATTCCCGTGCGGCCATCTCAATCGATATGCCGTGGTCCGATGCATACTTGCGCGTATCATAGCTGCATGTTACCAGTTCCACGCCGAGGGTGCGGCACAGCGCTGTCACGAACTCCTGGTCACGGTCGCTCTCGCTTCCGCGCAGGTGGAAGTTGCAGTGTACTGCAGTGCACGGATAACCCAGAGCAAGCAATACCTTAAGCAGGGCGGTGCTGTCAGCTCCGCCGCTCAACCCAACCAGGACGGGCTGTCTGCTCTCCAGAAGCCGGTTACGGTCAATGTACTCCTTTACTCTGTTTACTAAATCCATAGCGTTATCAGGCTCAAAGATAGTTCTTTTTTAAGACAATCGGGCCTGTCATTCAAGAGGCAGCATTCCAAGTATGAGCCTCATATAGAAATAGGTGCCGTCATTGGCGTGGTCCTCGTTCCTGGTGACCTCCCATGTAATGTTGGGGTTGCCGGCCATCTTGGTCTTGAGGCTCTGGTAGCAGGCAAACGGGACGCAGTTGTCCTGGCCGGCATGACAAACGTACATGGGTTTATGCGGAGACCAGCCCACTGTGAGGTCATTCCTGCTGTTATGCTCAACGAGGAACCTGTAAAGGGATGACTCCCGGTCAAAAAGGTCGGGATTAACCATCTCCCGGAGGGTGTAGCATCCGTTCTCATGTATGAGCCTTATGAGCTGCCTGGTATTACTCTGTTTGGCCTGAATGGCTTCAAAGAGACCTGACTCCCTGAGTTTGCGCGAGTAGAGGATAGTGTCGCTGTAAGCCTCTCTCATGGCGGGATTCTCGTCACGGGCACCCTCCAGGGCACATATTATGACGATGGGATAGGCTATGGAGTCATCGGGAATGGACGAGTAGTGTTCAAGCAGGGCGTTGGGATCATAGGGACCACCGCCGCAGATGCTCTTTTTTATGTGCATGGTCCTGTCCAGCTCCGGGTCGAGCTCTACCTCTCTCGCTATGGCGGCCGATACGGCACCTCCAAGCGAGTATCCGAAGTTGTATGTAAAGTAGTTCGGGACAAGTTCAATCCCCAGGTCCGTAATGAGTGTCAGGGCGGCATTGAAGCAGTCTATGCTCTGACGTGCGAGCAACGTTGCATTGAAATAGGGAAGGCGCATGTGGCTGGTGAGTCCCAGTCCCTGGTATTCGGGTGTGATGCATATGCTCTCGGATCCGGATCTGGCCGATATTATCATACCGCCTGTCGAGGACTGTGAGGGAGCCTCGTTGTCGTTTACGTAGAACTGGTGGTTCTCCAGCAGAAGCCTGTTGAAGTTGTTGCGGGTTATGGGGTAGGTCACCGTGCCGGACAGATGTACCGAGTCGGTCCCGTCGGTGGAGTTGTACATGAATGCCACGCGGGCCACCGATGTGCGGATAATGGGTATGGAATAGCCTGCCAGACCCTGTGTCAGTTCGGCGGCGGTGAGCGTATCGGTCTTTACGATCTCATACCACTCACGTCGTGGTGTACGCGGGGTGTCGTCATTTACGTAATCCTCCTTTTCGCAGCATGTGAGGGTAAAAAGGAGGGTAAGTGCCGATAATGCTTTTATAGTCCTTTCAATCATAATCAGTGCTTTTTATTGGCACTCTTGTAGAGCTGCCGTGTGTTGTGGATGTTATGCCAGATTGTGTAGAATCCGCCTGCTACCGATACCAGCGGGTTCCAGAAAGTGTAACCCATCCAGATTCCGAATACGGTGTTCTTCTGTCCCAGGGACTGGCTGGCCTCAATGCGGTTGCCTGAGCGCTTTCCGGTCATGCGGCCTGCGGCGAATTGGAATATGCAGCAGAGCATGGATGTGAGTGCAACTCCCACCAGTGTCAGTATGCTGCATTTGCTATGCACGATGGCACGGGTGCTCATGAGTATGGCCAGGGTGAGTGACACGCTCCAGAGGTAGAACGAGAGGTTCATCTTGGAGGCTACCCACTCATGGAAGCGGGGCAAGAGCCAGCGTACGGTCCACGCGGTGAGACAGGGCAGTATGAGCAGCGGGAATACCTTGGCCAGGATGCGGCTGAAAGCGGCTACGAATGTGATGCCGGCCTGCGGATAGAGCAGGGGCACGGTGAGCGGAACTACGACCGATACCGCCAGGTTGATTGTTATGGTGTACATGACCACCTGTGCCATGTCACCTCCCAGCTTGCCGGTGACCACAGCGCATGCGGTGGCTGTGGGACATATCATACAGAGCATGGCCGCCTCAAAGAGTATGCGGTGACGCAGTATCCAGGCGGCAAGTGCGGTCTGGCTGTGCATGGCCCAGATCACTGCCAGCGAGAGCAGCAGGAACGAACCTACCTGGATGAGCAGGTTCCATATATTCCAGCGGGTGGGGTGCAGCTGACGGGGTTCTATTCGGCTGAAGCTAATGAACAGCATGAGGAACAGCAGTATGGGCTGTGCCTTGCGGCATATCAGCTCCAGTACGGGACCGGCAGAGTGGATGGAGGGTATCTGCATGTATATGAGGTATGCGCTGGCACCCGATATCATGCCTATCACAAGCATCCAGTCCTTAAGGAATTTCAATACTCTGCCTCTGTCAATCCTCTCTTTCATGTCTGTTCTCCCTGTTTTTGTGCAAAGATAGTCATGAATCTTGCAGAGAATACTATTTTTGTGGGATTTCCGTTTTATATTAGCGCACCTCAAAAACCATACATTCTATGAAACCGGTCCGTCTCATGCTGGCCCTGACAGCCCTCCTTTCCCTCTTGTCGTGTCACGACGAGTGGGAGTTCAGCGCTGACGGCCGTTACCGTCTCTCTTTCTCGGCCGATACGGTGAGCATGGATACCGTATTCACGGGTGTGGCATCGGCCTCGGTATGGTTCAAGGTCTATAACCGTAATGACGTGGGACTGCGGTTCGACGCCGTTATGGGTGGCGGAGCGGCCAGCCCCTTCCGCATGAACATGGACGGGGAGGGAGGTTCCACCATCACGTCGCTTGAACTCGGGGCAGGTGACAGCCTGTTCTGTTTTGTATCGGTCAATATACCCGAGAGCGGAGAGACCGGGCTGTTCCAGGCGTTTGATTCCATACGGTTCATCCTGGAGAGCGGCAACGTTCAGCATGTAAGACTTGAGGTGAGCGCTCAGAACGCCGTAGTCCTGAAAGGGCAGAGGATTGAGTCCGATACCAGACTGACCCCGCTTGTACCTTATATAATCTACGACAGCCTCTACGTAAAGGAGGGTGCCACCCTTACTCTGGAGCCCGGTACGCGACTCTATTTCCATAAGGGTGCGGTACTTGACGTTGCCGGCCGTCTGGTGGCGCAGGGCACGCCCGACAGCGTGATAATCATGCGCGGAGACCGCCTGGACGATATGCTTGAGGACCTGCCTTATGACCTGCTCTCAGGGCAGTGGGGCGGAGTAAGGCTCCGTGGCGGCAGTTACGGCAATATGCTGGAGTGGTGTGACATTCACGGTGCCGACTTTGGCATAAAGGCCGACAGCGCAGGCAGTGAGAGTCTGAAACTGAGCTTGGTGTCATCGGTCATACATAATATTAAAGGTAACGGACTGGAGGCGACGGGATGCAGACTGTCGGTCGCCAACTCGCAGATTACCAATGCCGGAGGGGTATGTGTGGATATTGCCGGCGGACAGTCGGAGTTCACGTTCTGCACCATCGCGGCCTTCTCTCTCTGGGATGGCGCGGGGCAGGCGGTGCTGCTCAGTGACAGCCGTGAAGGCAGGGGCGTCGGGTTCGGCGGTGCATCGTTCAATAACTGCATAATAACCGGACGTCATACTTCGGAACTGATCACCCAGTTTGCCGATTCCGTAAGGGAGACGGCTCCCTACAGTGTAAGCAACTCGCTCCTGATGGTTCGTGATACCACCGATTCGCGTTTCAGCAACGTGCGGTTCGAGAATAACAGGAATAAGGCCTACGGCGCCTCCAATTTCAGGAACAGGACCAGAGTCGGCTACCGTTCGGTGTTTGAGCTGGATTCCCTCTCACCGGCGCGAGGCATTGCCGATGCCGCATCAGCCTTGTGGCTCATGGACCTGGCCGGCGTAACCCGACCGGCCGATGGAGCCGACGCGGGCTGTTACCAATACAAGCCACATGACTAAAACACAATGAATATGAGACGAATCGTTTACTTCCTTGTTTGCATCCTTACTTCCCTGAATCTTTTTCCGCAGCAGAGCATGACTGTGATGTTCTGCAATGCCGAGAACCTGTTCGATCCTGAGAATGACCCTCTCAAGGACGATGACGACTATACCCCTGATGGCAATTATCACTGGACCGTCTCCCGTTACCGTGATAAGATGGATGCGCTCTCCAAGGTGATCGTATCGGCCGATCAAGAGATGGCACCCGCGCTTGTGGGCCTTTCGGAGGTGGAGAACGCCACCGTCCTTACGGACCTCACCGCCCGCTCTGCACTGCGTGAGGTGGGCTACAAGTTCGTCATGACCGATTCGCCTGACCGTCGTGGCATTGATGTGGCGCTTATGTACCGCAGCAGCCTGTTCCGTCTTATTGACCATGAGTCGCTGCGTGTCAACCTGCGTGAGGTGGGCGGAGGCGCTACGCGTGACGTGCTGCATGTTACAGGCATGCTCGAGAACCATGACACACTCGATATCTACGTCTGCCACTGGCCTAGCCGTTACGGCGGGACCGATGAGACCGAGCGTCTGCGTATGGGTGCCGCAAAGGTGGTGCGCGAATCGGTGGACAGTATTCTCGGGGTGCGCCGCAAACCTTACGTCATAATAATGGGCGACCTGAACGAAGGACCTGATGATGCGGCTGTGCGTGACGTTCTTAAGGCGCACGTGTATGCATCGGGCAAGAATCTCAGTGACGGTGAGCTGGTCACTCTTATGGACCCTCTGCCCGACGGTAGCTACAAATACCAGGGCGTGTGGGACAAATATGACCAGTTCGTGGTATCGGCATCGGTGCTGAACGGACTTGGCTGTACTGAGCTGCTTGATGTGTCTATAATGAACCACGGATTCCTTCTTACTGACGATGACAGTTACGGAGGAGTTAAGCCGTTCCGTACTTATAACGGACGCCGTTACCAAGGCGGCTATTCGGACCACCTTCCTGTCAAAATTGTCCTTGGTTTCTGATTTTTTATGTTTTGCATAGGTTTAACCGACCGCAAAATTTTTGATATTAAAGATAAGCCCTATATTTGGGGACCTTTTGACAACGCTTATTTATTAACCTAAACTTACAATATGAAAAGAAGCAAAGTTATTCTGTTAGCCGTTGCAGTCCTCTCGGCTACCACAATGTCGGCCAAGAATGAGATTCCTCTGGTTTACGATCAGGAATTCACCGGTGCTAAGTATCCTGCTCCGTCATTCCCCTCAGTTGATGAGGCTAAGGTTTCGGAGACCCTGCCCAACCCGTTTGAGTTCTCAAACAGCACAAAGCAGGTAAAGAAGTTCAAGGATTGGGAGAAGCGTCGCGCTGAGATCATCCGTGAGCTCTACCACTACGAGATCGGTGAGAAGCCTATGATCGGCAAGGAGAATATCGAGGCAACCCTTGAGAACAATACCCTGACCGTAAAGGTTACCCGCAACGGTGAGACTCTTGAGATTTCTGCCAAAATCAACTATCCGGAAGGTGACGGCCCGTTCCCCCTTATGATCGGTGCTTCAAACAACAGCCTGCCCCGTCAGTTCTTCAGCGAGCGCAAGATCGCTACCATGAACTTTAGCGAGCGTCAGGTGAACAGCTACTCACAGATGGGCGGCTTTGGCGGCGGTGAGAAGAAAGACGGCCGTGGCACATACAATTTTGACCGTCTCTATCCCGAACTGGTTGACAACGGTGCATATGCAGAGTGGACTTGGGGCGTAAGCCGCCTCATCGACGGTCTGGAGATCGTAGGCGCTGCCAGCAAGATCGATATGAAGCACATCGGTATCACCGGTTGCTCATACGCTGGTAAGATGGCCCTCTGGTCAGGTGCACTGGATGAGCGTATCGCTCTGACAATCGCTCAGGAGCCCGGTGGCGGTGGTGCAGCTGCTTGGCGTGTATCACAGACTCTTGGCAATGTAGAGAATCTGGGTAATACCGATGATCACTGGTTCATGAAGTCCATGTGGGACTGGAAGGAGGATAACGTATCAAAGCTTCCGTATGACCACCACGAGCTCTGCGCTCTGGTTTGCCCCCGTGCCCTCCTGGTACTCGGTAACACCGACTATGAGTGGCTTGCCGACGAGGCCGGTTACGTATCATGCGTAGCTGCCCGTGAGGTTTGGGAAAAGTTCGGAATCGAGGACCGTATGGGATTCTCAATCCAGGGTAAGCACGGTCATTGCCAGCTCCCCCAGAGCCAGTATCCTGAGGTAGAGGCATTCATTGACAAGTTCCTGCTGGGTAAGGAGGATGCCAACACTACTATCCTTTATGTCGATGAAACATTAAAAGACAAAGAGGTTCAGAAGTGGATTCCATGGGCAGAGACTGATTTCAAATAAATCAATTGTTATAGAGATAGCCGGGGTGACGTTACAACGCGCTCCGGCTATTTTTATGCCCGGAAACGGGGTTGAAACCACCTTGGCGAGGGTGAGTGGGGACGAAACGGATTCGCCACACTGCTCTGTTACAATTTCATTACATTTTTCCCATTTTATTTGTGTAATTGGGAATAAGGCCTATTTTTGTGGTTGAAATATTGAAATATGTTGATTGCATTGAAACTTCTGGGCGCAATTGCCCTGCTCATCTATGGCATGAAAGTGATGAGCGAAGCCCTTCAGAAAATGGCTGGTCCCGGCCTTCGACATCTACTGGGATCAATGACCACAAACAGATTCTCAGGCGTAGCCACTGGCGCTCTTGTAACGGTAGCCGTTCAGTCATCGGCAGCAACCACGGTAATGACCGTATCTTTCGTTAACGCTGCTCTTCTTACTCTTGCACAGGCCATATCGGTCATAATGGGCGCTAATATCGGTACTACCCTGTCGGCATGGATAATGTCGGCAGGTTTTTCTTTTAATATAGCCAATATAGTCTGGCCTGCTTTTCTGGTGGGTATCATACTCATCCAGACCGGAAAACACAGATATGTGGGCGATTTCCTGTTCGGACTCAGCTTCCTGCTTTTTGCCATCAGTCTGCTGCGTTCCACCGGTGAGGAGATGGACCTGGCGCACAACGAGTATGCCATGGCCTTCTTTACATCGTTTGACTCCAGCAAATACCTGACCATCGTCATATTCCTGCTTATAGGATCGGTGCTGACCTGCATCGCGCAGTCATCGGCCGCACTCATGGCCATCACCATGGTGCTCTGCTCTACCGGTGCCATATCGATCTATCAGGGTATCGCGCTCGTTATGGGTGAGAACATCGGCACCACGCTCACTGCCAACCTGGCTGCCATGTCGGCCAATACTCAGGCCCGTCGCGCCGCCATGTCGCACCTGCTGTTCAACGTGTTCGGCGTGGTTTGGATACTCTGCGTGTTCTATCCCTTTGTGAACACCGTCTGCCGCGTGGTCGGTCTGGATCCTACGGCCAGCTCACAGTCACCTGCCCAGCTTAACTTTGCGCTTGCCGCTTTCCATACAGGGTTCAACGTCATCAACACGTTCATACTTATATGGTTCATACCTCAGCTTGAGCGGATTGTGTGCAGCATCATCAAGCCCAAGGCAAGCGAGATGGAGGAGGGCTCCAAGCTCCAGTTTATCCGCGGCGGTCTTATGAAGACGCCTGAAATCTCGCTCCTGCAGGCGCAGAAAGAGATTGTTGTGTTCGGTGAGCAGATGCAGAAAATGTTTGACGAGGTGCTTACCCTCTATTCTACCAATGACAATGACGAGTTCCGGAAACTCTATGACAGGATTGCCAAGTATGAGGACCAGAGCGATGAGATGGAGAGTGAGATAGGCCGTTACCTGGGACAGATAGGTGAGGCTCACCTGTCCGATGACTCCAAGCAGAAGATCCGCTCCATGCTCCGTCAGATCGGCGAGTTGGAGAGCGTGGGTGACAGTTTCTTCAATCTGGCGCGTATCATGCACCGCAAGCGTGAGAACAAGATTGACTTTACCGAGGCCCAGGTTCAGGGCGTCAAGGATATGCTCCAGTTGGTCAAGGCTGCCGTAACCGAGATGAATATGCTGCTCTCAGGCCGCAGAGAGGATTTCAGCATAGAGACAGCCAAATCGACCGAGACTCAGATCAATGCCTTGCGTACCAAACTCAAGCAGCAGAACATCATGGCTATTGACAAGCATGACTACAGCTATGCCAGCGGTACAATCTACACTGATATCATAAGCGAGTGTGAAAAGACCGGTGACTATATCATCAATGTGGTGGAGGCCAGACTTGGTGTGGCTATCACCGATACGCATGTCAAGGGCATCGCACTCGACCCCCAAGGGCGTGTGGTAAGGATTGACGGCTATCCCGTGCCTCTGACCAAGACTGAGCTCGATATCCTGTCGCTGTTTGTTGACAATCCCGAGAAGGTGTTCTCGCGTGAGGACCTGCTCTCGACCATATGGCCCAATGACGTGATCGTGACGCCGCGTACCGTCGATGTCAACATAACACGTATCCGCAAGAAGATTGAGCCTTACTCGCACTGCATCGTGACCCGTGCGGGTCTGGGTTACAGCTATACTCCCGCTCCCGAGGAATAACGGAATTTGAGCATGATATTTATATGGGCCGCAAGGAAAAAATGAGTACCTTTGCGGCCTGTAAATTTTTTATATGAATACTATCTGGATTGTACTGCCCATTCTTACGCTTTTGATGTTTGACCTGGGTCTTACCCTGAGGTTTGAAGATTTTGGTAAAGTATTCCGTCGTCCGTGGCCTATCGCTGTCGCCCTTGTGGGTCAGCTGGTGCTTCTGCCGCTTATCGCGCTCGGTCTGGCGTGGGCTTTCAATCTCACTCCGGTCTTTTTCATCGGCCTTATACTGATTGCCTGCTGCCCGGGTGGAAGTTCATCGAACATATTCTCCAAACTGGCCGGCGGCGATGTGGCTCTGTCGGTTATTCTTACTGCGCTGAGCAGCATCATCACCCTCTTTACCATCCCTCTGATCATGAGCTGGGCCACCCGTATAGTGGGGGAGAGCGTGGGTATTACGCTGCCTGTAGGCAACCTCATTAAGCAGAACCTTCTGCTCATGCTGCTGCCCGTCCTTGTGGGTATCGGCATTCATTATATTTGGCCCAATGCTGCCGGCAGGATTGACAAGGTGCTCTCCCGGCTGGCGTTCCCGCTCCTTATGGTGCTCATCACCGTATTCTTTATCCAGCACTATCGCACCATCCTTGATAACCTGGGCCGCGTAGGCGTGTGCGTGACCGCCCTGATCCTGGTCGCAATCACCTGCTCGTCGCTGCTGTCACGTCTGGTCAGGAACAGTGCTGAGCAGCGCAAGACCGTGGTGATAGAGGTGGGTATGCAGAACGCAGCCCAGGCCATCGCGATCGCCTCCAGCCCGTTCATATTCGCCAACGAGGAGATGGCTATCCCCGCCATCCTCTACTCGCTCATGATGAACGTGGTCCTGCTCATCTACGTCTACTGCGTCAAGTCCCGCTGATTCCCCTGCGCCCGGCCAGCTCTTGCCCTCTGGCTTAGCCGCGCTGCGCTCCTCCCGCCAAAGTGTCCGGCACTCACCCCGCTCAGGAGCGTCCTGCCCCGCTTCTCTGCCGGACACACCCTCATTTCGGCCCCATGTCCGGCACTCGCCCGCGATATAGCGTATTTTGAGTGGAGTTAATGCCGGACAGTTTGGCAAAAACACTATATTTGCGCAAATAGTTTTTTTCTTAACCTTATGAAGCGTATTTATTTAACCTTGTTTTTGATGGTTCTTTGTTTGCCGATGTTTGCTCAGAGGGCCGATGTCTCTAACCGTAATGTATCAGTAGAGCTTGAAAGTGCTCTCAAAGCCAAAAAGAATGCCTGGATCAGTCTTGCTGCCTGCGGTGCCGTGTGGATAACCGGTGAAGTGATCTATAACGTTCAGGCTAACCGTTATGCCAATGAACGTTGGGACGGTCAGGATATGGAAGATTTTGTCAAATTGTACCAGGAGGGTACTAAAAAACAACCGGGCTGTAAGCTAGGCCAGACTATAGCGATTGGCGGATTCCTGGGAACCGTTGCCTCGGGAATAGTGGTAATAAGGACGTCAAAGGCGGTCAAGAGACTCAGCAGAGAATGGAATAATGACGTAGCTCTGATGGATTTCGGCCTCTCCCCAACCGGAGCCACCCTCACCCTGACTTTCTAAAAAACTAACACATTAGGAACCGTCCCCGATGTTACAGTTTTCCCGAAAACTACAACATCGGGGACGGTTCCTAATGTAAAAAACGCAGGTGCGATGGTATTGGGGCGAAGTGAGTATGCGAACGAGAGCGGCCGGGTAGGCCGCCCTTTTTGCGAAGCAAAATAAAAAAATGGGACCCGAAAGCGCCCCTTGGGGCGCACGGGTTCGGTTCCCGTAGGCGCTACAAAAAAAATTAGGCCCGATTTCTCGGGCCTTTTTTTGTAGCGCCTACGGGAATCGAACCCGTATGCCAAGATTGAGAATCTTGTATCCTAACCGTTAGATGAAAGCGCCATGCGGTTATTTTCGTGTTGCAAAAGGAGGCGGAAGCTGGGGGATTCGAACCCCCGGTACGGTAACCCGTACGGCAGTTTAGCAAACTGCTGGTTTCAGCCACTCACCCAAACTTCCTTGGGAACCGTAATCGGCATCCTTAAGCGGGCACAAAGGTAAGGCACATATTTGAGTCTTGCAAGTTTTCTGATGATATTTTTTCAAAAAACAACAAAGAATTATTTTATCCGTTATCTTTGATAAATGAAATGAATGAGTTACTGATTTTGGGCTCCAATAAGAAAAATGTCTGAAAACAACAATATATCATTACCAAGAGGATGCAGGATCATAGAGTTCCCTGAATCGGCCGATGACAGGGGAGCGCTCTCGTTTGCCGAGGGTGCGCATCAGATTCCTTTCCAGATAGAGCGTGTGTTCTGGATTTACGGGGTGCCCGAGGGCAAGACCCGCGGCGGCCATTCCCACAGCGAGTCTGCCGAGGTGGTCGTACCGGTGACCGGCAGTTTCCGTATGATGGTCGATGACGGCACGCATCACTCCGAGGTGCTTATGGACTCTCCCCGCAAGGGTATCCTTATCCCGCCCGGAGTATGGTGCGATTTGAGGGACTTTGCGCCCGGCACGGTCTGCATGGTGTTTGCATCGCACCCGTATAATGCATCGGGCTATATAAACGACTATAACGAGTATCTGACCGAGCAGCTCTCGGTGGTGAGGTACGACGAATCACATAAGGAGGAGTGGAACGCTTTTGTGGCGGCGTCCAAGAACGGCACGTTCCTGTTTGACCGCGGCTACATGGACTACCACAGCGACCGGTTCAGGGACTGCTCGCTCATGTTCTACAAGCACGGCAAGCTGCTGGCCATGCTGCCGGCCAACTGGCGTGAGGACGAGGGTACGGTGCAGTCGCACGGAGGTCTGACCTACGGCGGCCTGATTGTTCCCAAGGATATGATCGCTGTCGATGCGCTCGAGGTGTTCAGCTGCGCCATCGACTGGATGAAACGGGAACTCGGGGCTCACCGCTGGCTCTATAAACCTATACCGTATATATACAGCAAGCTCCCGGCCGAGGAGGACCTTTACGCGCTGTTCCGCAGCGGAGGCAAGCTCAAGGAGAGGGGAGTGTCATCGGTCATTGATTTCTCGAACCGTCTGCCCATGCGTCAGTCGCGCAAGAACGGGCTGGCCAAGGCACGTAAGGCGGGCCTGGTGGTGGATGACGGTAATATGACATCGGACCTTGAGGCCTTCTGGAATATCCTGGCGGGCATACTGATGGACAAGCACAGGAAAAAGCCGGTGCATACCATAGCTGAGCTGCAGTTGCTCGCAAGCCGTTTCCCGGGGCAGATCAAGCTGCACGTGGTGCGTGACGGCGGCGAGGTGGTGGCCGGCGCGCTTGTCTACGACATGGGGCATGTGGTTCATACGCAGTATCTGGCTTCATCGGACTCCGGCAAGAGGAACGGGGCGCTGGATCTGCTGCTCAAGACCCTTATCAGCGAGGTCTATGCCGACCGCACTTATTTTGACTTTGGCGTCTCGACCGAGAACGGAGGCAGCTATCTGAATGAGGGGCTCATATTCCAGAAGGAGGGATTCGGCGCGCGGTCGGTCGTTTATGATACTTACGAAATGCTGTTTTGACTATGATAGAGTTTCTGCCGCTGGGCAAGATTACTGAAAAATATTCCGATGAGATACACCGCGCGGTGCTTCGTGCCGTGGACAGCGGATGGTATCTGCTGGGGAGTGAGGTGAGCGCGTTTGAACGCGAGTACGCCGATTATATAGGTACCCGCAACTGCGTGGGATGCGCCAACGGCCTTGATGCCCTCTGGCTCATACTGCGCGCCTACATGGAGCTTGGCGTCATGGCGCCCGGCGATGAGGTGCTGGTACCTGCCAACACGTATATTGCATCGGTCCTGGCCATAAGCGACAACGGGCTCAAGCCGGTGCTGGTGGAGCCCAAGTGGTCCACTCTTGAGATCGATGAAGACGAGCTGGAGAAACATATCACGCCCCGGACCAAGGCGCTGATGACCGTGCATCTGTACGGCCGTCTGTCATGGTCGCCCCGGATGGCTGAGATTTGCCGCCGATACGGGCTCAAACTGATTGAGGACAACGCTCAGGCTCACGGCTGCGAGACGCTGAACGGCCGTCGTACGGGCTCGCTGGGCGACGCGGCCGCTCACAGCTTCTATCCCGGCAAGAATCTGGGTGCCCTGGGCGACGGCGGCGCTGTCACGACCGATGACGGCACGCTGGCTGAGACTGTACGCGCCCTGGCGAATTACGGTTCCACTCAGAAATACGTGTTCCGATACCGCGGTCGCAACAGCCGTCTAGATGAGATCCAGGCTGCGATACTGAGGGTCAAGCTGGCACATCTCGATGAGGACAATTCGGCCCGCAAGAGGATTGCCGCCATGTATATGGATTCAATCTCGAACCCACTTGTAAGCATGCCGCAGAGGCTTCCGGAGCAGTCAAATGTCTGGCATCTGTTCCCTGTGTTCTGCGAGCGCAGGGATGAACTCCAGGAGTTCCTCAAGGAAAAAGGCGTCCGAACGCTTATACATTATCCTATCCCTCCGCACAAGCAGCAGTGCTATGAGGAGTGGAACGGCATGTCGCTTCCGGTAACCGAGAAGATCCACGCTCAGGAGCTGAGCCTTCCGATCAGTCCCGTTCTGACCGACAGCGAAGCCTCTCAAATAATAGAATCAGTCTGCGAATTTGAATAACGGGGACGGTTCCTAATGTTACAGTTTTTGCTCAAACTCAACAAAAGAAGGTCGGAAATAATCCGTCTTTACTATATGATAAAGTTAACATTAGGAACCGTCCCCAATGTGTTAGTTTTTACTCGTGGTGGTAGGGGAGGTTGTTGAGGATGGCGAAAGCGCGGTAGAGCTGCTCCACGAATATGAGGCGGACCATCTGGTGCGAGAAGGTCATCCTGGAGAGCGAGAGACGGCCGGGAACGCGGTCGTAGACATCCTTGGAGAATCCGTAAGGGCCACCTATTATGAAAACCAGCCTCTTTGATGAGGCGCCCATCCTCTTTTCCATCCAGCGGGCCATCTCGACCGATGCCATCTCGCGGCCCTTGTCATCCATAAGCCAGACATCATCGGACGGCTGCAAAAGACTGAGTATAAGTTCTCCTTCACGTGTCTTCTGCGTGTTCTGGTCCATGTTCTTGGTGTTCCTGATATCGGGTATGACCTGCATCTCGAACTGGCAGAAATGGGTAAGACGGTCCACGTACTGCTTTATGCCGTCCACAAGCCACTGCTGGTCGGTCTTGCCTACAACGATAAGGAGAATCTTCATTAGTTTTGAGTATGTTTAACACCACGAAGATACAATCAATCCATGTGATTTTGGTTGTTTGAGGGATATTTGTTAAGTTTGCGGCACCTATAAGAACGGTGTAACAATTAAAGCCAGAAGATGTACGAGAGTCTCCAACAACTGGATACGCTGATAATCAACTTCAACAAGACAGGAAACTGGCTGCTGATGCTGTTCATGGCCGTAGTTATGTACGGCGTTGCGTTGGGACTCAAGCCTCAGTTCTTCCGCGGCGTGTTCAACCGCCCGGGCTCCATGTTCATAGGTCTTTTCAGTCAGTGGATAGTGCTTCCGCTGGTTACTTTCCTCCTCTGTGTGCTGTTCAGGAACTATGTGCCGCCTATGGTTGCCATGGGTCTGCTGCTTGTGGCCTCATGCCCGGGCGGTGCGGTATCGAATTTTATGACCTCATACGGAAAGGGTAACGCGGAGCTGTCGGTGCTTATGAGCACCATCACCACTCTGGCTGCTCCCATATTCACCCCGATCAACTACGCCATCTGGGGCGGCCTCTACACCAAGTACCTGGACCAGTCGGCAGCCGACGTGCTCCGCACCCTGCAGGTTCCGCCTCTTCAGATAGCCCTCACGGTAATACTTATCATAGGTATACCGGTGCTGCTGGGACTGCTCACCGTGAAGTTCGCTCCGAATGCATCGGCCCGTCTCAAGGAGATCATGCGATATCTCTCCATCGTGGTGTTCCTCTGCGTAGTGGGAATAATGATGTCGCAGAACTTCATGCTTTTCAAGGAATACATTGGTTACATATTTATAGTTGTCCTGATTCATAACCTGGTCGGTTTCGGAATAGGTTACACCGCGTCTACCATAGGAAAGACACCCGTAAAGGACCGTCGTGCGGTGACACTGGAGACCGGTATACAGAATTCAGGACTGGGACTCCTCCTGCTGTTCAACACCGGTATATTCCCGCCTGAGATAGCCAAGGGCGGCATGGTGTTCGTTACCGCATGGTGGGGAGTATGGCATATCATATCGGGCCTTCTGCTGTCAACGGCTTTCCGTTTCTCGGCTTTCGATACGACCGGCCTTCCCAAATTCTGGCGTAAAAAATGAGGAAGCATATTCAAGACAAAGACTGGTTTTATACCTTCCTGAAGGTTTTCGTTGACTGGTCGGTCAGAAGTTCTTACAGCAAATATCAGGTCGAGGGTGCCGATAATATCCCTCAGGACGGCAGCGTAATCTGGGCTGCCAACCACACCAACGCACTCATGGATCCCATGGTGCTCCTGTCAACCTCACGCGGCCGCAAGGTGTTCGTGGCCAGGGCTGACATATTCAAGAAAAAGACAGCCCGCAAGATACTCTCGTTCCTGCGTGTCATGCCCATATACCGCATCAGGGACGGCATAGACGCAGTCAAGCATAATGACGAGGCCATATCGCAGGCAACCGGCGTAATCATGGACGGCGTTCCGTTCGTGATCTATCCCGAGGCTACACACCGCCCCAAGCATTCGCTGCTCAAGTTGAGCAAGGGCATATTCCATATAGCCGAGTCGGCCATTGAGAAGTCCGATGGCAGCAAAAGCGTCTATATCCTGCCCATTGGAATAGAGTACAGCGACTATTTCCGTTTCCGCTCCAAGGTGCTGATAAACTTTGGCAAGCCCATCAACATATCGGAATTCATGCAGAGCCACAGCGAGGAACCCCAGCCTGTGGTCATGCAGCAGTTGCGTCAGATCCTCACGGAGCGTATGGCTGAGCAGATCATCTATATACCCGATGATGAGGATTACGATGCCATCTGGGAATACACCAAATTAAAGTCCGATAACCCCGAATACTTCAGGAAGGCTCTTAAGGAGATCGAGAATAAGGAGGGACGTAAACTCAAAGGACTGATGCGCAACCTGGCTGTAGGCCGATATGCGGTGGCTGAGGCACTTGCACTCAAGCAGGATAACCCCGAGAAGGCTGCCGAGCTGTTCAAGAAGGTTGACCAGCTGAGGGTTTGGAGAATCCAGAACGGCCTGTCCGTCTATGCCATAGCGAATGAGAGGAGTTTCATGGGACTTGTATTTGAATTCCTGGTTGCTCTCCTGGGCCTGCCGTATTACGCCTTCTCGGCAGTGGTGGGTAGCATCAAGTGGATTCCCCTGGCTCTGATACTCCGCAATATCAAGGATGACGCTTTCTATAACACCGCAAGATACGGTACCCGTCTGGCACTGGCCATTCCGTCTGCCATAATCTGGGCACTGGTATATTTCCTGATTTTCAACTGGCAGCTGGCCACAATACTGTTCCTGCTGTCACTCCCGTCATTCAAGTACCTGTTTGATTACGGTACCTATTTCAGACGTTTCTGTTCTGATATAAGGTGGAAATTCAAGAAGCGTAAGGCTCCCTGCATCAAGGAACTGCTGGTCAGACTTTACAACAATCCTGAGTAAAACTTAACGTACCTGTCCGCCACTCTGATGTAATCATGGTGGCGGTTAATGTATTCCACGGACTGACGTTTGAGCAGCGGTATACGTTCGGGGTGGAGCAGCAGCTGTTCCAGCTCGTCATAGACGCTCTGCTCATCGGGCTGTACGTTTATTATTGGCCTTAGTTCCTTCTCTCCCAGGATGTCATAGTTCTCGGGCTCTCCGCCGCCCACCACGATTATGCCTTTTGACATGGCCAGCAGCGAGTTCATGGAGGGGGTATAGCTGTAGAGCTGGTCCAGGATGGCGTCACTGCCGTCCATCATATGTTTGTACTGCTCGAACGGCACACCCTCGGCAATCCTCAGCTCCAGACGGTCGGGGTATCGCTCCCTGAGGGCCTGAGCAGCCCTGAGCATGATATCGGTCCCCTTGTAGGCGTTACGTCCGGGGCTTATGCCTACGAACAGTCTGAGAGGGCCTCCGTCATGGGTCGTGACAGGGTTCTCCTGCAGCACTATGGGGAATGGTATGAACTGCATCTTGTCACGGATGGCGCGGCCGTCACGTCCGGTGTCGGTAACCTCGTTATATGTGGCCCAGTACTCATAGAGCCCGGCAGGTATGCCGTCGCAGTCACGGGCTATGGTCTCGTTGAGGAGCTGCTTGGGTGTGCCTATCCATTCGTCACGGAAACGCTGGGCCTCTATGTCGGTGCGGGGAGTGGAACCGAAGTTGAAATCGCTGTAACGCAGCGGACGTATGTCGGTGTTGACCTTGGCCCAGTAGTAGTCCATGCCGAAGGCCGCCATGAGGATCCTGCGGTTGTGGCGGCGGAGGTATCGGTAGAAAGGCATGATACGCTCTGCCTTAAGTTCCAGGAATATGGGATTGATGAGCTGCACTATGTCATAACCGCGCATGGAGGGAAGGGCTTTCATGATTCTCCAAAGCAGCGACAGAGCTCCGGTGCGGCTCTCCAGGTCACGGCTGAGGTCTATGTCACGGGGATAGTCCTTCCAATGGTCTCCGTCGCTGGCTACGGTGACCTCATGCCCCAAAGCCCTCAGGCCCTGGGCCAGCGTGTTGTGCACGTTGCTGTATTCTCCCAGCAGAAGTATCCTCATCTTTTCTTTTTCCTTGTTACGTACCACAATGCAATCTTCCAGGCTCCGCGTCCTCCCATGGCGGTATACTGCTCCAACAGCCATCCCATGGCGCGGCCACGGGGCCTCTTGCCCATGTTCCGGGATATGAATTCGCGGCAGAGCGCGGAATATTTCTTTTCGCCCTCGTAGAGCAGCTTACCGCTCAGTATGAAGGTACGCAGCATGAGGGCCTGACGGCAGCGTGCCGCGGTGCGGGCATCAGCCCGTGAGGTCAGTATGAATACCTGTTGCATGGCCTCCATCTGCTGTGTGAACCGTGAGCGGAAACTGGGACCGGTAAGGCTGTCGGAGTGAACCTTGACGGTATGGTAGGCCTTGCTTGTGATCCACTGCATGGAGGGGGCCGCCAGCAGGGCCCTGCAGCCCAGTTCCCAGTCATCCCAGACGCGGCAGGTGGTGTTCCAGCCGCCTATCTCCTTGAGCCATGAGGTGCGGAATATCATGCTTATGGTGTTGAGCATGCTGCTCAGTATCTGCACGGCGGGGTCGCAAACAGGCTTGTAGGCACGGACCGATACCTTGCCCTCCACTTTCTGGCGGGTGGGGAATGCAATGAGCTGTGCCGTCTCGTCCCATCGGTGGGGTATGTCCTCGAACTCGTCATCGGAATCAAAGAAATAGACCCAAGCGGTGGTGACCATGGAAAGTCCTTTGTTGCGGGCGGCGGCGGCACTGCGCTCAGGCTCCGTGGCAAGGGTCACGTTGGGGTGGCTCTGACAGAAGGCCGATACCATATCCCTGGTGCCGTCGGTACTGCCGTTGTCCACGACTATGACGGGGACGCCGGCCATGGGACTGCGCATTATGCTCTCAAGGGTATGTTTGAGCAGCGCCTTGCGGTTGTAAACAGGTATGACTATCGTAATATCCATATTCCTTTGAGCATGTTGAATAGGATGGGTAGCGGGTTCACGTGCCTGTGCACCAGATACCAGCCAGCCTCCTTGAAACTGCGCCATACGGCACTGCAGGTCCCGTATACGTACCGGAATGTGGCGCCCTTGGTGACCTGGATCCTGGGGTCCTCAAGGAACCGGGTGCCGGTGGTGCGAGCCTGGGTCTGAACGATCACCTTAGGGATGTAGCATATGTTGAGCCCGGCTTTGCGGGCATCGGCCATGAATACATCCTCCTCACCGGCGCTCAGGAGCGGGCTGCCCAGACCGAACCGCTCATTGAACCTGATGCCCCGCTGCGTTATGCTGGTGCGTCGGAACGTTATCTCTATCGAACAGACGTAGTCGGCGGGATAGGGGTGCAGCGGCTCCCCCTCCAGCGTCTGTGCCTGGAAGGTGAGTATATCGGCCTGCGGGTTCTCCTGCCAGGAGGAGAGTATGGTCTCGATGAACTCAGGGCGGTAGCGGCTGTCGTCATCGGCAATAAGACATATGTCCGATGCTGCCAGCCTGAGTGCATTGTTGCGGTTGCGCGAGAGCCCCTTGCCGGGTATAAGGTCCACGGTCACGTCATCGCGGCCGGAGAGTTCCTGCGGAATAACGGTCGGGGAATCCTCGTACTGCGCTGACACGATGTATCTTACGCCCTCGGTAGGGGGTAGGAGCATCGACGGCACCCTGTCCAAGCCGTTGCCGATGGTGCATATGAGTATGTCAAGCGTGGGTCTGGGAGAACTCATTACGGACCTTCCTTTTTCTTTCAAAACGTAAATATACTGTTTTTATTTCTAGAGGAAAAAGTAATTTTACGTCCGGAAATACGTTATCACTACGTGGAGAGTACAAATCAGCCCAAAAACAGCATAGAGTCCGATAAGAACCTGTTTGACAGGATACTCAAGTATACCGGCGTGTTCGGCGGTGTACAGGGCGTCAACGTGCTTATCACCATGGTGCTGAACATATTCAAGTCCCGATGGCTGGGACCTGTGGGCTACGGCATCACGGAGAGCCTTAACCGTAACCTGGAACCTGTACGCAGCTCCACCAACCTGGGTATTGCCACCGTGGCGGTGCCCGTCATATCGCATGCCGCAGGTGAGCCTCAAGCTGAAGGGCTTGACAGAAAGATCCTGCTCACCCGAAGCTGGGCTCTGCTCACCGCGATTCTGGGCATGACGGTCTGCCTGGCTCTCGCTCCCTATCTGAGCATGAGGGCATTCGATGGTGACAGGAGTTACACCTACAGTTTCATGATACTCTCCATGTCAGTGGCTGCGGCTGCCGTGACCAACGGAGAGACTGCCATACTTAAGGGTGCCGGAATGCTCCGTCAGATTGCGTTGAGCCGTCTGCTTACCGGCGCAGTGTCACTCTGCGTGTCGGTCCCCCTGTATTGGTTCCTCAGGATTGACGGTATAGTCCTGGCTCTGGCCCTCTCGGTGATAGGCGGACTGTGCGTGACCTGCTGCTACTCCATGAAACGGTTCCCTTACAGGGTGAGGCCTTTCAGTTGGAGCCTGCTCAGGGAGGGTACCGGCATGATAGGATTCGGGCTTTTCTTTACCGTGACTGCCTTCCTGGCCTCGCTGGCCTGGCAGTTCATCACGAACTATATCCAGAAGGAGGGGGGAGAGGCCATACTGGGCGTCTACTCTGCGGGATACATGCTGGTGACCTACTTTACCGACCTCTTTATGGCGGTGGTGGAATCGGAGTATTTCCCCCGTCTGTCGGCCGCAGCTGACGATATGCCCCGTTCACATTCCCTCATGAACAACCAGTCGCTTGCTATGAGCATGCTCTCGGCACCTCTGGTCATACTGTTCATGCTCCTGGTCCCGGTCATGGTGTTCGTGGTTCTGGAGTACGAAAAATTCCATGATTCAATAATGCTGGCCCAGCTGGCAGTCATAGGCCTCTATTTCAAGTCGGTGTACCAGCCGATAGCGTTCCTGGTTACCGCCCGCTCAGACTCCAAGGTCTATATGCTGCAGGAGTCACTCTGTTATATATTGCTGATAATATGTATTGTTGTGGGCTACAGGGGCGCCGGCGTGAAAGGCATAGGAATGGCGTTCGCTGCATGGGAACTCTCGTATCTGCTGCTGGTCCTGCTCGTGAGCAGGATACGCTACGGGTTCCGTATGGCTCCGGTGCTTGTAAGGAAAATTCTCACGCAGGGCCTGATCGTGGCAGCGGCAGCCGCCGCAGTGGTCGCGGGCGGATATGGTGGTTATGCCGTCTGTGCCGTACTGTGCGCCGTATCAGCGGTTCTTTCGCTTAGGTTCTTCAACGCCAACACTACTCTTATCCCGGGAATCGTTTCCAGGCTCTCCCGTAAATGATTTGTGGCATTTTTTTTAAGTTTTTCTCTTGAACCATTCAAGGGAAATGGTTACTTTTGTCTTTTGCACGTAGCGTGCGCGTATATTAGTAATTGAATTAACTGCATAATTTTATGGATGATCTGTTAGGACTTGTAACCGCCAAGGCTCAGGAATGGCTTGGCAGTTCATTTGATGAGAAAACACGTGAAGAGGTAAAGGCTCTTTTGGCTAAAGAGGACAAATCCGATCTTATTGACGCATTTTATAAGGACCTGGAATTCGGTACAGGCGGTCTGCGCGGCATCATGGGCGCAGGTACCAACCGCATGAACATATACACTGTGGGTATGGCTACCCAGGGTCTGGCCAACTATCTCAACAGGAACTTCAAGGAGCGTAAGGAGATATCAGTCGTAGTGGGACATGACTGCCGTAACAACGGACGTCTGTTCGCCGAGACCGTAGCCAACATATTCAGCGCCAACGGCATCAAGGTATATCTGTTCGATGACCTGCGTCCCACACCTGAGGTATCGTTCGCCATCCGTTATCTGGGTTGCCAGAGCGGCGTGAACGTGACCGCCAGTCACAACCCCCGTGAATACAACGGCTACAAGGCATACTGGGAGGATGGCGCACAGGTGCTCGCCCCGCACGATACCGGCATCATCGATGAGGTTGCCAAGGTAAAGGTTCAGGACATCAAGTTCAAGGGTAACCCCGCACTGATCCAGATCATAGGTGAGGAGGTCGATAAACCTTACCTGGATGCCATCGAGGGCATCTGCATAGATCCCGCCCTGGTCAAGCGCAACCACGACCTCTGCATAGTATACACTCCGCTGCACGGATGCGGCCGCGTCATGATACCGCGCTCGCTCAAGCAGTGGGGATTCACCAACGTGAACTGCGTTCCCGAGCAGATGATTCCCGACGGCAATTTCCCGACCGTGGTATCACCCAACCCCGAGTATCCTGAGGCTCTGACCATGGCCCTGGCCCTGGCACGCAAGCTGAACGCCGACGTGGTGATGGCATCGGACCCCGACGCTGACCGTCTGGGTGTGGCCTGCCGCGATGACAAGGGTGAACTGACCCTGCTGAACGGTAACCAGACCGCAATGATTTTCCTCTACTACATCATAACGCAGTACACCAAGCTGGGCAAGATGACCGGTAAGGAGTATATCGTCAAGACCATCGTGACCACTGAGGTTATCAGCCGCATCGCCGAGAAGAACAACCTCGAGATGTTTGACTGCTACACAGGATTCAAGTGGATTGCCAAGGTCATTGCCGATGAGAACGCCAAGGGCAAGCACTACATCGGTGGCGGTGAGGAGAGCTTCGGTTTCCTGGCCGAGGACTTTGTGCGTGACAAGGATGCCGTATCGGCCTGCTCGCTGATGGCTGAGATCGCTGCCTGGGCCAAGGAGAACGGCAAGACCCTGTTCGACCTTCTGCTTGATGCCTACCAGGAGTACGGATTCTCACAGGAGGCAGCCGTGAGCGTGGTCAAGCCCGGCAAGAGCGGCGCCGATGAGATCAAGGCCATGATGGAGCAGTTCCGCGCCAACCCGCCCAAGTCACTCGCAGGTGAGAAGGTGGTGCTCGTAAAGGACTTCAAGCTGCTCAAGCAGACCGATGCCTCAGGCAAGGTTACTGACCTGGATATGCCCGAGCCCTCGAACGTGCTTCAGTATTTCACCGCAGCCGGTGACAAGATATCGGTACGTCCGTCGGGTACCGAACCCAAGATCAAGTTCTACATGGAGGCCAAGCTCCCCATGGCAAGCAAGAAGGATTACCTCAAGGTGCAGGCCGATGCACTCAGGAAAATAGACGGATTTAAAAAGGACCTCGGCATCTGATATTTATTTTTGACCTGTTTTATGAAGAAGACTGTATCACTTTTACTCACTCTGCTCCTGTGCGGCGCTCTGTCGGCGCAGCAGGCGCGTTCCCTCTCGGTCTGGAGCGGGGGCGCGTCGCGCGACTATGCTGTCTATGAGACTGACAGCATGGCGTTCAGGGGTGACGGCTCCATGCTCCTCTATACGTTGGAGGGCAGGGACACGCTCAACACCGCACTGGTTGACAGCGTGACGTTCTCTTATCCGGAGCTCAAATCGACCAACACCCGTACGAATGAGGAGATCAAGGCCGATTTCGATGCCCTGACCATCACCAGCGGAGCCAAGGCTTACAAGTCAGTGTCCCGCACGGCCGAGTACCACAACCCCCTCATGGGACATAAGTTCGGTGCCGACCCGTTCGGTATGGTAGTGGGAGACAGAATGTACATCTACATGACCGATGACCATCTGTACCGTTCCACTGACGGGCAGCCCATTACCGGTGCTTTTGATTACTCGGATTGCAAGAATGTAAACATAATATCATCGGATGACCTGGTGAACTGGACTGACCATGGCACACAGCCTGTGGCTGGAAGTGCAGGTCCTGCCTCATGGGCCAGCCAAATGTGGGCTCCCTGCGCCGCACACAAGACAATCATGGGTCAGGAACAGTTTTTTCTCTATTTCTCAAACAGTAACAACGGAATAGGTGTGCTTGTGGCCGACAGTCCTTACGGACCGTGGAAACAGCCTTCCAATTTGAGTGGTCCACTTATCTCACGCAGTTCCCCCAATTGCGGAGACGTACCTTCAATCTATGATCCTGCTGTGCTGATGGATGATGACGGTAAGGCGTACATTTATTTTGGAGGAGGATTTAATGATGACAACCCGTCTGACCCGGGTTCGGCCCGCTGTGTCAAGCTGGGTACCAACATGACCTCCATATCGGGAACTCCCGTGCAGATAAAGCCTCCTTACATGTTTGAGGATTCCGGTATAAATAAAGTGGGTGGCAAATATCTATACAGCTACTGCTCCAACTTCAAGGCGGGAGGCAATGCCCCCGGTAGCGGAAACATAGGATATATGGTGTCGGACAACCCGCTGGGTCCCTATACTTTTGTGGGTAACTGCTTTGACAATCCCGGCGGCGCTTCGTGGGCTGGTGGCGGCGGAAACAACCATCATGCCATTATAGAGTTCCAGGGTAAGTATTATATTCTGTATCATACCCGTACGCTCAAGAGTGCCATGCGCAGCTCCAATCCTGATATCAATGACAATGTTGAACTCCGCAGCACATGCCTCAGTGAGATAAAGGTCGATGAAAAGAATGCCCGTATAGAGCAGCTGACCAACAGCGGCATTACCCAGAAAGGCGTGAGTCAGATCCGCAACTTTGATCCCTACAGGGAGGTGCCCGGCGCCACCATGGCATGGGAATGGAACGTGACCACCGAGTTCACCAAAGGCTCCACACCCAAGAACACCTACTGCGTCGCCCATATGAAAGAGGGCTCGTGGATGGCCCTTTCGGATGTGGATTTCAAGAGGGGCGCCGTCGGTTTCAGCGCCACGGTAACGGGCAAGGGCTCCATCAAGATATGCAGCACCAACCCCGGAAGGGCCGGTGCGGTATATGTCCTGGCCGATGTTGACAGCAAAACATACTCCACCATCACCGTTCCTGTGGTACAGAAGCCTGAGGGTGTCATGCACCTCATGTTCATTGTGACCACCGGTGACGTTAGAATCAAATCATGGAATTTCTTCTGATAAATGAAAAATAGTCCTCTACACTCAGCTCTTATCATGGTTGCCCTTATCCTGGCAGGATGCGGCACCAATCCCAAGACCGTCACCATCAAGGTGGTGGCCACTACCGATGTCCACGGCTGTATCTTCAATACCGACTGCGTGGACGCCTCGGATAGGGAGGGCAGTCTTGCCAAGTTCGCAACATTCCTGGCCCGTGAACGCAAGGAGAACCGTAATGTGGTCTACCTTGATGCCGGTGACGTGCTGCAAGGCTCCATTGAGGTGTATCAGGACGCGACATCACAGTTCCTGCGCAGCCCGCTGGTATCGGAGGCATACAACTATCTGGATTGTGAGGCCATAGCCATGGGTAACCATGACCTGTCGGCCGGATCGGCAGTCTATGACAGGTTCATGAGGGCTCTCGGCTGCCCCGTGCTCTCCGCCAACCTCTATTATGTGGAGTCGGGCGATTTCCTTTTGCCATACAGGATTATTGAACGTCAGGGAGTCAGGATTGCGGTGCTGGGCCTTACCACTCCGGTGGTACGTTACTCCATCCCGCAGGACCAGATGGCCGAGATCTCTGTGGGTGACATGGTAAGGACTGCGCAGAAATGGGTGCCCGTGCTGCGTGACGAGCTTAAGGCCGATGTGGTGATAGGACTGTTCCATTCGGGACTGGAGGAGGGACGCATGGATGCCGAGGGTGTCTATGAGGACGATTCCAGACGAGTTGTGGCTACGGTGCCCGGATTTGACGCCGTGATATACGGACATGACCACGAGGCGAACTGCACAAGCGTGGTGAACTGCGAGGGCGATACCGTCATCATGATAAATCCGGGACCTTATGCCCTTAACGCCGCGGAGCTGACTGTCACCGTTGACAGGGAGAACGCCCGCGTGGATGCATCGGCCCGGCTTGTGGATATAACGGGTGAGATACCTGACAGGGACTTTGAGAGACATCTGGCCGGCTGGCAGAGCGATGTACGCTCCTATGCCGATTCTCTGATCGGAACGCTCAACTGTGACCTGGAGAGCAACGGCGTGCTCTGGCGCAGCGGAACGGCTATGGACTACATACACACCATACAGATGCGTTTTGCAGGAGCCGAGGTGTCGCTTACCGCGCCGGTTCCTACCGCCACCCTTATTCCCGCCGGCGATATGAGGATCAGGGATGTCTCCAAACTCTACCGTTATGAGAACACCATGGTATCGGTCATGCTCAAGGGAAGCGAGATAAAGGATATACTGGAGTATTCATCGGGCCTGTTCTACAACACCATAGGAAAGGGGACGGAGCATCTGCTCAGACTCAAACCCGACGGCGAGGGCACGCAGCCCGAGTATCCCGCCAGCTGCTTTATCACGGCCGCAGGTCTGGACTATACCGTTGACGTGACAAAGCCTGTGGGAAAGCGTGTTACGATAACCCAAACCATGAGGGGTGAAAAATTTAACCCAGACAAGTATTACCGTACCACAATTAATTCTTTCCTTTACGGAGGGACAGAGTCCTATCTGTTCGATGCCACAGGCCTGACACGCAAGGAGATGATGCGCAGGCTTAACAGTTCGTCATCGATCGATATAAGATATTATGTCATTGCAGACTTTTACATTAACAAAGAAGACCATAACAACGTCAATATAAACAGATACAATAACTGGAGTCTCTCACCGGCCGGTCCGGTGCAGGGTTATTTGAAAGAGGATACAGTCCGCTTTTCATTGATTCCGCTAAACAACTAAAAGATTATGAAGAGAACTACATCAATTCTGCTGGTTATGGGAGCAGTGCTCTCACTCACAGCATGCAAATCAAGTCAGAGCGCCTATAAGCAGGCATATGAGAAGGCGGTAGCAGGCGACGAGCCCAAGACCGTCATAGAGGAGCCCAAGGCACAGAACGAGGCTCCCAAGGCTGAGGATGTATCGAACGTATCGGTCCGCGAGGAGAAGGTATCGGTCGTATCAGGTGACCAGGATATCAAGGCATACGGCATTGTATGCGGCAGTTTCTCCCTCAAGGCCAATGCCGACGCCCTGCGTGAGCGTCTCATCAAGGACGGCTATAAGGCTGTCGTAGTGGTTAACGAGGCAGGCAAAACCTACCGCGTGGTTTGTGCCAGCTTTGACACCAAGGAGGAGGCCGTTTCCGAGCGTAACACCTTCAAGGCAAAATATCCTGACAACCAGGACTTCCAGAGCGCCTGGATACTCTACAGAAAGTAAGCCTTGGGAAGGATACTCGCAATTGACTACGGTACCAAACGTACCGGAATCGCTGTCACTGACCCGCTGCGCATAGTGCCCGGCGCGCTCAGGACAGTGGCTACTCATGAACTGCCGGCGTTCCTGGCCGATTACATGGGTCGGGAACCGGTCGATATAATAGTCGTGGGCTATCCCACCAATATGAACGGTGAGGAGTCGGCCAGCATGAAACAGATACGTCCTTTCGTTGAAAAACTCAAGAAACAGTATCCTGACAAGCAGGTGGTCATGTTCGATGAGCGTTTCACCTCGGTGATAGCCCAGCGTGTCATCCTTGATTCAGGAATAGGTAAGATGGCAAGGCGCAACAAGGCTCTTGTTGACGAGATCAGCGCGACCATCATACTCCAGTCATACATGGATTCAAAACAATACGTAAAATGATATTACCGATTTACACTTACGGACAGGGTGTCCTAAAGAAAGAGACAGAGGAGATTGACCAGAACTATGAGGGTCTGGACCAGCTTATCAAGGATATGTTCGAGACTCTCAGACAGGCTGAGGGTGTGGGCCTTGCAGCTCCTCAGGTAGGTCTTCCCATACGACTTGCTGTCGTAGACCTTGATGTAATGTCCGATGATTCCCCCGAGTACAAGGGTTATTTCAAGACCTATATCAACCCTTATATTGAAGAGACTGACGGAGAGATGGTCCCCTATGAGGAGGGCTGTCTGAGTTTCCCCGGAATCCATGAGAAGGTGAACCGTCCCTCACGCGTACGTGTGAGCTGGCTCGACGAGAATTTTGAGGAGCATGACGAGTGGTTCGAAGGATTCCCCGCACGCGTGCTGCAGCATGAGATAGACCATCTGGACGGCAAGTGCTTCATAGACCGTATGTCGCCCCTGCGCAGGCAGATGAACAAGAAGGCTCTGGGTTCCATAGCTGCCGGCAAGTTCAGATGCGACTATAAAGTCAAGATATCCAGAAAGTAACATGAGGATAGGGCGGACAATTATTGCCTGCACGGCGCTCCTGGGAGTGCTGTGCTCTCCGCTTAAGGCACAGATCAACACCGACCGTATGATGTCGGTGGGACGCGCCGCCCTTTACTTTGAGGATTACGTACTCTCCATCCAGTATTTCAATCAGGTCATAGGTGCCAAGCCGTACCTCTATGAACCCTATTTCTACAGGGCGGTGGCCAAGCTCTCGCTCGAGGACTACCGTGGTGCCGAGATGGACTGTAACTACACCCTGGACCGCAACCCGTTCGTGTTCAGGGCCTATCAGGTGAGAGGCCTCTCCAGGGTATTCCAACAGCGTTATGACGATGCCATAGAGGACTTCCGCGCCGGACTCAGTCTTGAGCCCGCGAACATATCCATGCGTCATAACCTCATACTGAGCCTTATACGTCTGGACCGCAAGGAGGAGGCCATGCTGGCCCTCGATACACTCCTTGCATCGTCGCCCCGTTACACGCCTGCCATGGCCATGCGCTCCGAGCTCCTGTGGGAGTCGGGCGACAGCACCGGCGCACTCTCTTGGGCCGACAAGGCGGTCGATGTAAACAAATATGACATTCAGAACCTCCATAACCGTGGCATCATGCTGGCGCGCATGGAGCGTTACGCCGATGCCGAATCGGACCTGGACCGCTGCGTCTATCTGGATCCCGGCAGTGCGGGCTCTTACATAACGCGAGCCATGATCCGCTATTTCAGGGATAACCTGCAGGGTGCCCTTGACGACTATGACATGGCCCTCATGATCGATCCCGGCAATGTGGCGGGCCGATACAACCGCGGTAACCTGCGGGCACAGATAGGCGATGACAACCGTGCCATCGAGGATTTTGACGTAGTCATAGATGCCGAGCCCGACAACATGACCGCCTATTTTTACCGCTCCATGCTCCGTGAACAGACGGGTGACTATCTGGGAGCCGAGAAGGATATAACCGTGGTCCTGGATGAATATCCCAGGTTCACCGACGGCTACCGCATGCGCAGCGAGCTGCGTGAGAAGTTGGGAGACCGCCGCGGAGCCGAGTCCGATGCCATGGTGGTTCTCCGTGAGCAGAACCGCCGTCTGAACCAGGCTATGGGCTATGACGATGACGATGACCGTGAGGATGAGGGCAAGACCCGTGAGCGCTCTGACAGGAACGTGCGCAACTACCGCAAGATCGTTGTCGACGAGAACCTGGAGAACTCCACCGGATTCGCCAGCGAATACCGCGGCAAGGTGCAGAACCGTAATGTCGATGTCCAGTTCCTGGAGCCTTTCCGTCTGACCTATTACAGGGATTACGGCAAACAGGACATCATAGCCGTCCGCAGCAGCCAGTCGCTTGACGTGCTGAGCTCATCGGGCTATTTCATGCGTAACATAGAGCTTGAGAACCATGACGTATCGCTCGACGAGGAGCAGATAAGGAGACTCTTTGCCGATATAGACAAACGAACCCAGAACCTCTCTGCTGACTCCAGGACCGATTTGGTGCTTATGTCGAGAGCCATGGATTTTGCCCTGCTTCAGGATTATACCAATGCCGAGCAGGATCTGGACAATGCCATATCGGTCAACTCCTCCAACTGGGCTCTCTGGTTCCTCCGTTCCCAGGTCAGGGAGCGTAACGCGCAGATGCTGCGTGCCGACGGAGACCAGACCCTTCAGCAGGGCAGGGGCGGCGGCCTCCGGATAAACGCCGATGCCGGTTATCAGTACGTGATCAGGGACCTCACACAGGCCATAGAGCTGGAGCCCTCGTTCGCCTACGCCTATTACAACCGCGGCACCTTCTATGCCCTGACCAATGACCTCCATGCGGCCCTTCTGGATTTTGACAAGGCTCTGGAACTGGATGAGAATCTGGCTGAGGCCTGGTACAACAGAGGCCTGGTCCTGATACTTCTCAACCGCACGGACGATGCGACCCGTGACCTGAGCAAGGCGGGCGAGCTGGGTATCTACAGCGCTTACAATATCATAAAACGTTTCTCCAAAGCCGATTGATTGAGCATTAGTTTCTTATTTGAAAAGAAATTAATAATTTTGCACGCTTAAATTAGAAAACACATACAAACAACATGATAAAAATTACGTTTCCCGACGGTTCCGTACGCGAATATGAAAGCGGCGTAACCGGCTATGAGATTGCTGAGAGCATCAGCCAGAGACTGGCACAGGATGTGTTGGCCTGCAGTGTAAATGACCAGATTACAGAGCTCAACCGCCCCATCACCACCGATGCTACCATCAAGCTGCACAAGTGGGAGGATGAGGAGGCCAAGCACGCCTACTGGCATACCAGCGCCCACCTCATGGCCGAGGCCCTGCAGGAGCTTTATCCCGGCACACAGTTCGGTATCGGACCGGCAATCGAGAAGGGATTCTACTACGATATCATGCCCCCCGAAGGTGTAACCATCAAGGAGAGTGATTTCCCCGCCATCGAGGCCAAGATGAAGGAACTCGTCCAGAAGAAGGAGAAACTCGTACGCGAGGAGATATCCAAGGCCGATGCCCTCAAGTTCTTTGCTTCACGCGGCCAGAGCTACAAGAACGAGCTCATAGCCGACCTGGAGGACGGAACCATCACATCGGCCGCATACTGGCGCGGTGACGAGAAGCGCCCGCAGATGACCCGTATCTACGGTATCACATTCCCCAAGCAGAAGATGCTTGACGAGTATCTGGAACTCCTCGAGGAGGCCAAGAAACGTGATCACCGCAAGATCGGCAAGGAGATGGAGCTCTTCATGTTCAGCGACATGGTAGGTAAGGGACTTCCCATCTGGCTTCCCAAAGGCACGGCACTGCGTCTCAGACTGCAGGATTTCCTGTCACGTATCCAGAAGCGTTACGGTTACCAGCAGGTAATCACCCCGCATATCGGCTCCAAGCAGCTTTACGTAACCTCAGGTCACTGGGATCACTACGGTAAGGACAGCTTCCAGCCCATCACCACACCTGAGGAGGGCGAGTGCTACCTGCTCAAGCCTATGAACTGCCCTCACCACTGCTGCATATTCAAGTCACAGCCCCGTTCATACCGCGACCTGCCTCTGCGTATAGCCGAGTTCGGTACAGTATACCGTTACGAGCAGAGCGGTGAGCTTCACGGACTGACCCGCGTACGCAGCTTCACACAGGATGATGCACACATATTCTGCCGTCCTGACCAGGTTAAGGGTGAGTTCATCCGCGTTATGGAGATCATCGAGATCATCTTCAAGGCTCTTGACTTTGACAACTTCGAGGCTCAGATCTCACTGCGTGACCCCAACGACCACGAGAAGTACGTAGGTAGCGACGAGGTTTGGGAGAAGGCTGAGCGCGCCATCGTCGAGGCTTGCCAGGAGAAGGGCCTCAAGGCAACCGTCGAGTACGGTGAGGCTGCGTTCTACGGTCCTAAGCTCGACTTCATGGTTAAGGACGCCCTGGGCCGCCGCTGGCAGCTGGGTACCATCCAGGTTGACTATAACCTGCCTCAGAGATTCGAGCTCGAGTATATTGCATCGGACAACCAGAAGGAGCGTCCGGTTATGATTCACCGCGCACCGTTCGGTTCAATGGAGCGTTTCGTTGCAGTGCTCATTGAGCATACTGCAGGTAAGTTCCCCCTCTGGCTCACACCTGACCAGGTTGCCATCCTGCCTATCTCCGAGAAGGCTAACGACTATGCATACAAGGTACAGAAGGAGCTTGAGGACAGATATGAGATCCGCGGATTCGTGGATGACCGCAACGAGAAGATAGGACGTAAGATCCGTGACAATGAGGTTAAGCACATTCCTTACATGCTCGTCGTAGGTGAGAAGGAGGCCGAAAACGGTGAGGTTAACGTTCGTAAGCAGGGCGCTGAGAACCTTGGAAATATGAAAATTGACGATTTCGGTAAAAAAATTGCCGATGAAGTTAATTCTATGATAAATAAATGGTAATTTTGCGCCCGCTTGGAATATTTTATTGAAAAGGTATATAAAACGAAAATAGAGAAACCTTATATAACATTCTGAATGAAGAAAGACAATTTGAGTGATCAGTATCAGGTCAACGACGAGATCCGAGCCAAGGAGGTCCGTATAGTCGGTGAGGGCTTTGAACCGAGAGTAGTCTCACTGCGTGAGGCGCTTCAGATAGCCGATAATATGGAACTGGATCTGGTAATGATTTCACCAAATGCAGTTCCGCCTGTATGCAGGATAGTAGATTTCTCCAAGTTCATATACCAGCTCAAGAAAAAGCAGAAGGAGGCCAAGGCCAAGCAGGTCAAGATTGACGTCAAGGAGATCCGTTTCGGACCCCAGACCGATGACCACGACTACAACTTCAAACTCAAGCACGCCATGGGATTCCTGCAGAACGGTGACAAGGTAAAGGCATATGTGTTCTTCCGCGGCCGTTCAATCCTCTTCAAGGAACAGGGTGAGAATATCCTGGCACGCTTTGCGAAAGATCTGGAGGAGTACGGAAAGCAGGAGCAGGCTCCCATTCTTGAAGGCAAACGCATGACGATCTTCATCTCTCCCAAGAAGGGTGGAGCCGCCAAGAAGGATGCCAAGCAGGAAGAAGGCAATGAATAAATGAATAAATGACTCGTGCGCCCGGGCATGGTGCGTACGGTTTTAAATAACAAACAAAACTTTTAATAACAATGTTGAAATCAAAGACTAATTCCGGTTCTAAAAAAAGATTCGCTCTTACCGGATCGGGCAAAATCAAGAGAAAACACGCTTATCACAGCCACATTCTGACCAAGAAGACTAAGAAGCGTAAGAGAAACCTGGATCACTTCACTCTTCTGGACCAGGCCAATGCAAAACAGGTTAAGGATCTGCTCTGCATGAGATAACCCCGATTAAGAGATCAGTCAAAACAAAATTAACCGACTTGTCAGCCTAAAGTCCTGAATATGCGGGCGCTGACATTCAAAAACAAACAAAACTATGCCGAGATCAGTAAATCACGTTGCTTCTAGAGCAAAGAGAAAGAAAATTTTAGGTCTTACCAGAGGTTACTTTGGTGCCAGAAAGAACGTTTGGACCGTTGCCAAAAACACATGGGAGAAGGGTCTGACTTATGCTTTCCGTGACCGTAAGAACAAGAAGAGAGAGTTCCGCGCCCTGTGGATCCAGCGTATCAACGCCGCTGCACGTCTTGAGGGTATGAACTACTCACAGCTCATGGGTGCCATTCACAAGGCTGGTATCGAGATCAACCGTAAGGTGCTCGCCGACCTGGCTATGAACAACCCTGAGGCATTCAAGGCCATCATCAAGAAGGTTAAATAAGTAAACCTGATACGTTAAAAAGCGGGCGGAATGATTTCCGCCCGCTTTTTTATCTTATATTTGTAGTGCCGCATCGGGTTAGATCGGGAGACTCATCAAACAATTAAGACTACCGGGACTGCTTCGGTTTCCAATGGCGGGCCACGCCCTTAACGGGGTAACCTTCGGTCGGTGGATTACAAAGGAGGCCGGGCGCTCAAAACTTATATTCTCGGAGTTCTCATCACATCACCGATGCGGTTTTTTTTATGACCTAAACTTGCTCCTTATCTACATTTTTGTGTAGATTTGTGTGTTATTAACCAACTAATTATCACATTACTGCTTATGAAGAAGATTCTACTCTTTGCTTCATTCCTGTTTTCATTTTTCGCAATTTCCGCCCAGAGCAACAAGTACTACGCGTGGGTCGGTGTATTCGATGACCTTGAGGTAGGTAAGACATTCCCTGTAGTTGATGCCGGCGGCAATGCCGTCGAGGGAGCGACCGCTGTCGTTGAGGCCGATGCCAATGACCCGGACAACAAGGTGCTTCATGTAACCACAGGCCAGACTGCCGGATTCGTCAAGATGGATACTCCGGATAACATCAGTCACTCTACCATATTAAAGAGGTATACCATTATCAGGGCGTCAATCAGGAGTGCCAACTCATATGACAAGGATGCCAACTGTCATTTCAAGCTGTTCCTCGGCAACTATTCGGCCTATGAGGACAAGAATACCAATCCTACAGTCCTTACTGCCGGACAGTGGAAAACCATTGACTATACACCGCTGGCAACTGAGCGTAACTCACTCAGCAAGGAGATGAGGCTGGGTCTTATGGCCGCCAATGCGGACTATTACCTGGACGACATCTGTTTCCTGTGCAGCACCCGCGCCTTTGAACTCGAGGCCGAGGCTATACGCATAGCTCATGAGGACTCCATCTACCAGGCCCAGGAGGCCAAGTTCGCGGAGTGGGGTTACACCTTTGAGGACCAGATAGACCAGATTGTGGCCTATGACTTCAACGATTATGAGATAGGTGCCACATTCCCTGTCTACACCAAGACCGGAACAGAAGTGGTTGAAGGTGCACAGGCTGTCGTTGTGGCCGATCCCAAGAACGCACAGAACAAGGTGCTTCACATAAGCGGCGTAGCCGGTGAGAAGGTCTACGTGGAACTGGACAATCCCACATTACCCGGCAATTCTGCCCCCATGTCGGCAGCGACACTCCTTAAGAATTCATCAACATTGAATATCAGCATACTGGCCAATGACCAGGTGTCGGCAGGTGCCCCCCTGGGTATAGTATTCGGTAAATATTATGCTCACAAGACCGCTCCCAAGTATGCGGTATCCAAGATCAGCTGGGTGGATAACACCCTGGAACTTGCTCTTGAGCGTAACTCCCTGAGCAAGACTATGAGACTGGGCATAGAGGCTGAGGGTGCCGATTACTATATCGACGACCTTATCTTTATATGCAAGAGTTATGATATGTCACTGCAGGAGACAACCGTAAGATACTGGGCCGACAAGATTGGCAAGAACTTCGGTACCTGCGTGAACCCGGGCATAAGCAACAACGATGACTTTGGCAAGACCGTCTCCAAGAACTTCAACATGGTGGTTCTTGAGAACGCCATGAAGTTCGATGCAACCGAGCCCAGACGTAACAGCTTCAGCTGGAATGCCGACGGTGTGGTTCAGTATGCCAAGGAGAATAAGATGAAGGTTCGCGGTCATACCCTGACTTGGCATGGCCAGAATCCTGATTGGGTAGCCAATACGCTCAATGCATTATCGGGCGATGCCCGCAGGCAGGAGGCAATCAATATCCTCAAGAACCATATATATAATGTGGTGGGACACTGGAAGGGACAGATTGCCGAATGGGATGTGGTGAACGAGTGCCTGGAGGAGAACCAGGGACGCGCCGTAGGTGACGGCTATGCTACCCGTAACTATTCCGTATGGTACACCGGTTTTGGAGGTGAGGACTATATTGACTCGGCTTTTGTGTGGGCTCATCAGGCTGACCCCGATGCCAAGCTTTACATCAACGACTACAACATCGGTCACTGGGGTGGCGGTCATTATGAGAACGGTAAGACCCATGCCATGTATAACCTGGCCAAGAGACTTAAGGATGCCGGAATTCCCATTGACGGTGTAGGTATGCAGATGCACACATCGGTCACCGGACTCAACCCCGCCCAGATTGACGAGACAATAAAGCAGTTCAAGGCTATCGGACTTAACTGTATCATCACCGAGATGGATATGCCGGGCGGTCAGGTACAGGACAAGAAGTGCGTCAGGGAGATATCCGAGGATGAACTCAGGATCCAGGCTGAGAAATATGCCGCCATTGCCGACATCATGATCAAGCACAGCAATGCTCCTACATTCCTGGTATGGGGCGTGCGTGACAACCAGTCATGGCTCGACGGCAGTGAGGGCACCAAGCCTCTTCTGTTCTTTGCCGACCTGAGTCCGCATCAGGCCTACATCGATGTACGCAAGGCCTATCAGCGCAGAGTTACCGTCATGACTGATGTCGATGAGATATTCATGGATGATGACGTTCAGGATCCCGTATTTGTGGATACCACTCCCAAGACAGTCGATGTATATGACATACTGGGCCGCAAGATTGCATCGTGCGTAACAGCTGATTATATCTATGAACTTCCCGACGGCCTCTACATAGTAGGCGGAAAGAAGGTCATGATATGCCGGTAATGGACTTTTGATAAATGAAAAGGGGCTGTGATCTGTCACGGCCCCTTTTTGTTATCTTATGCCGGCGTTATGCAGGGCACGTTGGTACCGGGCTGCGTTGGCGTTATGCTGTGAGAGCGATGAGGTGAAGTTGTGATAACCGCTGAAATCCTCCTTGGCGCACATGTAGAGGTAGTTGTGACGGGTGTAGTTAAGCACTGCATCGATGGAGCGGGTGCTCACGAACCGGATGGGGGCGGGGGGCAGGCCCGGGTATTTGTATGTGTTGTAGGGCGAATCCACATCCAGGTGTTTCTTGAGGACCCTCTTGGGCCTCTCGCCTCCCAGGGCGAATATCACGGTCGGGTCGGCTTGAAGTGGCATCCTGCGTTTGAGACGGTTCATATAGAGACCGGCTACCACAGCCAGTTCATCGGACTTGGAGGTCTCCTCCTCAACTATCGATGCCAGCGTTACCACCTGCTGCTCGGTAAGGCCTATCTCGCGGGCCTTGGACTTGCGCTGGTCGTTCCAGAACCGGTCACGTTCCTTGACCAGACGGTTTATCAGGGCATCGACCGATGTGTTCCAGTAGAACTCGTAGGTGTTGGGTATGATCATGCAGAATACCGTGGCGGGGGTGTAACCCAGTGAGTCCAGGAAAGCGGGGTCCTCCAGACGGCTTGCTATCTGTGCGGAATCGGCCATGAGCTGGTTGGAGAGCGAGCGTATCATCTGGCCCAGCGTGCGGGTGCTGTTGACCGTCACCTTGACGGGGGTCTGTGAGCCGCTGGAGAGCATATCGGCCACCTGCTTGGGCGTGGCATCGGTATGTATGGTGTAACAGCCTGTCCGTATGCGGCTGTCGTAACCGCGGCGGTTGAGCAGAATCCGGAGTGCTTTGGTGCCGGCTTCGGGGTCCGCGCGGCGGATGTCATCCAGGACGCTCTGCTGGGTGGCATCGGGAGTAATGTAGATGCGGTAGTCTGGGCACTTGGAAACCGGAGTGGTGAACAGGCTGAGGAAATAGAATGCCGTGCATCCTGCTGATAGTATGAGGACTACGGCTATTGATATGATTATCTTCTTTGTCATCGTCATGATGTGAGTTTGCAAAAGTAACGATAAAAATGATTATCTTTGCCGTCCATCTCTGATAACTAATTTACCAATATATAATATGAGAAAAGGATTTTTCCTGCTAGCCATGACTGCTGCTCTGTCTGTGAGCGCTAAAAATGAGGTTACAGTTAACGTGCACGCCGATAAGCCGGGTGCAACCATCAACAAGAATATCTACGGACAGTTTTCGGAGCATCTGGGAACATGTATCTACGGAGGTCTGTGGGTAGGTCCCGAGTCATCAATCCCTAACACCAACGGTTACCGTAACGATGTGCTGAACGCACTCAAGGAACTTGAGGTTCCCGTAATGCGCTGGCCGGGCGGCTGCTATGCCGATGAATACCACTGGATGGATGGCATCGGTCCCAAGGAGAACCGTCCCGTAATGGTTAACAACAACTGGGGTGGAATAGTTGAGGACAACAGCTTTGGTACACATGAGTTCCTGAACCTGTGCGAGATCCTGGGTTGCGAGCCTTATATCTCACTCAACGTGGGTAGCGGCTCTGTTCAGGAGGCTGCTCAGTGGATTGAGTATATGAACGCTGCCGACGGTCCTATGGCCAAGCTGCGCAAGCAGAACGGCCGTGAGGAGCCCTGGCATGTAAAGTATATCGGTATCGGTAACGAGGCTTGGGGTTGCGGCGGTAACATGCTGCCTGAGTACTACTCCGATATATACCGTCGTTATCAGACCTACTGCCGCGACTACAACGGCACACAGCTCTTTAAGATTGCCAGCGGTGCTACCGATTATGACTTTGACTGGACAGACGTTCTTATGAAGAAGATCGGCACCATGATGAACGCCGTATCTCTCCATTACTATACCGTATCAGGTTGGGTTGGTGCCAAGAAGCCCGCTCTGGATTTCAGTGAGGAGGATTTCTACTGGTGTCTGGGTAAGTGCCTGGGTATTGAGCCTGTCATCCAGAAGCACCTTGCAATCATGAGCAAGCACGATCCCGAGCACAACATCCCTCTGCTCGTTGACGAGTGGGGTACATGGTGGGAGCCCGAGCCCGGCACACAGCTCTATCAGCAGAACACCATGCGTGACGCTCTGGTTGCATCGCTCTCACTCGATATATTCCACAAGTACAGCGACCGCATCCAGATGACCAACATAGCTCAGGTTGCCAACGTGCTTCAGTCCATGATCCTGACTCAGGATGACAAGATGGTGCTTACTCCCACTTACTGGGTTTACGATATGTACAAGCCTCATATGGATGCCGCTTTCATACCCACTGACCTGGAGGGCGTAGAGGTTAAGCTCACTCCCAACGAGCGCTATGCCGCCAACCCCGAGGAGGGTGCCACACGTCCTCTGCCTCTGTTCAGCTCGACTGCATCAAAGAAGGACGGCAAACTGCATATCTCCATGTCGAATGTCAAGCTCGATGAGGCCCAGAGCGTGATCGTGAAGCTTGACGGCATCAAGGCCAAGAAGGTATCGGGCAAGATTCTTACCAGCGATAAGGCATCGAACTACAATACATTCGAGAACCCTGACAAGATCAAGCTCGCTGACTTTAGCGGAGCCCGCATAGACAAGAAGACAGGTGACCTGGTTCTTGAGATTCCGGCTGCCAGCATCGTCACTCTCGAGGTCGAGTGACCGGTAATCGGCTTTCAGTCAAAAAAATCACTCTTTTGTTGGGAGTGATTTTTTTTTTTGTATAATTGCACTTTTGATAGCCTGATAGCCTTTTTTACTATTCAATAATATGAGAATTAGACATTTTTTCCTTTTTGCAGGTGCGGCGATAGCTGCAGCCTCTTTGTTTGCGAGTTGCGATCCTCAGGACAAGATTGAAGGTCAGGAGGAGCAGGAACAGGAGCAGGAACAGAACCAGGAATCCAGGATTGAACTTAAGGAGGGGACGATCAGGGAGCATTCTTTCTCCCGCGGAGAGCAGTGGCGGCTCTTTTTGGAACTATCAGACGATGAAAGTCAGCTGTTCCAGAAGTCGGATTCGTTTTCAATCAAGCTGTTCAAAAAGGTCAGTGAGTCAAAGGGTGAGGAGAATTTCTGCATATCACCTCTGAGTCTGCAGGTTACGTTGGGTATGGTTGCCAACGCACTGGTTGAAGAATCATATGCAGAACTATCGGAGGCTTTGTTCGGGGAATACGTTGATAAGAGCCTACTCAATAGCAGCTATGGTAGGCTCAAGAGTGCCCTTGAAGAGACAAATTGCATGAAACTGTCTAATGCTATCTGGATGCAGGAAGGCATTAGTTATAAGGAGAACTTCCTTGAAGGTGCCAGGAACTACTGCGAACCCGGTTTCCTTGATTTCCGTTCAGATATGCAGGCGTCTTATGATTCTATCTGTCAATGGGCATATGACAACACCTACGGTAAGCTGAGAGAACTGGATCTGGGAGACCTCAATGAAGCACCCACGTTCGTTATGACAAATGCCACATGGTTTTCATCGGCCTGGGCATATCCTTTCTTTGCGGATTCTACCAAGGATGGTGAGTTTAAACTGGCGGATGGCCGGACTCAGACCGTAAAGATGATGAAAGCCAAATCAGGAAATGATATTTATGCGTACTGTAATACCAGTCTGGACAAATATATGGTAGTATCTCTTCTTCTCAATAAAGATTCGTTCAGGATGGATATGTTCGTTCCTAAGGGAGATCAGACAATAGACTCTATCATCGGGGATATTGATTGGTCCGTTCCTTATGCCAGTACAAGAAAAATAAACCTCAGTATGCCGAGGTTCAGTATTAACACTGACATCCGGTTACGTTCTGTTTTGGGGAAATTAGGTATGACTGGTGTTTTTGCAAGGACTTTGGATATGGCAAATATTACAAATACTAATGCGTTCCAGCTTGCATACGTAAATCAGGATCTTAAGATTGATGTCATGGAGAAAGGCGTTGAGGCCGCAGTTGCTACTTCGGCTGTAGGTACTTGGTCTCTAAGTATGCCTATCAACGTTACGATTGACCGTCCTTTCATCTTTGCCATCAGGGATAATGTATCGGGCTCATTCATGTTCATGGGCCGTGTCAACAGCATCAACCAAAACTAACACATTAGGGACGGTTCCTAATGTTGCAGTTTTCCGGCAAAACTAACACATTGGGGACGGTTCTTAATGTTGCAGTTTTTATTCAATAATATGAGAATCAAGAGATTATTCCTTTTTGCAGGTGTGGCGATAGCTGCAGCCTCTTTGTTTGCGGGTTGTGATCCTCAGGACAAGATAGAAGGTCAGGAGGAGCAGCCGTTTGAATTAAAGGAGGGAACGGTCAGGGAGCACTCTTTCTCCCGCGGAGAACCGTCACCGCTCAGTCTGGAGCTTTCGACCGATGAAAGCAGACTGTTCCATCAGTCGGATTCATTTGCCATCAAGCTGTTCATGGCAGTTAATGAAAGTATGGGCGATCAGAACTTCTGCATATCGCCTTTGAGCCTTCAGGTTACATTGGGCCTGCTGGCCAACGGTATGGATGATGCCGGTTATGCGGAGCTCTCTGAGGCTCTGTACGGGGAGGTGGTTGACAAGGCTTTCCTTAACAACAGCCTTTCTAAACTCAAGAATGCCCTTGAGCAGACCAACTGCGTAAAGATATCAAACGGTATCTGGCTGTCCGAAGACTCTGAGTTCAAGTCCGGCTATCTTGATGTGGCTCAGCAGAAATATGGCGCCGCAACCGGATATCTGGATTTCAAGTCACATACACAATCGGCCTATGACTCTATCTGCCAGTGGGCTTATGACAACACCTGTGGTAAGCTCAATAAGCAGGTTATTGATTATTACGGTCCTGAAACCGCGATGGTCCTGGCAAATTCGGCCTGGTTCTCATCGATTTGGGATTATCCTTTCAAAACAAGGGAGGATAACAGGATGGGGTCAACGTCTCTGGCTTATTATGTTTATAATGGGTATTACGAACTCTTGTCATTGCCTTTCCGGAACTTATCATTCAGGATGGATTTTGTATTCTCTTCGAATAACACTCCCATTGATGAAATCATATCGAACTTGAGTTGTTATGATACGAATGATTTGGTCTATTCCAAAATACTTCACACCAACCTGCCCAAGTTCAGTGTAGACAATGACATCAAACTCGGTTCCATACTGGAGAATCTCGGCGTGTCAGAACTGTTCAAGACCTGGGCTTTGCCCAATATCGGAAACCATATGTATTCTAACCGATACTTGAATCAGAGTATCAGGTTCGATGTCGTTGAGGGCGGAATTGACGCGGAAGCTGATCCCAGGGAATTTCCTGAACAGACTCCGGGTTACGTCATTATAGATATTTGGCCCACGGCTTTGGTTGAGCCTCCTTTCATTTATGCCATCAGGGATAATGTATCGGGCGCATTCCTGTTTATGGGTAAGGTCTGCAGCTTAGATTAGTAGTTACATAATTTTCAAGAAAAGGCCCCTGAATGATGGGGCCTTTTTTGTTTTTCATTAACTTCGCGTCTGCAATTGCGATAGTAGCTCAGTTGGTAGAGCGTTGGCTTCCCAAGCCGAAGGTCGCGAGTTCGAGACTCGTCTATCGCTCATGGAAAGATTTCCGGTTTTGGAAATCTTTCCTCTTTTATCGGCTTGGGAAGCCAAAGGCTTGTCCGATGGCTCGCTGCTCGCTCGCCTGAGCCGAAGGTCGCGGGATCGTGCCCCGTCTATCGCTCAAAACTGCAACATTAGGAACCGTCCCCGATGTTGCAGTTTTTTTAAAACACCATTTTTTAGGTATTGTGGGCGGGGCGCGGGTGGGATACTTTTGCATCAAATTAATCTTTGAGGATAATGAAAATAGAAAAGATTCATGCAAGAGAGATCCTCGATTCAAGAGGTAATCCCACAGTAGAGGTTGAAGTAACGCTGGAGAACGGCGTTATGGGACGTGCCGCTGTGCCGTCGGGCGCATCGACAGGAGAGAACGAGGCCTTGGAGCTTCGTGACGGCGATAAAGGCCGATATCTCGGCAAGGGCGTACTTAAAGCCGTTGAGAATGTGAATAAGGTAATTGCACCTGCGCTTAAGGGCGACTGCGTTTTTGAGCAGCGTGCTATTGACTATAAGATGTTGGCCCTGGACGGCACCGCTACCAAATCCAAGCTTGGTGCCAATGCCATTCTTGGCGTGTCGCTGGCTTGCGCGCAGGCTGCAGCCAAGGCCCTGAATATACCTCTGTACCGATATATAGGCGGATGCAACGCCTACACACTGCCTGTTCCCATGATGAATATCGTGAATGGCGGTGCTCATTCTGCCGCTCCCATAGCATTCCAGGAGTTTATGATACGTCCTGTCGGTGCTGAAAGCGAGCGTGAAGCTATCCGCATGGGTGCCGAGGTGTTCCATAACCTGGCTAAGTTGCTCAAGGCCCGCGGACTTTCTACAGCAGTGGGTGACGAGGGTGGTTATGCTCCCGATTTCAACGGCATCGAGGATGCTCTCGATACCATAGTAGAGGCCATCAGAAAAGCCGGATACGAGCCGGGCAAGGACGTGAAGATTGCCATGGACTGTGCTGCATCGGAATTCGCCGTATGTGAGAACGGCCAGTGGTTCTATGACTACCGTCAGCTTAAGAACGGCGCCAAGAAGGATCCCAATGGCAAGAAACTCTCTGCCGATGAACAGATCGCATATCTCGAGCAGCTTATCTCCAAGTATCCTATCGATTCCATCGAGGACGGACTTGATGAGAACGACTGGGAGAACTGGGTAAAACTGACCGATAAGATCGGCGACAGATGCCAACTCGTCGGTGATGACCTGTTCGTTACCAATACCAAGTTCCTTGAGAAGGGTATTAAGATGGGAGCTGCAAACTCCATCCTTATCAAGGTCAACCAGATAGGCTCTCTCACAGAGACTCTGGAGGCTATAGAGATGGCTCACCGCCACGGCTATACCACCGTAACTTCACACCGTTCGGGTGAGACAGAGGACACTACCATAGCCGATATCGCAGTGGCCACCAATTCCGGACAGATCAAGACCGGATCACTCTCGCGCACTGACCGTATGGCCAAGTACAATCAGCTCATACGCATAGAAGAGGAACTTGGATGCACATCGGTATATGGATACAAGAGACTGAAATAATGCATAGATAACTTTTCTTTTGAGTAAACATTTATAAAACATCAGGATGCAGATAGGCTGTGAAGTTTGTCTGCATTTATCTTATCGGAAGTGATTCCCTAATCGGGATATTCATGATACTTATTTAATTATTAACTACTTAACGACATTCTGAAACGATGAATAAAACCATTGTGATTTACGGTTCCTCAACGGGAACCTGCGAGTCTATCGCCGAGAAGATAGCCTCCAGACTGGGATGCCAGGCCCTGAACGTACAGGATCTTACCGCCAGTATAATTGCCGATAACCAGAACCTCATACTCGGAACCTCCACATGGGGAGCCGGTGAGATTCAGGATGACTGGTACGACGGTCTCAAGATACTTCGTAACGCGGACTTGAGCGGTAAGACGATTGCCTTGTTCGGCTGCGGTGACTGCTCTTCATACAGTGACACGTTTGTAGGCGGAATAGGTGAACTCTACAACAATATCAAGGACAGCGGCGCCAATTTCATAGGTTCTGTCGATACCGATGGATACTCTTTCGATGCCTCCGATGCTGTAATAGACGGTAAGTTCATAGGACTTCCGCTTGATGAAATCAATGAGGAGAGCCTGACAGACTCGCGTATTGACGCCTGGCTCGCTGCAGTTACTCCAAAACTGTAACATCGGGGACGGTTCCTAATGTGTTAGTTTTTGAATCGTATAACAAAATAAGGCCCAGCGTATGGGCCTTATTTTATGACAGTTGTGTAAAAACTAACACATTAGGAACCGTCCCCGATGTTACAGTTTTGCGGGCTGATGCTGGGGGCGGAGGAGGTCGTTGACGGTCTTGACGGGGTTGAAGGTGGTGAGGGGAACCTCCACGAATATGGTGTTCCAGTCACTCATGGCGCCGTTCCAGAGACCGGGCAGTTCCAGAGCCTTGAGCTCACGGCCGTTCTTGGACTTGGAGGAGATGAAGCCCGTAGCCTTGTCCACGTAGTCGGGCAGGTTGAACTTTGCGCCCTTGTAACCGCGCAGCGCACATACCAGGTCTACCGGATTGAAGTGAGTGCCCTTGGTGAACATCTCCTTCTTGACAGGATCGTCCAGGTTGATCTGTGAACTCTCCAGGATCTGGGGTGATACTGTGCCGTCGGCGTTATAAGCCAGGAACGGTCCGCCGCCGGGCTCACCCACATTCTTGACCATACCGCACACGCGCAAAGGACGGTTGAGCTTGGCAAACAGCCATGCCGAGAGTTCGCTCTCGCTGAGCGATGCCAGGTCCTTCTTGCGGCAGCAGAGCGTTTCAGTCACAAAACGTGTAATGTTTTTAAGCTGCGCATCGGTCTGCTTGCCGCTCTCCAGCAGGCGCAGGTAGTCGAATATCTTGCTCTGTGTGCTTACCAGAACACCAGCCAGGAGTTTCTTGTAAGTTACTGTATCGGTCTTGAGATGGTCGGGGACCACATTGTCAATATTCTTGATGAATACCACATCAGCATCCAGGTCATTGAGGTTCTCAATGAGCGCGCCGTGTCCGCCCGGACGGAACAGGATGGAGCCGTCATCGTTACGGAAAGGACCTCCGTCCTGAGCTGCGGCAACGGTGTCGGTGCTGGGCTTCTGCTCCGAGAACGTGATGTCATATGTGGTGCTGTAGCGTTTGGATATGGCCTTGGCGCTGGCCTCAGCCAGTTCCCGGAACAGGTCGCGGTGCTGGGCCGATACGGTGAAATGCAGGTGCACCTTACCGTCCACGCCCGATGCATACAGGGCTCCCTCGACCATATGCTCCTCAAGCGGAGTGCGCGGGGCGGCACTGTAGTTGTGGAACTTGAGCAGTCCCTTGGGCAGTGATCCGTAATCCAGTCCCTTGGGCTCGAGCAGGTTACTTACCACGCTCTTGTACTGACCGTCAGCAATAAGCTCAGCTATAGTCTTGCCCTCATTGCGGCGGCAGGCCTCATTGAGCTCATTATAGAATGCGAATTTGCTGATATCGTTGAAGAAGGTCTTCTCAAAACCCGATGTGGGCAGGTCATACGCGGCATCAAGAAAACCGAACAGATCCTTGAACATACGGCTTGCCGCACCCGATGCAGGCACGAACTTGGTGACCTTATGGCCACTGGCAAGGTAGTTGTCCCAGTTCTTTATGTAACTGCTGCAGAGGCTTTCATCGATAGCCATTATGCCGTTTCCGACCGATGCGGCCGATTCCAGTTCCAGGTAGGGAAATCCTTTCTTAATCAAATCCAACTGCGCCTGAACCTTACCGGCGTCTGTTCCTTTCTTTTTAAACTGTTCAAGATCTTTAGCGTCAAACATAAGAGTCCTTTATTTTGCGGAATCAAAATTAACTTTCATTTTTGGATTGGGCAAAGATTTGGGACTGATATTGACTAATGATTTTTTATTAGTAACTTAGCGGTTGTTTAAAGACCAACATTATGAGAAAATTTAAACTGTTTGCCCTCGTACTGTCAATGACAGCCGTACTGCCGGCTTGGGGGCAGGATGAAAAACAGGCCGATGAGAGATACCCTGAAATCACCTTTGAGAGAAGCACAAAGGACTTTGGTCTGTTTGACCGTGCCAACGGTGACAAGGAGTGCTATTTCGTATTCACCAATACAGGCGATAAGGAACTGCTCATACTCACGGCGACCGCCACATGCGGCTGCACCAAGGCCTTTGCGCCCGAGGGACCGATACTGCCCGGAATGAAGGATTCCATCAGGGTTACCTATAAAGGTTCCACTCAGAGGGTGGGCAAGATGAAAAAGACAATCGCCCTCACAACCAACTGCAAGAAGAACTCGGCATATCTCTATATCATGGGAGAGATGGTTGAGGAGCTTGTGGCCGACAGGGTCAAGCCTCAGGAGGAGTAAGCGACTCTATTTCAAGCGCCTGATATCGGTGACGGTGAGTGTATCGGTATCCGGTACCTTGAACTTGACAGCGTAGCCGTCATAATCAAACCCATACTCACGCTCGGGATCATCCTGATAGCGTGGACGCGGATCTTCCGCAAGAATACCCCGGAGCGCCTGGAGCGTCTGGGGTTTTGTTTTTGCCTCAAACTGAGCGGGTATGATGACGTTGAGCTTATGCATGGATACGGAACCTGTAAAGCCCGATGTGGCATCGGTCACACAGTCCGTATAGGGTATGTAGGGCTTGATGTCATAGATGGGAGTGCCGTCCATGAGGTCGGCGCCGCTCACATGGAGCACAGGACCCTCAGTGGTGTTGAGCTCGATCGACTCCAGCCTGACGCATGAGAGTCCGATGGGGTTAGGGCGGAAAGGGGAGCGTGTGGCGAATACGCCCAGACGTGTGTTGCCGCCCAGCCTGGGCGGTCTGACGGTGGGTGACCAGCTGTCACGGACCGCCTCCGAGAACTCCCATATGAGCCATATGTGCGAGAATCCCTCAAGTCCGCGAAGGGCATCGGCATTGCGGTATTCCGGATCAAACACCACGGTCCCCTTGAGCTCAGGCACCAGCCCGCTCTGTCTCGGAACCCCGAACTTGCTCGCAAATCCCGTCTTTATAGTACCAATCCTCTTCATTTCTCAATTAGATAAGGCGAAGGTACGGAAAAAAAGGATTAGTTTTGTGAGTTGTGGTCATGACAAAGAGAAGATATAAGGTTTGGCTGCTGACACTCTTTATGTGTCTGTCTGCGGGTGTCGGCATGAGTGCCCGGACGCTGCCCGTACTAAACCGTTTCAGCAACCGTAGCTTTGACGGCACGGTGCAGGTGTCATGGCCCGTGCTTTTTGAAGGCTGCACCTTCCGTACCGACAGCATAGTGCTGAGCCGCTCCTACGGCGCCATACTGCACAACTGCAGGATAGAGAGCACCAGCGGAGTGCTTTACATGGCCCTTGAGGGTGACGGCATCATACTCTCCGGCTGTGAGCTGACAGGATGCAGCGAACTCCGGTTCACCCCCTCTCCGTCGGCCCGGGACCGCAACTATGTGAGCGGCGTGACGATAGACGGCCGTGAGTATGAGTCGCCCGATGACGATGAGACCGTAACGGACATTGAGGGCCTTGCCCTGGACGATATAGTGAACGGCCTGAGGGAGGGGCCTATGGTACTCTCCATACAAGCCGATAAGACCGACCTCAAAGCCGGCGAGACGGCGACCCTGAGGGTTCGTGGACTTGATGAGGGTATGTTCCTGGGATGGTCTGCATCGGACCCGGAGGCGGTGATCAAGGTCAATGCCGATGGATTCAGTTGCAGCGTGACCATGCCGGCCGATACCCGGGAACCGTGCAGCGTGGTTGTATCGGCCCATACAGAGTACGGACTGGAGGCTGCCGAGGTCATACAGGTGCAACCGCTCAAAAGTGCCGCCAAGGTTAAGCGCCACGGATGGCTCTGGAGGTTGTTCCACTTGAGAAAGAGATGAGAAGGATAGGACATATGCTCACGATCATGGCTGTGCTGCTGCTCACGCAGGCTCAGCTCATGGCCCGAAGTTCAGGACAGACCGCGTTTGAACTGAACGAGGCGGCCCGTTCATGCATGTGGAATGACATGGACTCGGCCGAGCGTTACGCCCGATTCGCTCTCGATATATCCCCGCGTCATTCCGATGAGCATGCACGCGCCGTCAACACCCTGGCGCGTCTGGCATTCCTCCGTATGGACTACACCGAGGCCTGGAAGCTCTACAGCTCCGTGACCGGCATCACCAAGAACCTTATCGATGTGGTGGAGTCAGAGATAGGCCTTATGCGTATCTGCCAGCGTACATCGGACAACGTATCATTCTACGCATACCGTAACGACATCCTTCAGAACCTGCGCTCGCTCAATGAGGAGAGTGAGGTGCTCAGCGACCGTGACAGGCAGCAGCTGGCATCACTGGAGCGTTCGTTCCGTCTGGAGTCGGCCCGATACTGGTTCGAGCTGGAGCAGTTGGGACAGGCCGGCGGAGAGATGTCATACGTGATACCTGACAACCACCTGCGTGAGGACCACGACTCCTATCTCATGTACACCTATATGCACGGACTGGGAGTGGGGCTGGAGACCTACCGTCAGGAGGACCTGGCCGTGGAGCGCCTGCGCAGCCTGGACAACTGCCTGCGTAACGCCGTGAGGTATGACAACGTCATGATGCAGGCCCTGAGCATCAACGCCATCTGCTCGCTACTGCTGGAGTACGGAGTGGAGAACGTGCTCACCGGCGTGAGTGACGATATGCTCTCCAGGTTGAACGCATCGGACGTACAGCCCGACCTGCTGCCTACCCAGCTGGCACTCAAGGCATTGCAGCTGTCGGCTTCGCTGGGAGCGCAGTATGAGATTATAGAGAATGAGAGGCTGCTTGCCTCATGTTACATAGAACGCGGACTCTACGAGGAGGCCCTGGGTATCCTCGGCACCGCTTTGGATATGCTCAATGACAGTTTCCGCCTGAACAACGCCGGACAGGTGGAGTTCGAGCCGCTGGAGTTCTACAGGGCCGATGGAGTCATCGTGGAGGAGAGGTGGATGGAGTCACTTCCGCACGGCGTGGTTCCCGAGTGTCTGGCGTCACTCCGCGAGCAGGTCAGCCTGGCCTATTCGGGACTGGACAACAAGGTGGCATCGGACTATAACCGTAACGTCTATCTGGAACTTCAGAAAAACATACGTCTGGACCGCCGTTATGAGGCCCGCACCATATTCCTGGAGCGCTCGCACCGCCGTCTGGTCATGATGCTCTATGCCGTGGCGGCCGCCATGGTGCTGCTCATACTGTTCTTCCTGCTGTTCCACAAGCGTATCAACGCCGCCAACAGTAAGTATGTGGATATGATGCAGAAGACGGTAGGCCTGTGCGAGAGCATCCTCAGACCCGTACCCGCCGGGACGGACCTGATAGAGTGGCTCAACCGCATAGCCTCACCTGTGCTGCAGGAGATCACGGGGGCCGATAACATAACTATCGCCGCCGACGGCACCATACAGTCGGACTGGGGCGGACGCCGTGTGAGCCGTGACAACCGCGCCGTGCTCAATACAGTGGCTCCCTACATCAAGGCCGCCATGCTTAATGCCGATGAGCTGGTGGGCCAGGCCGACCGTCTCAAACAGGCCGAGAAACAGCACTACCTCTACCGTCTGCATGCCGATAACAACAAACGCGAGAACCTGGCCCGCAAGACCTGCTGCCAGGTGGTAGCCGAGTGCCTGCCCTATATAGACCGTATGCGTCAGGAGATAAAACATCTCTCGGAGATGCCGGCCGACAGCCCCCGGTATGAGCAGAGCCTGCTTTACGTACGTGAGCTGGCCGAGCGTATAAACCAGTATAACGACCTGCTCTCACAGTGGATCCGCATACGTCAGGGCGTGGTGGTGCTCAACGTGGAGAGTTTCGCTCTGCAGAACCTGTTCGATATAGTAAGGCACGGCAACCGCAGTTTCAGCCAGAAAGGTCTGGAACTGGATGTCAGGCCAACCGATGCCGTGGTACGCGCAGACCGTGTGCTCACCCTCTTCATGATCAACACGCTGGCCGACAACGCCCGCAAGTTCACTCCGCAGGGCGGCCGCATCACCATAGAGGCGGAGCAGGGCAGTGACTACGTGGAGATATCGGTCTCAGATACGGGAGTGGGCCTGAGTGCCGATGACGTGAACAGCATACTCAACCAGAAAGTCTATGACCCCGAGCAGATAGGACAGGGTCAGAGCCAGGGTAAGGGCAGCGGATTCGGCCTGATGAACTGCAAGGGCATAATCGAGAAATACCGTAAGTCCGATGACCTGTTCAGCGTATGCCGGTTCGGCGTGGAGAGCACTCCGGGCAAGGGCAGCCGGTTCTCATTCCGTCTGCCCAAGGGTATAAGGAGAGCCCTCATGCTGCTCGTACTGCTCTGTTCAAGCCTTACCATCCATGCGCAGGATTCCATCGTGGCTCCCGACAGCCTGCTGGTGGCAGCCTTCAACTACGCCAACCAGACCTATATCTGCAATACCCAGGGACGCTTTGAGGACGCTCTGCTGTATGCCGACTCGGCGTTCAGCATGCTCAACCGCGACTATCTGCAGCACGGAGGCTCGGAGCACATGCTGCTCTCCGTCTACGAGAACCTGGTGCCGGCCGAAACCTACTGGCTCGATGACGGGTTTGCGACCGATTACGAGACCATACTCTGGCTGCGCAACGAGATAGCGGTATCGGCCCTGGCAATGCGTGACTGGAGCGTCTACCGATATAATGACGACGCCTACCTCAAGCTGTTCAAGCTCTATTACGGAGAGTGGAAGATTGAGGAGGACTACCGTGAATTGCAGCGAACCAACAGCAACCTGTCGATTGCCGTGATCATATTCGTGCTCATATTCCTCATGGTGCTGCTGGCCCGATACGTCATGCACTCGCGCCACTGGATGCGGTTCCGCAGCGACTTGCAGCAGGCGCTCCGCGTGGTTGACCGCATACAGGACATCACGGCAGTCAAGGACCTGGATCAGTTCAATGCCGATGAGGTGGTGGCCCGTCTTGCCGACGGCATATTCATAGAGATGGATCACCTTACTGATTTGCGCTCGCTCATGATAACACTCAATGACGAGGGCCGTATCATAAGTGCTGTCCACCATGAAGGACTGCCCGATGAACGCTTGCAGGACCGTGTGAACGCCTGCATGGCCCAGGGCAGGGAGCAGAGCTCGGCCGACGGACTGTGCCGTGCGCTGCCGCTCGTGCTCACTCTCGATGAAGAGGAGCGTATGATAGGTGCCGTGGGATTCCGTCTGGAACATGAGCCCGATGCCACCTGGCAGATCATACGCGGCATGGTGGCCAAATACCTGGCTACTGCCCTCTACAGCTGCGTGATACGTTTTGAGTCAGGATTCCGTGACATAGAACAGATTGAGGAGGAGTCAGACCGCATAAGATATGAGGAGAACCGCCTCCATGTGAGCAACCTCATACTTGACAACTGCCTGAGCACCCTCAAGCATGAGACCGTGTGGTATCCCAACAGGATAGTCCAGATGGTCGAGGAGGCCAGCCGTACGGCACCAGCAGAGCGTACCGCGTCACAGGTCCAGGACATGCAGGAACTGGTAGACTACTACAGGGAGATGTTCGGCATCCTGAGCCAGTATGCACTCTCGCAGACATCGGGCCGTATCATACACCGTGAGCAGTTTGCCGCGGGCACCGTCCTGGAGCAGGTCGTGCCGTTCGCCGCCAAGCTGCAGTCACGTGCCGAGGTCAGGTATAAGGTCAGCGTGGAGGCATCGGACCTTATGGTTACGGCCGATAGCGTCATGGTGCGTTACCTGCTGGAGAACCTCATAGAGAGAGGCTTGGCGGAGGGTGGTGACATGACTCTCCGTGCCGTGGAGGAGGGTGAGTTCGTACGTTTTGAGCTGCACCGCAAGTGTGAGTCGCCGGAGCCCCAGCTGCTCGACCTCCTCTTTACGCCCCTCATGAACAAGGATAACATGGCATATGTGCTGTGCCGTCAGATAATACGCGAGCATGACGAGTCATTCGGACATCCCGGATGCCGCATCAATGCCGAGAAGGAGCAGGACGGTGTGCTTATATGGTTCACCCTGCCTGCCGCAAGACAGAAATAAGATATTGAGAATATGGACAAGATCAAGACAATCGTAGTTGAGGACGTGTCACTCGAGATGAAGGGTACACTCTCCATAATCCGTAATGACATCCCGGAGATAGAGGTCATAGGTACCGCGCAGACCGAGCGCGAGTTCTGGGCTCTCATAGACGGCGGCGCACAGCCTGACCTGGTGCTGCTTGACCTGGGCCTGGGCGGCTCCACCACCGTTGGCGTGGATATATGCCGCAAGCTCACGCAGAAGGGCGGTGTCAAGGTCCTGGTATTCACCGGCGAGCTCCTGAATGAGAAACTCTGGGCCGATGTGCTCGATGCCGGTGCGCACGGAATAGTGCTCAAGACCGGTGAACTGCTCACCCGCAATGAGGTCATGGACGTGATGAGCGGCAAACGCTACGTGTTCAACCAGCCCGTGCTGGAGAAACTGGTGGAGCGGTTCCGCAAGGTGGTGACCGATGAGGGACTCCAGCGCAGCGCCAGCATAGAATATGAGATTGACGAGTATGACGAGCGGTTCCTGCGCCATCTGGCCCTTGGCTATACCAAGGATATGATAAGCGAGCTCCGTACCATGCCGTTCAGCAGCAAGTCGCTAGAGAAACGTCAGGCAGACCTGGTCTCCAGGCTCTTCCCCGAGGGTGAGCAGCGTGGCGTGAACGTGACCCGTCTGGTGGTTCGTGCCATCGAACTCCACATAATAGACCCCTCCAATCTTGAGGCCGATGAATAAGAAATGGTGGTGGCATCCGGCCATTGTCTACCTGCTGCTGCTTTTGGCGGTGATACTCATCTCATGGATAGGAAGCATCATGGAGGTGAGCCAGGCAAGTGGCAACGGCGGCCCGGCGCTTCGCAGCGTGCTGGGCGTGTCGGGCATACGGTGGGCTGTACGCTCCGCCTCGTCATGTCTGGGCGATGCACCCGTAGGTAACGCCCTGATGCTCTTCATGGCCATCGGCGCGGGTAGGGGAAGCGGCCTTTTCAGGGCTCTCTCCAGAATCCGCAACCTCTCACCCAAGGAGACAACCGCCTTCTATATAAGCGCGGTGGTGCTGCTGGTCTATCTGAGCCTGATAATCCTTGGTGTCAATGCCGGAAGCCATCTGCTTCTGGGCATCACCGGCACGCTCAAGGGCAGTCCCCTCTATGACGGATTCATGTTCCTTGCCATGCTGGCCGTCTGCCTGCCGTCGCTTGTGTACGGACTCTCCACCGAGACCTTCCGTACCGCTTATGACTGTGCCGATGCGTTCTGCACCATACTGCCCCAGTTCGCCCATTTCCTGGTGACCATGCTGGTGGCCGCACAGCTCATACAGACATTGGAATACACAAATATCGATCATATGCTTGGACTTACACAGGAGTCCATGAAGTATGTGGAATTCGTGATCTATTGGCTGCCGCTTCCGGTCCTGTTGCTTACGGAAAGGGTTACCAGCCAAAAATATTCCTGATAATAAACCAGATCATCAGCACGGCAAACAGACTCCACGAGAAGGCGGGGTTGTAGCTGGCCGCGTACAGACGGGGGTATCGGACTTTAAGCCTGTCGGCAAGGATAAGAAATATGAGTACCGGCAGGAACAGCACCAGACAGGCATTGTATCGGAACGCCTGGGCTATATTAAGATGAAGCAGCTGATGTATGGCCCGCTGTGAGCCGCAACCGGGACATTTGAATCCCGTGAGTTGAAAGAACGGACACCGTGGAAACCTTGTCGAGGCAGGATCCAGAAGTCCGTAAATGACAATAAGAATAAGGGCGACTATAACAATTGCTGTTACTGTCGCCCTTTTTCTGTTCATATAATCGTTTCAGTAATTACATGAATTGTGAGAATGCTGCCATACCGACGGTAGCAAAGAATATTGCATAAACGATCCAGCCGACCAAAGCAACACCGATACTTACGAATATCCATGTCTTGGCCTTCTTGTTCTCGGCCTCTGATTCGTTGTAGAGAGACTGCTTGAGTGCCGGGTCTGTCGATATCAAAGCGTTACGGTATGCACTGTTGGAGTTCGCAGAGTAGACGATGGCGACAATACCTCCTACGAGGCAGCAAAACAAGGTGATCAACACTGACCAGATCATAAGGTTGTTGTGAGGGGGAAGGACAAAGCTTGATGATGTCTGAGACTTCTCTTCCTGATTGTAATTTTGTTCCATAATTAGTTGTTAGATTAGTTTTAACAAAAGTAAAGCTATTGCTCGGATAGTGCAAGATTCGGGGTATTTTTTTTACTATGTGGAATATGGTTTTTATTTTTCTTGGGTTGGGTGGCGTTTTTTGTTGGAGATTTGCTAAATTTGCAGCCGCAAAATGGGTGGTTAACTTCGTTGACCTCACCACGCCACGACAAAGCGAGCATGCTCGCTTGATTGCTTTGAATTAACGTAAAAAATGAACGACTTTGTTCGTCTGGCTCCAGGTTCGGTTCCGTAGCTCAGCTGGATAGAGCAACAGCCTTCTAAGCTGTGGGTCTTGGGTTCGAATCCCAACGGAATCACAAAGCCAAAAATGCCCGGAATCCTCGGATTTCGGGCATTTTCGTTTCAGTGCTTCCGTCGGGATTCGAACACTTTGGCAAAAAACCGAGAGTGTCCGTTTTTATTTCAGATGATAAATCAGCAGTGAGGCGTTTTCGCTGCCTCCGATCGCTTTGAGCTTGGCTCTGTCTGCAGGAGTGAAATTGGCATTGCTCTCCAACCAGCTGTTGGCCGTAGGAGCATTCATAACCCCGATGATTACGTTTTTATCGGCACTGCCAACAAACTTAAAGGGCGGGATGAAGTCCAGATTTGATGTGCTGTTCGTATACGCTATCCACTTCTTGTTCCTCTTTTCATATACAAACATGCGGTAATTCTCTCCTGATAATGAGAGGAAATAGTAATCCTTTGTGTCTATCCCGTATGAAGGTATGTATTCCATGATTTTGCTGTCCATGTTTATCCTTTCTGAATCTTCGGCCGATAAAGACGGCATGAATGGAATAGGAATCTTTCTTGCGACAGCGCCATCGTGCAGCGCATACAGATAGTTGTCAAAAGACCTGAGATGATACAGGGTATCGTTTGAGGGGTTCGACAGTTCTCTTATGCCCGGCATCATGAAAATCTCCGTCTGTATTTTCCGGTCTTTAATGACGTTCCTGAATTTTCCTTCATCGTTCAAAACGGCGATGTCATCCAAACCTTTGTCATTAGGTATCAAGACCTGCAGATACAAATCACCTCCGGCATAGAACAATTGGTTCGCATTCAACAATTCCGAATATTCCAGCTCACCCGCGAATGAGCCGTCGTATTTGTATCGGATAATTCTTGAACGATATATATCACTGATCAATACCTCCTTGTTCGCAGGATCAAGAGCCCATCCCCTAAATCCGTTGAACTCATTCCTGGCTCGGCCAAAACGACCTATCTGGCACTCAAACTTGCCGTTCTCGTCAAAGACCACAATCAGCTGCTTTGTATCATTGATATTGGCCTGAGTGTCATGAGATATGAAGTAATGCCCATCGTCATATAAGACTTTGGTGACATTCCCCAGAAGGGCATTGACAGTATCACTATCCAGGATTACGACATCGACAGAGTCAGAATAAGCGGAGATAAAATGGGCATCGACCTTATCGATTGAATCCAAACCTTTCTTGAACTGATTCTGGTACGATTCCGTGCAGGAAACAAAAAGCAACAAAGAGAGTAATACAGTCTTGACCTTTGACTTCATTTTCAATCTGTTCTAACTATTGATTGTCAAAAGTACCAAATCTTTTCAATAAAATCAGTGGCTCAGAACCTGAAACCGATCTTGAGCATAGCCGTACCCATCTTGGATTTGAGCGAGCTGTTTATCAGGTCGTTGAGCTGGGAGCCAAACTCCTCCTCAATATACAGATGCTTGAACTTGAGACCGATTACTATATGTGTGTTCCATTGCAGTTGGTTGGTGTTGTAGTTGAGTTTCTCCATCGATGCCCCCAGAGAGTAGCGCATATTGAAACCTGCACCAACGTACAGGCAGGAGCCGTTCCTTGAAGGGGTGTTGTACAATAGGGTTACAGGAATATTTATGGATGACTGCTTGAAACTGAGCGACGAGTGCATCGGGTCATTCTCATCAATAAAGTAGCTCCTGTTCTGTTCATAAGATGCACCTAATCTTAATCCTATTGATTCGAAATTTTTCTGGGCGGTGAATCCGAATGTCAATCCGGGTTGGCTGGCCGATGTAAGATGAAGGTCCGGATAAATCATGCTTGTCAGGTTGTAACCTGCATTTACGGAGAACTCCACAGGTTTGTACGGCTTGTACTTGAACTCCGGATTCTCAAGAGAAATGTTGCCCGATGTCTGGGCTGCAACAAGGGAGCACGCCATCATAAAGGCGGCAAAAAGAATTGATTTTTTCATATAAACTATTGTTAAACAATTAGGTAGCTCTCTCAATTATTGGCGCTCTCATTCAGCTGAGCATCACAAAAATATGGACGTACCAACAGCGCGTCCAAATCAATCATATTAAAAAGTGCCACATTTATACAATGTTGTCAAAATCAGGCCCAAACATAACATTGATTAATGAAAGTGTCCCGCACCGGGTAGTTGGGGGTCAGCACCATAAGAGTTGGGGGAAAAGGCCGGTTCCTAAACCAGCCTTCTCAGTCCTTTTCCAATAATTGAAATATAAGGGGCCCGGTTTCACAACCAGCGCCCTTCTCTCCTTGTTTGCAGTAGCAAGGATACTAACTGTCATTGATATAATCATTACTTTTGCATCACAATTATCAAATAGCAGATGAATTACTATATCAGACCAATACAACCCACAGAGACACCTCTTCTCAAAGATTTCCTTTATGAAGCAATCTTCATCCCTGAAGGTGTTGCCGCACCTCCCAGAAGTATTTTTGAGGCCGATGCCCTCACACCCGATATCCCTATATCGCGGGCGGGCAGGAGAGTGCCAGTAGCCCTGAACCATCGGCCTCCGCATCCCGCCATCCGGTGCGCGTAATCTTTCCCGGTATTCTTGCAAACACCAGGGATAATCCCTTAATTTGCAAATACTAACCCTTTTCTAACAATTATGAACAACAAAACCTACCAACTCTGTCTAAGCATAACAATGACAGTCATGCTGATTTGTCTTGCAATAAAAGGATACTGTGTTTTCGGTTCCGGGAGTAGTAAGTTAGAAAGCATATGCTGGACAATCTATGGCGTCGCCTCCATAATCCTCATTATACTTACCTTATTCAGGAAAAGATTGCTTAAGCATGACTCAGACAAGTCCTAAACATAAATCAAACTAACCGTTATGAAATCAGATACAAAAAGAGACATTTACATGATTAGCATCATCGGGCTGGTTGTTGCTGCCGGCATTTTCCTTGTTGCCATGGCCTCACATAGAGCAAGCCTTGTCGCTGTACCATGCGGAATTATGGCTGCAGCAAGCATCATATGGATGATCGTTTTCAACCCCAGCAACAGATTGGATTCATTGAAGCCATCAACAAAAAAGACAATATACAGAATCAGTTTCTTCTGTATGATTGCATTTTTTGTGATTTTTATAGCTGCCATACGTTACTCCTACATGGCAGATACGGATATTGTAGCAAAAATCTTCAGCGCCTTAACTATCATCAGTGCTGTCATGTTGGGCTTCTTCCGCCGCTATAAGAGCCAATGGCAAGAAAACAAGGATCCTCAATCCAAGCAAGACTAATCTAATCTGGACAGCATCATTCTGCAGGTTTTCCCCGGCCGTCTCATACCGGCGTCTGTCCCGCGGTTCCGCTCCGGCACTGGTGGCCAGTTCCATTCCGGCCGGGCGTCTCAATCACGCTGAAAGGCAACTTCAGCTCATTGAACTCTGCCGAATCAATGGTAATCAGCCTGTCCCGGTATTCCTCCTAGCGCTCACAGGGCATATCGGCGCGGGACACATGCCCGAAATGAAGGTGTGTCCCGCACCGACCACGCTCAGAATACGACGCTCAGAATACGTTCTATCGCGGGTTGGTGCGGGACACTTTGGCGGAAATCCCGGAATCCGGGAGTGGGGTTATTTGTAGCTTTCCTGGATGTAACTTAGGAGCATGCGGTTGCGGACTATGCTCTTGAGGCTTGCCAGTATGCTCTCGGGCGCATCGGGATGGATTACAAATCGGGTATACCTGATTCGCCTGCCGTCCGATATGGCCTGGGTTATATAGTCATTGAGTTCATCCAGACTGATTTCCTGCGGAGTCGTCTCGCTTTTAGTCTGCTCCTGGCCGTTTTCCTGCTCAAAGAGTACTGTCGATGCGTATATCCTGCGAGGATTGTTCGTGACCTTGATGCGCAGATCCTTATTGATATTATCGGTTTCCTGTCCGGGAATGACAACGGCGGAGGTTCCGTTGATATAACCGTTCAGGTCAAGCTTGCCGTCATTGTTGTAGCTGTATCTTGTTGCTACGGGATCGCACAATTTCATTGAGTATTTGGCGCGTGCCAATAACTGCTGATTATCTAAGCATTGGTCATAGTTATTCCCGAACAGGTTCATGCAATAGTCATCACGCAACTCATTGTATGCTTTCTGCACCTCATATCTTACATCGCTCACTATGCCGGAAGGGGTCTCGGGCTCATACTGCAGAACGAGAACATGTTTGATTGTAGTAAGAATAGGATCATATCCGGGTACCCCGGTGTCATATTCCTCGATAGAAGGTAATCTGCTGTCATTGTCAGGGTTCTGTATGAACTGCTTGAGAAGGGATTTGAGTTCGCTTATGGTCACGTCTCTGTCCAGCAAACCGTTTTTGACATGCAGTTGGCCATCAATACCGGCCGAAATTGTCATGAGATTGCGGGGAGCGATATAGAATACGTTTTCCTCCTTTTCGGGATTGGCACTCTTTTTCATGACTACAACAGTTTCCTTTTCTTTTGAATCCACAATAACATCCTTGGTTTCATAACCATAGGCCGATATCCTCAACTTCTGGCCGGCAGCCCAGTCAGATACGGTTATACGTCCTTCAAAATTTGTCATTTCAGCTCTGGTTACGGCAGCAGGAGGAGGCGGGACGGTCTTTAGATTAGGATCAGGATCAGGAGCGACTATATCACCACCAACACGTTCTACAGTAGCAAAGGTGGGGCTGATAGGATTGTTATCCTCATCTACCATCCTGATACTTACCAACGGACCACGTTCCGGTTCAGGAATTCTGAATTTCATTTCTGCATTACCCGAGGTGAAACGTAAATTGTCATCCAGGTTTACGGCCTTTTCTGTACGGGCAAACAGGACAGAAGTGATTCCCAGTGCGGGAATCAGGATAAGAAGCCACATGAGGCGTCTTTTCCCGGTTTGGTTCTTGTTCAACATAATGATTCTCTTTTTAATGTTAAGGTTGAACGAACTGGCAAGCGCATAGGCCTCTGCGCCTACAGTCCGCATTATCAATAGTTTCTGATAATCCCCGTTACGTATGCCATGACGGTTTATCACCTCATGGTCAGCTTCATATTCATGAACTACCTTGATTTCCTGCAGTACAAGCCAGCAAACAGGGTTGACGATGGTGCAGGCCAACAGGAATACAAGATCCAAGGAATGAAGCTGCTTAACATGTGAGTACTCGTGCCTGAGGCTGGCTCGGCGTGCGAATCCGTTCTCGGCATCGGATATCACGATGTAGTTCATCCAGCTGAACGGGCCGAACACCTCATGGTGCGTGACCAGCCAGACGGTGCGGCTTATCCGGCGGCGGGGTTTGCCCCGCAGGAACCGCCTTGCCCTGATAATGCTGCGTGACCAACCTATCATAAGCATGATTACATAGCCGGAATACATGCAAACAAGGATCACTGCCCACATGCTGGGAGCGGTGGATGGTTGAACCATGACGGGTTGTTCATCGGACTCAAGGAACTCAATCAGGGGTGCATCGGTCAAGACAAAGGTGCCTGACAGCTCCTGGGCGAACTCCGTGTCCGATATAGCCATGCTGCTGACTACGGGCGTCTTTTCCGGGATTGAGATATGAACAAGGGGGAGAAGAGCCGAGAGCACGGTGGCTCCCAGCAGGTAGAACCGGTTAAAGCGGTAGAATGTAGTCCCGCTGAATACCGCCTTGTAAATGGTAAGCAGCACTATCAGGGCAAAGGCCCATTCCATTATATATAATACGAGACTTCCCATATTACTTTGCGTTTTCGGCCATGCGGATAAGATCCTTCAGGTCATCGATGCTGACTTCCTGCTGCTGTACAAGGCAGGATATGAAATCCTTGTATGAGCCGTTAAAGAAACGTGACACGCTCTCCTTGTTCATCATCTCGACATATTTGTCACGGTCCATTGCGGCTTCGTAGAGAAAGAAACGCGCTCCCAGTTCCTGGTGCTTTATCATACCGCTTATCTCCAGACGGCGCACGAATGTGGTAAGCGTGTTGAAGTTGGGCTGGGGCTCGGGCATCTTGGTCAGGAGATCCCTCATGGAGAGAGCTCCGTTGTCCCAAAGCACGTTCATGATTGCCAGTTCTTTATCGGTCAGTTTTTTCATATACAAAGGTTTGTTTCAGGTTTCCGACACAAATAAATTACATTTTGTAAAGACCACAAAACATTTTGACAATTATTTATACTTTAGTTGTAAAAATAAACATACTAGGGTGGGCCGATTTCGCCAAAGTGTCCCGCACGGAGAGGCCCCACAACGCTTCTGGGGCGCACTCGCGTGGGACACTAGCCCGAAATGAAGGGGTGTCCCGCACCGACCACGCTAAGAATACGTTCTATCGCGGGTTGGTGCGGGACACTTTGGCGGGAGTCCGCTGATCGGGAAGGGGCTGAGCGAGCTGTCAGTCAGGCGGTGAACCGGTCTTTGTCACGGTCCGTAAGCTGACCGAACGGGCCGTGATAGAGCGGCTCTTCGGTGCTCATGCAGAGGATCCCGGAGCATTGTATGTCATAAACCTGTGTCAGCGGTTTCAGGTAATTCTTTTTCATAGACTGAATTAATAGTTCTGCCGTATTATCACTTTGCGGGTACCTCTGATATATATACCGGGGCTCACGGGTCTGGCGGGTAGAGGAGTGCCGTCAAGTGAGTACCATGCACTCTCGCTGAATGTCACGCTGCCGCTCTCACTGTCCAGTGAACCGACTGCGGTGAGATTTCCGTCCTTGTCGGTCAGGTAGACCATCAGGCGTGAAGGCACATCGTTGGAACCGCTCATGTCGCGTCCGGGAGCGCGACCCAAGGCCTGTCTCTTAAGGTAGGCCCTGAACGGGGCTATGCTCGCTCCGTCACCCGCCTTGACAAAGGTGCCCGCACTGAAATCGCTACCGGTGTACTCGGTGGCCACGAATCCGTAGACCGTCCCCAGTTCGGCATCACCCTGGCTCCATATCCTGGAGTTGTAGGTACCTATGAACGACCATTCATCCATTGCAGCATCCTGCGGCTTGAAACTCTCCTGCGTGGCATCGGCCGGAACCTCCACTGTCCCGGTAAACGTGACCTTGCCTGTGGCCGACGGCTTGAACAGGTAGGGCGTGCCTGCCTGGAGCGGGTCGGCGCCGGTGGCATCGGTCATGGTCACAATCCATTCGTCCCCGTTGCGTGTTACGCCGGCAAACCTGTAAAACGTACCGTAGGCCGATGCCTGATCGCTGCTTAAGCTAAACGGCAGGCATACTGTGCTGCTTATGTTCTCAGTGAATGAGCGGCTGAACGATACGCTGACCCTACGTCCTTTGCGACCTATGAGGGCCGATGCATCGGAGTTGTCCAGACAGACCGGTGAGAGGTCGATGTAGTAGGGTTGTGAGGTGGATCCTACAACGCCGTTGAATGAGTAGAGAAGCTCCGGGTCGGGGTAGAAACTGTAGATGTTTCCGCCTGTCGAGACCATGAAATGGAGTGACTGCTCATGGCCGGTATAGTTTCCGCAAATGGTCGTGAAGACATAACCGGGGTTATTGGAGTCGTTGCCTACATAATCCTTGCCGCGGATCTCATCACCGCAGTAGACGGCTACGACGGCATCGTTCACGACGTTTCCGTCAAGGACGACCTGGGCCGTAAGGATCATGCTTCCCTGATACATGTGGTAATTGACCTCAGGGAAGGGATCGTTACCGATAGCCCACAGATTGGCACTCCCCAATAAGAGGAGTGCCAACAGCTTGTGGAACCTGGCAGTCATTTTCATTCAACTACCTGTTTCTGACCGTTGATGATGAGTATCTCCTTGCGGTCGTTAATCATATTCTCTGCCTTGCGTCCGCCCAGGTCATATACAGATTCCATGCCCGATGTCTCGTTGAGCGCATCAATGCCGGTGGTGCCCATATCCATTACTATAGGATGGTTGGGCGTGCCGTACATGGCATTGGTCTGATAGAGCAGGGTAACCGGTGCTTCTACTATCTGATTGTTTATATCGGCCTTGACGGTAATCAGACAAGGATCGTCGCCCGGTATGGTGAGCAAAGCAACGCCTTCATTGTCAGTGAATGCTGCGGTGCGGCACTCGTCGCCGGCGAATACGGCTATCTGGGTGTTGGCAAGCGAACGGTTGCCGGCAGTTATCTTGACGGCCATGATGGCGTTGTCAGGATAGTTGCGGACATTGACAGGCTCGAATACACCGTTGTATACAGGGCTGGCGACGACGCCGCGTGTTGAAGCCATACGGGTGGCGTTCACGATGGCCGACGGGTAGGAGAATGTCTTGTTGACAAGAGCAGAACTCATGATCTGATAACCCATGCCGGGCTGCATCATGATGAGTGAACCGGACCACTCGTTGTTGTCCCAGTAGGCGATGCCCTGCTGAGCCTTGACCATATCACCGTTGATCTTGTCCATCGATGCCAGAGCATCGGCCAGAGTGGCAACCTGACGTCCGTAATAGCCTATCCAGTTCCAGCCGGGTCTTACGGTGACGGGAGTGGTGGGAACGGTACCTACAACGCGGAGCTTGCAGTCGGCCTTGACCTGTACGGCATACATCTCGTTGTTGGAGAGGTTACCCAGGTTACCGGTCCACATGCCGTCCTCATAGACCTTGTAGCCGCCGGTCTGACTCTTTACGGCTACGATGTTGTGGGCTATGTTCCTGAATATGGCAGGTACTGACATATCGTCGGCATCGACATAGACCGATATCCAGTTCCAACCGGCCTTGAGCTCGGTTACCTGCTCAATCTTGTCCTGGACATTGAAGATACTGGGATCTGCGTATGTTCCGGCCAGGGTGAGCGGAATGAAACTGAATAATCCGGATTCCCATGTAACCTCAGGATATATGGTTCCGTTGAGTGCGTCATATGCACGGAAGGTAACCTCCCTGCCCATATCGGCACTGCTGCCGTAGATATCCATGGTTACAAAGTAGTTGCCGTAACGCTCGTTGTAGACGGGCTTGGCCACTCCGCGGCACTCATCGCCTATAAAGGCAGCCATGATATTGTCAGGATCGGCCATGTAGGTGTTGTCCTTGACAAGTACGCCTATCACGTTCATGGAGCTCTCAAAGTCATACGGGTTGACACTCCAGTCGGGGATGTTACCTATAACGTTCACGTTGAGTACAAGCGGGGTGTTGATACTGTCATTACCCTGTACATATATGGTCTGCTCATATTTGCCGATGGGTGTGGCGGGGCTTACCGTGAAGGTGATGAGCTGCTCGGACTGAGGCATGAGTACGCCGTATTCGATATCGGCATCCAGCCAAGAGGGCAGGTTGGAGAGAGTCCAGGTCTGCTGCTGACCGCCTCTGTTTATGAGAGTGGCATTCAATGTGCTCTGACGGGTTACGTTCTGTGTAACGTCAAGCTCCTGGTTGTCCCACTTGAGCGGGTTCAGGTCAACATAAGCCGACCAGGTGATGGAGTTGGAGAGGTTGCCGTTCAGGTCACTTACATCACGAACAGTGATATTGAGTGTGGTACCCTCAATCTTGGCCATCTTCTCGTCAATGTTGATAACGATCTTGTTGTCCGATGCAATGAAGCTGTACTGAACGTTCTCCATCTCGGGCTTGACATGCAGGGCAGGGGCCTCATCGGTAAACAGGGATGCGTCGATTACCTTGTTGTTGATAAGGACAGGCTTTCCTGTTCTGCAGAGGTCTGAATCGGCAATTACCGTGATAGGCTGGCCAAAGTTGTCAAGCATGTTCACCTCAAACGGATAGTAGGCAACAAGACCCGGCTCCGATCCGGTCAGACGCATGTTACGCTGACGCTTGATCTGGTCGGCATTCATGGTGGCGCGCCATATACGAACCTCATCGATGGTTGCGGTCAGGTAACGGTCAAACACGTACTCCGGATATACGTTCTGGTGAATGCGGCGGACGCCTATGAACAGGTTATCGCCCGATGTGGAGGCAACCTTGTCGGCACCTACCGTCAGCCTGTTGATACCGTCCACGTAGATGTTGGCATTGCCGTTACGGATAATGCTCAGAGCTACGTGGTGCCAGGCGTTATCGGCCAGCATGACATCCTGGACAGGAATATCGGTACCGTCCGATGTCATCTGGAGCTTACCGCTCTCGTCAATGTACAGAGCTACCTTACCGGCCTGAATCAACTGGGCCTTACCGGCCTGAGCGGGTGCCTTTACCCACATCTCAACTGCATAGTCATTATCCATCGATATGCCTATGTCGCTGGTGGGGATATTGATGTACTGTGTTCCGTTCAGTACGACAGCCTTGTTCTTGTTCTCGAAATGCCAGGTCTCGGCCTCCATAGTCATATGGCGGTTGCGGGAGTAGTCGGTGATGGTACGACCTTCACCCTCATCCATCTTCCAGTAACCTATGAGATTGCGTGAGTGCGGATCCTTGGATTTCAGGCTCAGGCCTGCGGTCTCTTCCAGACTGAGGACCTGCTCCCATAACAACAGCTCGTGCATGGCTCCGCTCATGTTCTGACCGATGCATAAGGGACCGTTACCCATATAACGGGGAACCTCAAGGTTAAAGAACAGTATGATAGTGTCATTCTGTGCGTTTGTCATCTGAGAGTTGAACAGATGCTCCTTGGCATCATAACTGATGACCATGTAATCCCAATCATTCAGAGTAACGCTGTTGCCTGATGTGTAGGTCTGGCCCTCAATGGTGAGAGTCAGTTTGTTGTCCTGGTTGATTCCTACTGACATCTTCTTGGTTCCGGTTCCGTGGCTGAGTATGGTACCGGCTCCCTCGGGCCTTATGAATAACTCGAATGTAAAGTCCTTGTCAATGAGGTTGATATCTGCATCGGTCGATGCTGCCAGTGCGGTGTTGTTCAGGGCAAGAGCGGTCTGATGGTTAATCTTGGAACCGTTCAGTATGCCTGTTATCAGGAAGTTGCCGTTTTTTACCCTGCCTGTCTGGATATCCTCGTTGAACAGTATGCTCAACTCGTCGCCGGCCGATAGTATTCCGTCGCTGGGCTGGGGGGCACCCAGAGACATGGGACGGACCATATCCTTGGTGACGGTAATCTCATCGCTCACGCATGTCACCTCACCGCTACCGTAAGCGCGTGCCGAGAGTGCACGGAACTTGTAGGCGCGGTCGGGGTACAGCTTGGAGTTCATGTTGAGAGTGTAGTTGATAATTCCGCTTGAGGGCAGGAGCTCCTCATTATCACTGTCTTTGATATCCTTGGAATTCACAAAATACTTACGTACATCACGCCAGCTTGTCTCACCGGCACCCTGATACTGGATTGCAATATACTTGAGGCCGTCATAGTGCGGGTCAAAGTCACGGACGCTGAGCTGGAGCTCACCCTGGGTCGATGTGTTGACCGTGGTGTTGTCTATGCGCAGTGTCACATCGGTACTTGAGGGAACGAATTCGGCCGATATCCATACGGTGTCGGCAATGACATCCCATGTGCTGGTAGGATCGCTCTGGCTCTGAGAGGCAAGTACTATGGCAATGCTGTCGTATTTGAGGTCACCCAGACTGTTCTGCTCCAGGTCAAGTCTCATACGTACTGTACCGCCTGCGGGAACCAGTACGGAACGTCCGTTGCCCAGTTCGTTTCCGTTTACATGCAGGCCTGCTCCCTTCTTGTTGGTCTCGTCTATGCTGATAAGGTCAAAGAAGCAGTCCTCCTGTGTCTCACTGTCGTTACGCAGAAGCAGCATGTATGTGGCAGACTTGCCTGCGGGTATGCTACCAACACGGTTTGCAGCGTTCTCGACACTGATTCTGGGAATCTCAATCTGCATGGTGGCAGCCGATATCACGTGTTTGCCGGGCTCAAAGTACTGAGTCTTCTGCTCACCCTCATACGGGCCTGATGTCTGACCGCCGCGGGTAACGAATATCGCACCGTTTCCGTCGGGAGCATTGAACACGTCAATGGTAAGGGCGTCATCATCACCAACCTCGGCAAGAGTGTATCCTGTCGTAAACGATGATTCAGTCTCAGTCTCGGAGGTGACGGTCGTGGTTTCTGATACGACGTGCTTGGTACTGTAGTTAAGCTCGATTGAGAATATCTCGATATCAGTTCCCATTTCCACTGAGAGTTCGGTCTTGAATGATCCGGTATGGCTGGTCGTATTGCCGGTTGTGTTGGTGACCGATGATTCAATCGAGCTACCGGTATCAAAACTCTCATTCTTGGCAATAAAAGTCTTGCGCTCATCTATCGCTTTGACTTTGGCAGCCTCATTGCTGCGGAGGTGCTGTTCCCAGGTTTTGATCATCTGGTTGTATGTATGTACCTGGTCAGATATGATCTTGCCTCTGGGAATGGGGCTAACGGGCGTATAATCATATATGCTATCGTTGCCCCAGTCCTCCTCATCGACATCAGGATGGACGGTGTATGTTGAACCGAACTGGTCAACGCCTTTCCTCAGGATGTCATTACGCAGGTTGATTATGTTGGGAATCAGAGTATTGATGATGTAGTTCTGTGAGTAGGCGAACTCAGTCTTGAAACTCTGGTCGGTCACATAGTCGTCCTTGAGTGCAAAACCGTACTGCCCGTTCTTTTTCTCAAGTGATACGGATCGGGCGTTACCGAATACGATGTTTGTGGATTTACCTATAAACACATCGCCCATGGCACCTACGTATTCAGGCTCAGCACTGGTGGATATGCGTCTTGTCGTAGTGGTGGTCAGTGTCCTGGTCTGAGAGTTCTCGTACGAATCCTCTATATTGAAACCGGCATCAACGGTCGATATCTCACTGTTGTCGGTTATGATACCGGATATAGCACCCACGCCTACGCCGCTGAACTGTATCAGCTTGAAACCTATCTCGGTATGAGTCATGTCCTCCCTGTTGTATGATACTGATACATCGGTCGTCAATGTGGTGGTTCGGGTCTCACCTTGTTCTATATAGGCCGATGAACCTGTACCTCCCGGATCTCGGATTATCATTGAAACCAGGTCAGGACCGGCGGTTACGAAGTTATTGCCCGATGGCAGTGCACCTGTAACTATGCCTTCCAAACCGTCCCATGAGTATGTCTTGTCCACATGTGTGAATGTGGCACCCAGATACAGGGTGAACGGACTGGTTATGTTGGGCAGACCGGCCTGCCACTCGTACTGTGCATAACCTTTGTCATCGAGAGTTACCACGTCGGGTATGGTGCTGCGCAGGTCTCCGTCCTGGTCATCCTCGGGGGTCAGTTCTGCGTTTATGACAACCTCCTGACCGGTTCCCATCTGGTTGCTGAACACAACATCCACGTTCTGTAGCGGGACCTTGTCTATAACCGGTTCAGCTTCGTCATAGTTAGTATACACCTCGTATCCGTTAACATCAAACTTGTATTTGTTTGCCTGCTTGAATACGGGATGGCTGAATGTGTAGTTGACGTTATCGCCATCTATGGTATAAAGCTGGACTGTCTCCTTGTCGGTCTTGTCCTTGTATTCATACTCCTTGTCACCGAATGCACCGTTTGCATTGACCTGGGTGATCTCAAGTATGGGGTCGGTGTAGTAGGACTTGATCATCTTGGCAACATACTCAAAGTACAGCTCGCCATCCTCCGTAACGAGCGTGTCGGTCTTGGTGTCGTTGGGATCGTTTGCTATGATATTTGACAAGGTACCAAGGTCAAGAGTCGGGTTACTTTCAATCCTGATACTCTTTACCTGATAGTCTATAGGCGGCAGCAAGGCTGCGAATTCACCAGTGCCGGGATCGGTCTTTATGGTAATGATCCTGGTCTCATTACGATCACCTTTATTGCGCCATGCCGTACTCTTGACGGCCTCAACCGGAGATTTTACCTCCAGCTCTGAGGTCTCATTGGGAAGGTAGTCCGATACGATTCCGCTGTTAACCTTAACCATATTCATGGAGTAGTTGGGAACCTCAAGTTCTATCGTAGCCTGTCCGATGTTGTTGTGGCTCAGTCCAAAGCCGAGAGGTTTCTGGTCCTCGATGAATCCGCCGGTTATACGTCCGGCTACCGTAACGAGCGTGTTGTCCCAGAATTCCATATTCTTCCTGGCATCAAAGAACTCGGCAAGTTCTCCCGTGTTGTTGGGATCCTCGGGGTATCGGCCGTTCAGTTCAAAGGTGTGGCCCTCCTTCTGGACGGTGATGTAGTGCTTACCTATAGGTACGCTGATCTCAAACTGTCCGTTGGCATTGGTGGTGACGGGCTGTCCGTCCTTAGCGCATATCTGTCCGTCTACAAAGAAATGGACACCCTCGACGGGGTATTCGGTATTTGAATAGCGTATGACACCTGATACCGGGAATGACGAGTCATCGGTGAAATCGGTCGAGTTGTGTACCAGCGAGTTGCTGCTTACATATCTGAGCTGCTTGCTGGGGCTGAATGTGTGGATGCCCAGCGAGGGGATGATCTCATAGGTCGTGCCTTCACCCATAAACGGTACACCCTGTATGATATAGTTTCCGTCGACATCGGTCTTGCCCTTGAGCTCCAGCTTCTTGGGAGTGATGGTCGAGGGCTCGGTGTTGGTGCGGGTTATACCGTGATGCTGGTGATATACGGTACCGTTGCGTGAATAGTCAAAGAACTGTGCACGCAGGTTCTCGTCAAATGTCCAGTAGGTCTCAAGGCCTTTCTCGTTACCTACCAGCAGATGGTCGTAGTTCTCCTCAATCTCACTGATTGAGAGAGCCTTGGTCCATATACGGAACTCGTCGATGTAACCCTTGAAGTGACCTATGGTCATCTGTGTGGCACTGCTCAACGGGAGTGTGGCAGACTGAAGCGTGATGGCGTCGTCATAAACGGTAATTCCCTGCTTCTGGTCAATGTAAATGACATGACAGGTTACGTTGGCGCCCTTACGGATTATGGACAGATGTGAATAGCCCTTTGTGTTGAGGGTGACACCATTGAATACCAGTCCGTTGAATGTCACCTTTCCGTCCTGAGTCATGCCTATATAGCACTCGTCGTCCTTGAACTGGACTATCTTGCTGTCCGAGAGTTCATCGGGATTGATCCACATCTGAACGGTAAAGTCCTTGTCGGCGAATGTCTTCTCGGCATAGTTGCCGTCAGTATACTGCCATACGGCCTCACCCAGGTCGCGGGTGAAATGGAGCGAGAAGAACTGGTCGCTCATCTTGTCGGTCGACAGCTTCTTGACAACGACATTGGCTCCGCTTACTGCGCTGCCGGTGGTACCGTATGTTACGCGGCCGCTGACCGTACCCAGAGTTTGCGAGAAACCGATGTTCTCAATATAGTTTGTGTTTTCCTCGCCGTCCTCACACTTATCGATTACGGTCACACGGTATTCATAATAAACGCCTGACAGCGGTGTGTCATCGGTGTACAGAAGATAATCATCGGTACTTGAGGTGCGGTATATCTCTGTCCATTCATCCTGGTCATCCTCGGCGCGTTTACGTTCTATGTAGTATGTCTTGGCTGCTTTTGATCCCTGAGCGTTTACATGCCATGAAAGCTTTACCTTGCCGGGATATGTTCCCTTTGTGGCATCGAAAGAATAGAACAGGGTTCCGTTACCTACCGCCTTTTTCTGTATGGTGACCGATGAGAGTGTAGATGAACCTATCACGCCCTCAATGCGGTAGTTGTGAGGTGTGCATGCGCTGAGCGGCTCCTCGGTATAATAATCGTTGGTGCCGTCAATCTGTGAGGTCTCACGCTGACCGTGCCTGTCGGTAGAGCGGTGCTCCCATCTGAAACTGGTCTGGTTGTCGGTAGGTATTATAGTGATAATAGGTGTGGTCTCGTCGTCAACATAGATGTTGAACTTGTTACCCCAATCCTGCGGATAACCGTCAGAGTTCCATGTAAACACAATACGGTCTGACTGACTCTCGGCATTGACGTTCAGCACGGGTATAGCACGTTTGGCATTGACCGATATGACATTACTCTTAAGGAGATCGATCTGTGTCCCTTCGGGCCAGTTTGACAACTCGTAGTAAACCTGATACTCTATGTTTCCGTTTTCAAAACCGGAGTCGGTGTATGACGATTCGTTCTGATCAACCGCGCCTACACGCTGTCCGTTGCGGTATATGGCCCAATGGCCCTCGTAATGATCGGAATTCTCTACGTTCCATGTCAATGATATCTCATTGTTGAGCTGGTCGAATGCTCCCGACAGGTCAGTGGCGTAAGGCAGAGGGTAGAAGGTCCTCTTGTCGGCTGACTTAAGTGTGTACTGTGTGCCGCCCCATGCGTCATTGTGATGAGAGTACATGTTGTATGGCTGAACGGTGAACGTTGAGAGCATGTCCATTCCTATGTCCTGCAGCTTGAAGGAGTATATGCCTCCGTCCAGATTAATCGGTTTGTCACCGATCTCACGGCGGTAGGAACCGTCAATGAACGCGTACAACAATGTGTGACCATCAGTGTTCTTGGCACTTCCGGTCCTGTACGGAATATTGATTGTTCCGTCGGGATCAAGGGAGTAGTCACCGGTCCAATATAACGAACGGACCTCGAAGGTGTAATAATTGGAAAAGTTAATCTCTTTGTATATGGAATGCATGTTTGAGCCGTTTGACTCGGACCATTGGCCCATGCATTTGAATTTGAGATTACAGTTACGGTAATCAAGAGGTACATTCCAGCACACCTCGGCAACCAGTGAGTTGTTGCCGTCATGTCCTCTGTGAGTCTCGGACTTATAACAGCCCCAACCGGCTTCGCTGTTGGAGTTGATATTTTCATTGCCTCCGCAACTTAGATTGAGCAGATGTTGCCAATTCTGGCCGTTGTCCTTGCTGACATAGATGCCAAGTCCACCACACTGGCTGTAGAATCCCTCGTCTACGCCATGGAAATTCTTGACCTCCATTGAGAAATACATCTGGGCAGCACTGCCATTCCATCCGATTCCGTAAAACAGGCGGTCATACTTTAGGTCCATTTCGCCGGCAGATGCTTTCTGCGGCCCCCAAAAAAGTGCGAGCATCATTATGATGACTGCTTGCATCGTGCGTTTGCCTTGAAACGCTTCCTTGAATGTAAGTACCATTGAGCTTATTGTTTTGTTTGATGTTTAAAGCCGAAACTTTTGAGCTGCAATGTTACTAAAGAATAAAAACAGGCGTGTGGGGCGGAAGTTGCAATGCCGAAATTCGGGGTTGCAAATTCCGCAAAGGGATGTTACAATTCTGAAATTAGAGGTTGCAAAAAAGAAAAAGGCTGATTACCAGCCTTTTGTAAATCGGTTAAATTGAAGCCGCAAAGTCGCTTGGCGAACACCCGATGAACTTTATGAAGTTGCGGTAAGCCGTCTGGCGGTTGCGGTATCCTATCTCAAAATAGAGCGGTTTCTGGTCCTGAGTGGGATTCTGGCGGAGCTTATCGGCCATATATTCCGTGCGCCACTTGTTCAGGAAATCGTTGAAGGTTAATCCTGTGTGCTCACGTATGCAATCGGCTACATATATGCGGTTGGTACCTACTGCGCGGCTCATCATCTCGACGGTAACATCAGGGTTCCTCCATATCTCATGTTCGTTCATCTGGTGGTTGATACGCTGCCACAGGTCATCGGTCTCGTTATCATCGGCTTTATCGGTAACAGATTCCGGTTCATCAGGCAGATCCTGTGTCCCGACAGGAGGTATGACTCTCAGTCTCAGTTCATAATAGGTTACAATGGATATGACAAAACATATCCAGAGATAATGGAGGTCAGCCGATAATGGACTGATTATTAGACAATTTCCAAAGTAGAAGACTGTGATGCCTTCCAGAAGAAATACATAACGGCGTACGAAACTTAGATCAGCGCTTGACTTACGCCAGTTGTAGGGGATAAACAGGATGGTTATTGATATGAGACCGATAGTTGCCAGGGAAATAAGTCTCAGTAATACATCGAAGTCTTTCCAGTGTGCAGCAATGTCGTTTAAAGTCCGGATTTCCTGAAAACGCAGACCAAACAAAAGAGGTAAACTGAAAATGAATCCCGGGATGAGAGGTATGAGTGTCCGCCATCCTTTTATCCATCTTGGACGCATCACTTCAATAGGATAGTATACGGAACATGCAATTCCATAGATTCCGCCTATACATAAAACCGGGTCAAGAATGACCGTGGATTGGGTCCTTAATCCGAAAATCAATGCCAGAATGTATGACATCATGGAAAATCCGAAAAAGAAACTCATTATTGCCAGGAACGTTCGGGATATGTCGGGTACTTCGTTGCGTTTTTTCCAGAGTATGTATCCCAAACTCAGGGATACTGTCATATTTATGGTGTTGATGAATATGAATAAAGGCGATACCATAATAGTAAAAGGTCCTATTGATGTGGGCGTAGTTAATAATTGAAAGAAAGTGCGAATTTAAAAAAATATAATATAAAATAAGTAATGTAGGCTTATTTTGTTGTGGCGGGCAAAAAAAACAGAGGGCGGCCGGACGGTCACCCTCTGTCTTATTTAGAGATAGGATTACTTCTTGAAGTCACGAACAGTGTAGTAAACCTGCTTGCGCTGGTACTCGCCGTCGAACAGGAGGGGGAAGTTGTTTGCACCCAGCCATGAGTCGCGGTCACCGAGGTTCCAGAATGTTACGCAAGAGAAGTTCTTCTTGTACTTACGCAGAACCTTGAACAGCTCGTCATACTTAGCCATCTGAAGCTGAGCGATAGAATCGGTAAGAACCTGACCCTCGCCACGGCTGAACTGGAGCTGACCGCCGGCCTCGTGGTTGATACGAACGTCGAACTCAGTGATCTGGAGGTTGTCAACCAGCTCAAGATACAGCTGGATAGCCTTCTCGAAGTCCTCGATGGTGGGGTTGTCATAGATGTTGTAGTGACCCTGCATACCGATACCGGTGATAGGAGCACCCTCACCCTGAAGCTTCTTGACCATGTTGTAGATGTAAGTTCTCTTGGCAGGAGTCCAAGCGCTGTAGTCGTTGTAGAACAGGTCAGCGGTAGGATCGGCCTCGTGAGCGAACTGGAATGCCTTGAGGATGAACTCGTCACCGCAGAGCTGATAAGCGGTTGACTGACGGAATGACTGCTCGTAAGGAACATTGGGGTCGTTGCCGTCGCTCATAGCCTCGTTAACTACGTCCCAGCAGTATACTACGTCCTTGTAACGGTTAACTACAGTGAAGATGTGAGCACGGAGTGAATCGTAGAACTCTTCCTTGGTAGCCTTGGCATACTTGGGAACCTTGGTCATCTGAGGAGCCTGAGCCTGACCCTGCTGGCCGGGACGCTGACCCTGACGCTGGCCCTGTGCACGCTGACCCTGAGGAGCACCCTGAGGAGCACCCTGGGGACGGGGACCACCAAAACCGCCGAATCCGCCGAATCCGCCGAATCCGCCGAAACCGCCACGAGCGGGCTGCTCTACCCAAATGGTATCGCCGTTCTCGTCACGCTCTACGACCTGATTGCCGTTCTCGTCATACTTATTGAACATCCAGTTAGCGAACTGGCTGTGCCATACGAGGCAGTGACCACGCATCTTGATACCGTTCTCACGGCAGAAATCTGCAATGGCATCGGCCTGCTGGAAATTCCATACACCGGGCTGAGGATGAATCTCACCGGGTTTCATGCAGTTCTCAGCTGTAATGCTGTTGAACTCCTTGAGGACAACTGCTTTCTGGAGTGAATCGGTTACGTTACGGGGAGTAACGGCTACACCGATCTTGAAATAGTTCTTGTAAGCGTCCTTCAGACCGGGATCCTTGGGGCCGCAAGCGCTCAGAACGATAGTCGCAATGAGGGCGATTGTTGAAAGTTTCTTCATTTATTAATGATCTTAGTTGTGGTTAAATATTTGAAATTTCGTTTTTGCGCCCCAAAATTAAACAATTATTCTGATAATGATACAGATTCTTGACTATGCGATTCATTTTTACGGAAACCGTGCCCGTTGGATATCTGTATAAAGAATATGAATTCAAGGACTAACGATGCCCACAAGGCTATGACATCAACAAAGGCGAGCGGGAATCTGGTGGTTATTACATCCAACAGTATGGTTATGGATACCAGAAGCAGTACTGTACGCAAGGGACTCTCCTTTTCGGTCTCAAAATAGAGAAACAGATACATTAACAGCATCAGGATGCTGGAGATCATGCGGAAAATTGAATTTACGTTGAGGATCTCTTTTGGGAACACTCCGTACGGCAGTCCTGTAATATTGATGTTGTCCTGTTTGAAAGCGACTACGAACAGGGTGGAGCAGACACCCATGATAATTGTGGTCAACAGGACTCCATTTCCAAAATAGCCGAATATGACGGCTGTCCTTACGTTCCTGTTCTCCTTATACTCTTCATTGAGCAGGCCCAGGAACTTGAACCAGAGAATGAAGTATACCGCATACGCTATAATGTTCAATGCGGAAAGGGATATCCCGAAAAAGGATATTGTCTCAAGGTTGAAACGGAACCCGGCCAGGCCCATGAGTCCCAACTCGCCGAATGTCACACCTGTCATCAACAAAGGGATGATCAGGTTCGCAATACCGGTTGCTTTTGCAGTTCTCTTAAAGTCCATTATTGAATAATTGGTTAAATGATAATTAGATTAGGTTGTATTTAGTTGTTTTACTGTAGTTTCTTCATCTCGTATCCCAGGCGGCACAGCTCAACGGCGGCACCGACGGAGAACATGACCTGTACGGCTCTTGCATAGACGTAGAAGGCACGTTTGCTCTGAGGTTCTATCTGTTCCTGACGTATGAATGTGACTGCGGTCTGGGCGCAGCTCTGCATGACGGTGGTTATCTGCTGTGCCTGTTTGCCCTCGGGGAGCAGACCCAGTATGTCCTTGAGAATATGGTCGTCCATGTCATCGAACCCGTTGGGCCCCAACAGTACGCTGTAGGGCTGGTCCTTGAGTCTTTTCCAGTCACGGTTCCACCAGCATGCCACAGCCATGCCGATATATCCCGCCCACGCAATGGATACGGTAGGATAGGCGGCTATCTCCTTGACTCCATCGGCAATGTACTCCGGAGCCAGTTCCTTCCATTTTTGGTCTATATCCTCAGAGCGGAGCAGTATGCCCTCAAGCATTCCTGCATCGGTACATATACGGAGCATCTCTTTCTCCAGACGCTCCTGAAACATGGTGTAGTATAACTGATCTTCCATATAGTTGTTTTTGGTAATAGTATCAATCGAATTTCTCGCTTGGCAGACGGTACATGATACGGGCGTCACGTGCTGTCATACCGGTCGATGAATTGCCCAGGTCAGGTACGTTGAATGACTTGAGGCTGTAGTTGTAGAATCGTGAGCTCTTTTGCGGCAGCACGAAAGGCTTGGTTGTGTTGCCGTCAGCGTCAATGTGGCAGAAATAGGGTTTGCCGTACTGTCCGTCGCCCCGTTTGCTGGCAAACACGAACCATTTCCCGTCCGATGACCAGCTGTGGTAGGTATCGGACTTATCGCCCTTGATGGCGTCAAGCGCATGGTCCTGACCGTTCTCAAGGTCTATTACATGCAGCGTTGACTCTGTATGATAGAGTGGGAAAGTGCCGTAGTCGGCCACCGTGAACATAAGCCAACGGCCCGAGGGCGATGCCTTGGGATGGCATGCCGATCCGTTGTGGGCCGTGCCGCTCCATACAGTGTCGATATCGGTCCCTATATAACCGGTCGTGGAGTCGAAACTTGCACGCACAATATCGTATCGTACCTTGGTGATATCCTTGGGGAGCGGTTGTGTATCGGCCACGCAATAGAAAACACAGTCGCCCTTGGCCGAGAAACAGGGGAATGTCTCAAACCTGTCGGTACGTGCCGTGTGCGGCAGGTTTATCATGCGGTTGTTGTCAAAATCGGCCACTGTAAGGTCCGATCCGGAATCATAGACCTCCATGCGGTTTCCTGCTACGGTATGGAAACTGGGCAGTATGATGTTGGTGGAGAACACTCCGAACCGGCCGGAGGGGTGAATCTCGCCGTAGACAGTGCCCGAGAGCATACCGGGCGCGTTGAGGTTGAGCTTGCGCAGCTTACCGTCACGGTTGAGTATGGCGCCGCCTTTGGGGCCGCGTATGTAGTACATGGACAGATCGCCGCGCTGCTGTCCGTGTATGTGGCAGTTCATGCAGGAGTTATCGGTCCGTCTGTAGTCACATATGACCGTCTCGCTGAAATCCTCAATGCATCTCTCCATGATGGAGACCTCGTTGAACATCTGGTAGGAGGGCTCGATAAGACGGTATGTGAGGTATCCGTCAATGGAATCGGGACTCACGTATATGGACCAGGAGTCACTTACCGTCTTGCCGTCAACGGTTGCCTGAGCCTCAACGCTCACAGTCTTGCCGGCTGCCTGGCGTATGAATGACTTCCATTTGCGCAGTGACCACTCCACCTCAACACCTTTTACGGTTACGCTTGTGCCGTCAAAGCTGAAAGTGGTGGTAGCCTTGTCCACGCCTCTCATGGCGTAGTGGAAGTTTAGGGGAGCTATGTTGGCGGGTATGGTCACATCCTTGTAATCGGGGTAGATGACCAGCGGGCCCTCGCTGCCGTCAACGGCGGTGTAAGTGCCCTTGCTGCCGCATCCGGGCAGGGTGAGGCACAGCGCGATAGCGCATACCATAGCTAATATCCTGTTATTCATTGCCCGTTATCGTCAAGTGCGTTAGTATAATAGTACCAGTAGGTATTCTTGTGTCTTTCGGGAACTCTCAAGAAAGACTCCATTCTCTTTAATGTGGCATTCTCAATGCCATATCTTGCCGCATTCTGTTCGCTGAGCAGGTTGTTCTGGCTGAGCCATATGAGTACAGGCCAGGGGTTGTAATCCTCCATGAATCCGTCCAGGTCATAGCTCATAAGGTCGTAGCAGAGCAGATAGTTGCGGGCCAGTATATTGGTGGGGTTGGCTTCAAGCAGTCCGTGCAGTATGGCCGGGATCTCATTGGAGTGATGCACAAAGTCAGTCTGTGCCAACTTGGAGCGTACCTGTGCCAGTCCTGAAGCGACAGCCTGGTTCTGATTACCCGGCATCATGCTCAGCGCCCATTTGCGGTAGAACGCAGTCTTGCTCAGAAGGTTGAGATATTTCATGGCCGATGCATCCTGACCCGATATGAGATTGACCTGAGCCAGACGCAGTATGTAACGTGTGCCGGTATGCTTGGGCGATGCCTGCAGCGCGATGATGGCGCTCTGCTCGGCTATGGTCATGCAACCCAGGTGGAACCATGCCTCACCTGCGGAGCAGGAGAGAGGTCTCGTCACCCTGGGAGTGATCGAACAGAGTCTGTCCCAGGTCTCCCTTCATGGCGTGGGCCAGATTGTAGCAGTAGCTTGCCTCGACCATATAGAGGTCTTTCCGGGACAGTTTGAGAACCTCATCCCATCTCTCGCGGGCCACCTCGGAGTCAAGTCCTATAACCCTGTCATATTGAACCTGGGGAATGCCCCATGCCCTGCCGTAATACTTATGGAAAGGTGCTCCCAGAGTCCAGATTCCCAACGCAAGTGCAGCAAGAGCCACGGTATAACGGCTCCAAACCTTTTTCTGGCTGAGGACTGCCTGCACAAGAAGCAGGTAACCCAGCATGACCACAGTGTAGCGTGTTATGTAAAGGTTATCGGTCTCCCTGAGGAAAGACCATACGAACACCAGGGCCGATATGGCCAGCGACAGGCGGGGACTCAACGCTTTACGGCATATACGGTAGGCTACCGCCGCAATGGCTGTTATAAGCAGTGCCACAACAAGGGGACCTATGGCAGGCAGAAAGAAGAACTGCTCCATGAAGTCACTTAGGAATGCGGCCAGCCAGCCTGTCTCACGGTAGGCCTGGAATATGTAATCCCAGTCATAAAGGAACAGGGTCATCTGCTCACGACGTATAAGATGGTACGGGTAAGCAAACTGAAAGAATAGGTATGCAGCCAGGAAAGCCGTGGCGGCTATGAGGCTTTTTTTGTTGCGGACTATGAGTTCTTTCAACCTGTTCATATGTAATGCAAATATGCAAAATAATGCTGAGTTGGAGAAATAAAAAGAGAGTGGCATGGAGCCACTCTCTCCTTATCGGATAGGATATGAATCAATATCCGGGGTTCTGCTTAAGGTTCGGGTTAACGTTCAGCTCCTTGAACGGGAAGGGGAACAGCTCGTGCTTACCCTTCTTGAATCCCATACCCGGGTGAGCGTTTACGCACCATGCGGCATCGCTCTCGTCGATAACCATTCCGTGAGGACTATCATGTACGGCATCTCTGATCTTGATCTTTTCACCGTTTGCATCCAGAACGTAGTTACCCTGGGCATCCTTCTGATACTGAGGAGCATCGGCTTCAATCTTGGTGTCAACCAGGTTGGGCAGATACTTGCCGTTATTGGCAAGCTCTACATCAGCAATACCCCAGCGAACCAGGTCCATGAAACGGGTACCCTCAAGCCAGCACTCCAGATACTTCTCGTTCTGTACCTCGGCAAGAGTCAGAGAGGTACTTACGTGAGCAGCCTGAGCGCGGTTCTGAACCAGTTTCAGCTTGTCCAGACCGTCAGCAACGTTGGTGTTGGTCTGAGCGCAGCACTCTGCGTACATAAGCAGTACCTCAGCGTAACGCATAACAACGAGGTTCCACTGTGTCTCACCGTTTGCAGCATAGTCTTCCTCACGGAACATGCGCTTCCACATGAACCAACCGCAGTTACCGTAAACGCCGTCACCGGCCTTGACGCCACGTGTGGGATCCTTCTGCTTCTCAGCGTCGGTGATAGGAGTGGTACGGGGAATGAAATCACCATTGGCATCCTTCTTGAGAGCGCCTGTTGTGAAGTCAATCTCATAGATATCACTCTGGTAAGGCATATCATAAAGTACTTCCTCGTAGCTCTTGATCCAAGCCTTACGACGTGCTGAATTCACACCATCGTTAGCGATAAGGGCGTCAACGAACTTCTTGGAAGGATTACACCAACCCCAACCATCCTTAGCCTGAGCAAGCTCTGAACCAGGGCCGTTGGGCTTGTTGATCTTAGAGAAACGCCAACCCCAAAGCTGGATGAAGTTAGGCTGTGCACGCCAGTAGTAGTCATTTACAGAAGCATCATACTTGAGGTTGAGCTCAAATACGCTCTCCTTGTTGCCACGACCTGAATAGTGGTACAGTGAGGTCATCTCGTTTGAGGGAACAAGCTCATACATATTGGTTCCGATGATGTCACTCAGTTCGGTAAGAGCGTCGTCATAATTGTTCATGAACATGAGGGCCTTAGCCTTTACAGCCTTGGCAAACTCCCTTGTGATTATGATGGTCTTGTTCTTGTCCTCCTTTGAGGTCTTGAACTTGAGGGCTCCTGATGAGATGGCGGCATCACAGTCGTCAACAACGAACTGCAGTACAGCCTGCTGGCTGGCAGAGTTGCCCGGACGCTCGTTGGCACCGAGTACGTGGTCTACGATAGGAGGAGTTCCCCAACCTACACCGAGCAGGAAGTGCATGTAAGCACGCATAACCCTTGCCTCAGCTACGCAACGTTTTGCTGTATCTGATGTAGCATCCTTGAAATGGTCAATAACGAGGTTGCAGGCGTTGATGATCATGTAGTAAGCCTGGTATGAACCGGTTACTGTAACCTGGCTGGCATCCAGCCAGAAAGCGTTGATCTGGTTGCCCTCAACACCGTCGGCCTTGTTCTCACCTGCTGAGAAAATATCATCCGATGCATATTCCCAGGGGTTCAGAAGCGGACATTCATTCCAACCGGCTTCAAGATACATACTGTTGGAAAGGAATCGGCCAGCCGTATAATAAACGTTGACCAGAGCGGCCTCAGCGTCTGCATCGGTCTTGTAGTAATCCTCGATGGCAGTAACACTGTGCTGTTGAATGTTCAGCCTGTCCTCACAGCCGGAGAATATCCAGCCGGCGCAGACAGCGGTCAAAGCGATAAATATCTTTTTCATATTCTATTAGCACATTTAATGATTAAAACTCTAAGTTAAGACCGAAGATTACACTCTTTGAAGTCGGGAAGTTACCCATATCGAAACCAAGAGCGTTAGAACCAGCAGATGCTGTCTCAGGATCCAAACCGATGTATTTTGTGAAGGTGATGAAGTTGTCCAGCATAGCGTAAGCACGCAGGTTGCTTACAGCAAACTTCTTGGAGATGCTCTTAGGCAGAGTATAACCGAGCTGGATCTGCTTGATCTTGAAGTATGAACCGTCAAATACGCTGAGGTCAGAGCTGAATGCCTCAGTGTTCCACAGGTTAGCCTTGGGGAACTTGGCAGATGACTCGTCGCCGGCCTTCTTCCAGGAGTTCTTCCAGTAGTAAGCGTATGTGTTACATGAAGGACGGTCTACGCGGAAAGCGGTAGGATAGATGTCAACACCCTGAACGCCTGTGCCGAATACTGACAGGTCAAAGTTCTTCCAGTTGAGGTTGATGGTGATACCGTAAGTCATGTCGGGGATACCGCTACCTATGATAACGCGGTCGCGTGTCTCATCAGGAGTTCTGGTCTCACCGGTCTTCTTGCCGTTCTCGTCATATGTTGCGAACAGAGCGTAACCCTCACTGTCGATACCGGTTGACTTGTAACCCAGGTATGACCAGATAGGATAACCCTCCATGCAGACTGCAGTCAGCTTGGTGCCCTGAACGGTACGTCCGGTAAGTCTGCCGACGGTGGGCTCCAGATAGGTAACCTCATTCTTGATGAATGATGCGTTGGCGTCGATAGAGTAACCGAAGTCACCGATCTGGTCGCGCCATCCGAGTTCGATCTCAATACCCTTGTTGTTGATAGAACCGGCGTTAACTGTGGTGGTGGGGTTGATACCCTTCTCCTGGAAAGCAGGAACGCCAACCTCGATTGCGGGGCTAACCGGAACCAGAAGGTCATCGGTGTTCTTGTTGAACCAGTCGAATCCGACAGTCAGACGGTTGTTCAGGAAACGTGCGTCAAGACCTAAGTCTGTCTGAACTGAGCGCTCCCAACGAAGGTCGGGGTTGGCAAGGCCTGAAGGCAGTGAACCAAGGCTCATGACGGGAGAATCCAGGTCGTACTGATAGAATACGGTGTTCTCAAGTACAGAGGTACTGTACATATAGTCATGGAGAACGTTAACGTTACCGTTGACACCCCATGATGCACGGAACTTAAGGAAGCTCAGAACCTCGCGGTCGATGTTGTCTCTGATGAAGTCCTCATTGCTGATTGTCCAACCTGCGGATACAGAGGGGAAGTAACCCCAGCGTGCCTTACCGCTAGGAAGTTTAGAGGTGTCGAATGCATCGGCACGGAAGTTACCCTGGATAGCATACTTGTTATCGAAGGTGTAACCTAAACGACCAAAGTAGGAGAGGTTGGCGTGGTTGATGGGCTCATTTGAGTACCTGCGTGTTGTTGACTCGTTTGAGAGAACATTTGACAGGAAAATGTAGTTGGAAGCGTAACCCTTGAGGATATCGGGACCGGTGGCCTCACCGTGCATATTATCCTTGAAGTCCTCATGGAATGACATACCGGCCATAGCGGTGATCTCATTGATACCGAATGTGCGGTTAAAGTTGATGAAGTTCTCCCAAGTGTAACCGTAGTTGGTGTTTACATCAGCACTCAGAGTGTAGTTGGTAGCCTGGATTGTGGGGCTTGAGTAGTAAGGCTGAGTGTAGCTGTGATTGGTGTTGTAACCGATGATGTAACCGAAACGTGAGGTATAGGTCAGACCCTTGATCGGGGTGAAGTTCAGGTAAGCGGTACCGCGAACGTTGATACCCATCTTCTCTGTGTCGGTAGCATCACGCTGTACGAACGGATGACCTGACTGGGTCTCGCCGATGAGAGGTACAGTCCAGTAAAGGCCTGTCTCGGGATCAACGAGCAGTCTCTTGCCCTCTGCGAGAGCACCCTGCTGACCGGCGCTGAGCTTGCTCTGGTCACCTCTTACGGGGAACAGGGGTGATGAGGTGATGGCTGACAGCAGAGCTGAACCGTTATCGTTCTGCTCAGATACGTCCTTGGTGCTCCACTTCTCGATTGATGTGTTGGTACCAACGGTCAACCACTCCTTAACCTTGTACTCGCCGTTCATCTGGAGAGTCAGACGCTTGTATTCGTCCTTGTCGCCACGGAAAATACCGTTGTTGTCAACGTTGTTGATTGATACAAAGTAGCTGCCACGGTCGTTACCGCCCTGGAAACCTACGGTGTGACGCTGGCTCCATGTGGGAACGAATATCTCACTGCCCCAGTCAACATCGGTCTTGCCGTCATAGTACTGATTCAGTGCGGCGTCGGTCAGATAACCCTGAGCCTTACCGAAATCGATATAATCCTTGGCGCGCATGATGTCAAGCTTGCCTGACAGTGACTGATACTGCCACTGGCCGTTGTAGAAAATGTTGCCTGATGACTTGCCACCTGACTTTGTTGTTACCAGAACAACACCGTTACCGGCCTGAGCACCGTAAATGGCGGCCGATGCGGCATCCTTGAGGACCTCGATTGACTCGATCAACTCAGGATCCAGATACTGGATGTTCTCAACCTGCAGACCGTCTACGATGTAGAGAGGACCGATGTTACCTGAGTTTGATGAATAACCGCGGACGCGGATCTCGGCGGCCTTACCGGGGGCACCTGAGTTGTTTACGACCTGGATACCTGAAGCCTTACCCTGAAGAGCGGCAGCTGCATCAGAGGTTGAGCGGTTCTTGAGGTCGTTCTGACGTACTGATGTAACAGAACCGGTCAGGTCGCTCTTTTTCTGAACGCCGTAACCGATAACTACTACTTCATCAAGAAGCTCGGCATCCTCAGAGAGGGTGACATTGATTGTGGTACGTCCGTTGACAGCTTCTGTCTTGGTGACGTAACCCATGAATGAAAACTGCAGGCTTGCGTCTGATGCAACCGTGATGGAGTAGTTACCATCAAGGTCTGTCACCGTACCGTTCGATGTACCGAGTTCGGCGACTGCAGCGGCGATCATAGGTTCGCCGGCATCATCCTTAACCTGTCCTTTAACAGTCACGTTCTGTGCAAATACACAGAGAGGCATTGCCAAAGCAATGAGAATGCCACAGATTTTTCTTAAATTCATAAATTAAAGGAAAAGGGATTAATAAAAAATGGTTAAACAAAAAGATCAGTGGGAAAAGTTGCACTGATACGTGCGCGAAAAAAAGCAGGCCACCATCCGGAGATGGCAGCCTTATAGGGTCTATGACGCCGTCATAGGCATGACGACAGACATGACAATAGCATTAATTCTCATAACAAACATTAATTTCAATTTCAATTATTGGCAGCTCAGGACCCTTGCGGGATGCCTGGAACTGATATCATAGTTAGCCGTACGGTTTACGTACGATAGGTTATCGCGGCAAATGTAGCGGTTGTTTTTGTAAAATTAAAATTATTTGGGACAAATTTTCAACAGCAGTCCCTCCGATGCCGCCGCCACATCTTTATATGTAGTCTCAAAATCTCCTGTGTACCAGGGATCGGCCACATCGCGGTTCTGACCCGCAAAATCCATCATCAGGCACACCTTGCCTTCGGGGTCGTCGGGGATTATGTACCTGAGCCAGCGCAGGTTCATGCGGTCCATGCATATGATAAGGTCGAACCTGTCGTAGTCGGCCCTTGTTATCTGGCGCGCGGTCTTACGGGTGTCAAACGGAATGCCGTGGGCATTGAGGCACCTCTTGGCGGGAGGGTATATGGAGTTGCCTATCTCCTCGGTCGAGACGGCGGCTGACTCAATGTAGAACAGTTCCTCCAGACCGCGTGACCTTACCATTTCCTTGAATTGGAATTCGGCCATCGGGGAGCGGCAGATGTTGCCGTGGCATACGAACAGGATACTGTGTTTTCTTTCCGCTGCTGAGTTGTCTTCCATATAAATTCAGGGTATGTCCAGGGGTTATTTCGGCCGCAAATTTAATGAATCTGCCCCTTTATCAAGTATGAAAAAGTAAACAAAATGTGCATATTTTTAAGGTTTTATCTAATTTGTTATAATCTTTCTATCATTGGTTTAGTTAACTTTGTGCCGTTTATAATAAAATATGCAAATGGCTCTTCAACCGATGCTTATTCTAATACCCGCCATTGTGGGTCTTTTCTGGCTTGTCTCCTGCTCTGTGTCCAAGCCGGGAAATGATTTTTACAGGAAATTCAAACGGTTCATCGCCGTCCTGTCATTTTTCTTCATCTTCGTCGCCCTTTCATCAGATTTGGAATTCAACATGATGCTGCACTTTGTCCTGTTCAAGCAGGTTTGTGCCTTGGCCATCATACCGAGCTTTATCTCGCTCATCAAGGAATACGGATACGGAAAGGCAACGGGGCTTCTGTTCAAGTTGTGCTGCATGGTTCCCATGATCCATCTCGTGGTGGGTATGGAAAGCGTATATGTAGCAGGTTTTGAGGACTCCGTACGCATCTATACGGAATCGCTCTCATTTACGGGCCCCATGTTCCCGTTCCTGGATGATAACGGTGACATAGTGGTTTACGCATGCTACACCTACATGTTCAAGGGATTCGTGCTTCTGGATTTCGTCCTGTTTGCCGTCAATATGATGACATACATGGTGAACAAGGGATTCCATGTGGAAGATACGATAAGTTACCTTTTCAAGGGAGGTAGCGCCAAGTTGGTCCATGTGATCTACTTCCTGACGCTCGTCATGTTCCTTATACTTATTCCCGGACTCATGCTTGGAAGGTCATGCTACTACGGCAGCATAGTGGTTACCGCTGTGGCGTCGCTCCTGCTTGCTTACCTGGTCATGGTTATATCGATCACCGGCATAGCAGGTCCCGTTGAGGCTCACTCCCAGCGCGGAATTTTGAACTCTCTCAGGAAAAAGGTGGCCTGACAGGACCGATACATTTCTGTGCTTCATACACCGTCGCCGTCCCAACGGCGGCGGTTTTTTTATTCAAGGCGGCGTTTCCCCTGTCGTGCGGCCTCTCCTTATCTATATATTATAAGGAAATCTAAGCAGATATAGGAAAAATAAAAAAAACAAGAGACTCGCTGTCCAGCGGGTCTCTCGTTCTCAATAGTCCTTTTCCAATAATTGAAATTTTTAGATGAACCGGTTTCACAACCAATCTTCTCTCCTTGTTTGCACTACAAATATATGTCCTAATTCATGTGATAACATAATTTTTTACTGTTAAAAATATGTATATATCACAATTTTTACGATTTGGGAACGCAATTTGTAGTTTTGACTGCGATTTTGGGCCTCTAATGAAGGGAAATGAGACGTTTGTTAATGAAACAGGGGCCAACGGCTCTTGTGGCAATGGGAGTGATTTTTTAAAATGGAAGGCGGTTTTGAAGATTTTTGTAGTCTCGGAGGTGGCTTTTGCCGGTAGGATAGGGAGGGATAAAAAAGCAGGGAAGCGGGACTTCACAGTTCCGCTTCCCTTGAAATAAAATCTAATACCATGAAAAACACGAAGCAAAGATATAGTCCACTTTTGGTATTTCCAAAAGATATAGAGTTTTTTTCGTAATTTTGCCGCTCGTAAGAATCGTATCCACAATGAACAAGAGAAAGGGAAATACCAGGAACTGGGGCGGCGATAATGTAAAGACTTACAAGGTTGAGGAGGAGACCACTCTCCTTCCTTTCCTTATCAAGTCATTGCCTAACCTGAACCGGACCGAGGTCAAGGCACTTCTTAAGTACAAGCATATTGCCATCAAAGGCGCGCCTACCTCGCAGTTCAATACACCTCTCATGCCGGGTGACGTGGTGGAGGTGAATCACGGACGTTCCTTTTTCAAGTTCAACAATCCTCAGGTCAAGATACTTTATGAGGATAAGTATATGATCGTGATCGAGAAGGCATCGGGCCTGCTCTCCGTGGCCAATGACAACGCACGTGAGAAAAACGCCTTCCGCATCCTCCAGGACTATGTAAAGCACGGTGACCCTGAAGCCAATGTCTATGTCTGCCATCGTCTGGACCAGTATACATCGGGAATACTGGTGTTCTCCAAGGATCAGGAGATGATGCTTGAGATGCGTTCCAACTGGGATTTCTACGTGAAGGAACGCAAATACGTATGCGTGACCGAGAATATCCCTCCGCGTCCCGAGGATACCATAGAGAGCCTCCTGACACAGAACGACCGTATGCAGGTATATTCCACTCCCGATGAGGAGAAGGGCCGTCTTGCCATAACCCATTACCGTGTTCTGCAGACGCGCGGTCGCTACGCCCTTCTTGATGTGGAGATATTCACCGGAAAGAAGAACCAGATAAGGGTACATATGTCGGAGATGGGATGCCCCATTGCCGGTGATATCAAATATGGAGCCGAGACCAATCCGGCCCGCCGTCTCATGCTTCATAACTACCGCCTCTCATTCATTCATCCGGTTACGGGTGAACTTATGCGTTTCTCGCTTCCCACACCTGTGGTATTCCGCAAACTCACATCGCCTGACAAATGAAAAGGAGCTTCAAGCCCGGTACCATGATATACCCGCTGCCTGCCGTCCTGGTGAGCTGCGGAGCAACCCCTGACGAGTATAACCTCTTTACCGTATCCTGGACCGGCACAGTATGCACCAACCCTCCCATGTGCTACATATCGGTACGTCCCGAGCGGTACTCTTATGATATCATAAAGCGTAACGGCTGTTTCGTGATAAACCTCACGACCAATGCCCTGGCCCGCGCCACTGATTTCTGCGGCGTGCGTTCAGGACGTGACATGGACAAGTTCCGTGAGGCAGGGCTGACACCCGGCAAGGCTGAGGTGGTGGCTGCTCCCACGGTCAGCGAGTCACCTGTTTCGATAGAGTGCAAGGTGGTCGATATCCGTCCGCTGGGCTCACATGACATGTTCCTGGCCGAGGTGGTCAATGTCCTGGTCGATGACCGTTACATTGACGGGAATGACAAGATAGACATGGCTGCAATGGACCTTATAGCTTACAGTCACGGTGAGTATTTTGACGTATCCAACCCCAAAGGATTCTTTGGCTGGTCAGTACGCCGCAAGAAGGTCATAAAGCGCGAGAGGAAGTAAGGAACTCAAGGAACCCCCCGGCATCGGGATTGAACGTGTAGGGCCCTTTGAGCAGACGGCCGGCGGAGTCCACGATCACATAGAACGGCTGTGCGTTGGCTCCGAACTTGTAACGCTGCAAGAGACTCCATTTATCGCCTACGGTGCGGATCTTTATATCCGTGCCGTTTTCATTTACCGTAACCGGATGGTCCAGACGGCTCTTGTCATCGACGTAGAGCGATACCAGTATGTAGTTATCGGCGATTGCCTTGGCTACGGCAGGATGGGTCCAGACCGATGCCTCCATCTTGCGGCAGTTCACGCATCCGTATCCTGTGAAATCTATCAGCACGGGCCTGCCTGTGCGTTCAGACTCCCTGAGAGCCTGCGCGTAGTCGGTGAACTGCGGCTCCACGTTGCTGCTACGGCCCAGTATCTGGGTGCTCATGGGCGGCGTGAAGGCGCTTACGGCTTTGAGCGGCGCACCCCAGAGACCCGGCACGAGCCAGGCGGCGAACGCTATGGCCAGTATGCCTGCGGTGATTCCTACGGGGCCTGACTTGCTCTTGGGTGCTAATCCTGTCAGGTAGAGTCCCAGGAAGAGCGCCATGAGAATCCACAACAGTACGAACAGGTCACGCGGCAGTATGCCCCAGCCGTATGCCATATCGGCCACAGAGAGGAACTTGAGCGAGAATGCCAACTCTATCACGCCCAGTGTGACCTTGACCTTATCCATCCATCCGCCGGACTTGGGCATGGACTTTATCCAGTGAGGGAACATGGCGAACAGCGTGAAGGGTATGGCCATGGCGGTGGAAAAACCGGTCATGCCTATGACAGGGGCCAGTATGCTGCCCGTCACGGCGGCATCGACCAGAAGGAATCCTATTATGGGACCGGTGCACGAGAACGATACGATGGTGAGGGTCAGAGCCATGAAGAATATGCCTCCCACACCTGCTGCCGATGCCCTGCGGTCCGTGCCGGTGCTCCATCCCGACGGGAGCGTAATCTCAAACAGTCCCAGGAAGGAGAGGGCGAACACCACCAGTATGACAAAGAACAGAATGTTCACCATGGCGTTGGTGGAGAGAGCGTTCAGTGCGTTGGCTCCGAATATGAGCGTTATGATGAGGGCCAGTGTCACGTATACCGCTATGATGGAGAGACCGTAGATTACGGCGTCACGGACTGCACCGCGGCGGTTCTGTGAGCGTTTTATGAAGAAACTCACAGTCATGGGTATGACAGGCCAAACGCATGGGGTGAGTAGAGCTATGAGTCCTCCAAGGAAGCTGGTAAGGAACAGTCCCCACAGACCCGGACCTTTTACAGGATCGGACCCACTGTATGTCACGGGCTGCCAGGTGAGAGGGTCGAATCCCGGTATCTTGTCCATGCCTTGTGCCACGACTGTCTCCGTCTCCTGTGCGGGATTGCCACTGTATGAGAACTCTATGTGCTGTGGCGGAAGGCAGCTTATGTCATTGCAGGCGCCGTATGTGAGTGAGCCCTCCATCATCCAGTCGCTCTCTGAGATTCTGAAATTCCTGAGGAACCGTACATGTCCCGAGAAATACCGCACTCTCATGGAGAATACCGGATCGTCCTCCTGAATCTCGTCACCCACGAAAGTGAGAGGGGATAGGGGCTCCGCTCCGCTGATCGTATCGAACCTTAGTTCCGCGCTTATGGGACCGCCCTGCGGCAGGTCGGTGGAATAGACGTGCCAGCCATCCGCTATGTCCAGGTCAAAGACCAGGCGCACGGTATCAGCTCCTGCACGCTCCATTTTTACAGTGGTGGAGACAGGCTTGGTATCGGCTCCGCCCACTCCGAAAGGAGCGGTCAGGATCAGTATAAGGAGGCTGCAGATCAATCTCATCGGGAATCCGTCAATTTTCACGCGAATATAATCAAAAAAGGTCGTTGGCGCCGTGGAATTGTAAATCTTGGAAGCCTTTATTGTGAAAAATAAGTTGATATTTATGAAAAAATGATATATTCGCAATCCAAATGACATTACACAAATGGACCTTAGACGACTCTCCCGTTACGTTGCGATGCTCGCAGCGCTTCTGGCAGCTTCAATAATCTATATGAACCGGAAGGATAGCAGTAAAAAATTCATAGGCAGAAGCGATATAAAGATTGAGGACGGCCGTCTTACCCCCGAACTCTTATGGTCCATCGGCAGGGTGGGTGACTTCTCGGTCTCTCCCGACGGCACTCGTATAGCCTATCAGGTCACATATCCCAGCGTAGAGGAGAACCGCAGCCACACCGTCATTTATGTTATGAATGAAGACGGTTCCAATCTGAGACTGCTCACCCGCACCGCTGAATCCGAGAGCAGCCCCGCCTGGATCGATAACAACCGCATAGCGTTCCTCTCACCCCACAAAGGCATACAGCAGGTATTCTGCATGAACGCCGACGGCTCTCACCGTCGTCAGCTCTCGTTTGCCGACCGTGACGTGGAGGGTTTCCGTTTCTCGCCCGATGCACAGCACGTGGTCATGATCATGGGCGTTCCCAACCCCCTGGTCAGGAAACAGCAGTATGAGGACCTTCCCAAGGCCACTGGCATGATAGCCGATGACCTCATGTTCCGTCACTGGGACACCTGGGTCACCTCGCTTCCGCATCCCTTCCTGGCTGCGTTTGACGGTAAGCGCATATCGGACCGGACCCGTGACCTGCTTGAGGGCGAGCCATATGAGAGCCCCATGATGCCGTTCGGCGGGATAGAGCAGATATGCTGGAGTCCCGACGGCAAGAGCATAGCCTACACCTGCCGCAAGAAGTCAGGCTCTGAATACAGCAAGAGCACCGACTCCGACATATACCTTTATAATATAGAGAGTTCCGAGACCGTGAACCTGTGCAAGATGCCGGGTGCCGATGACATGAACCAGGGTTATGACATCAACCCCCGTTTCAGTGTTGACGGCCGTTACATGGCATGGCAGAGCATGGAGCGTGACGGCTACGAGAGCGATATAAACCGCCTCATGGTCATGGACCTGACCGATTACCGCAAATGGTGCGTCACCGGGAGCTTTGCCAGCAACGTAGACGACTTTATCTGGGCCGATGACCGCAACTACCTCTATTTCATAGGCTCCTGGCAGGGCTGCATGTCACTTTTCTCGGTCGACCTGGAGGGTAACATCCTGACCCTGAACAACGATGCATGTGACTACCATGGCATGGGGTGGGCTTCCAACCGCCGCCTCATAGTGTCACGTCAGTCCATGCGGTTCCCCTCCGAGATATACTCTGTCGATACCCGCCGCGGGCTGGCTCAGAAACTCACGCATGAGAATGACCATATATTCAGCCAACTGCCCAATATAAGGGTCGAGGCCCGCGCCGTCAAGACGACCGACGGTAAGGATATGCTCACCTGGGTGGTCTATCCGCCCAACTTTGACGAGACCAAGAAATATCCCACGCTCCTCTTCTGCGAGGGCGGTCCCCAGAATATGGTGTCACAGTTCTGGAGTTACAGGTGGAATTTCCGCATCATGGCGGACCAGGGTTATATAATCGTGGCTCCCAACCGCCGCGGTTTGCCCGGATTCGGCCGTAAGTGGCTCGAGGATATAAGCGGAGACTACGGCGGCCAGTGCATGACCGACCTCCTTACGGCCATTGACGAGATAAGTAAGGAACCGTATGTGGATGAGGACCGTCTGGGATGCGTAGGTGCCAGCTTTGGAGGCTACTCGGTCTACTGGATGGCCGGCAATCACGATAAACGTTTCAAGTGCTTCATAGCACATGACGGCATATTCAACCTGGAGCAGCAGTTCCTGGAGACAGAGGAGATGTGGTTCCCCTATTGGGACCTTGGCGGACCCTATTGGGAGAAAAATGACGTGACCGCACGCTCGTATGCCGCATCGCCCCATCTCTTTGCCGACAGATGGGATACGCCCATACTCTGCATACACGGTGAGAAAGACTACAGGATACTCTACTCGCAGGCTGTATCGGCCTTCCAGGCTGCAAGGCTCCGCGGAGTGCCTGCCCAACTGCTGCTTTTCCCCGATGAGAACCACTGGGTCCTCAAGCCCCAGAACGGAATACTCTGGCAACGGACCTACTTCAACTGGCTGGACAAATGGCTTAAATAAGAAACCTGATCAGCCCTGACCTAATTACTTATGGACAATTATTCCTATATCCTTTTCAATCTACCTGCGCTGGCCTTCTTTATGAGCATCTACTTCCTGTGGAAGAGAGCCAAATGCAACCGCGGAATCTGTTGGTGCATGTCGCTGGTACTCTTCATGATGGGAGTGTCAATCGCGTTATTCGCCCAGTATTTCAATCCTATAGTCATTGAAAAGCAGTACTGGGGATTTGATTTCGCCTATTGCCTCACATCATGTTTCTGTGCGCCGATCTATTTCCTGTTCATAAACAAGTTCGCCACGACCAACGTACGTGCCAGCGTGAACATGCTGGCGTTCCTGCCGTCAATCATATTCGCCGTGCTGTTCGTAGCCGCAGAACTTATCATGACCGATGTGGACCGTCACGCCTATGTGAGCAACATCATACAGGGACGCAACATACAGATCGATGCCTCCATGGCATATGACCTGATGGTGCTCATCGGAAGTAAGGTGTACAAGACGTTCGTACCCCTTCAGGCTGTCCTGGTCATGGTATATGGAGAGTTCCGTCTGAACCGCTATGTCAAGATGCTGTATGAGTACTACAACTATGTCAAGGCCGGTGACGTGACCCGAATAAGGGGTATTCACACACTGACCATCCTTATTGCCGCTCTCTGTGTCTTTGTGGCTTTGATTCCCATTTATGAGACCAGAGTGGAGTTGTGGCTCGTGGTATTTGTGGTTATCATAGAGATAATACTCGTGTCATTCATAACCGCATATGTGACCAAACTTGAGTTCTCGGCCGAGAACCTGGTGGCTCTGCTGAACGAGAACAGGGCGTCGCAGCTCCACACTCCGACAATGCCGCTGCAGGTCCCACCGTCAGCAGGCGGTTCATCACCTGTGGCATCGCAGTATGCATCGGTCCCTCATACACCGGTGAGTACCAGGTCCGTTACACAATATGACTATTCACTCCCACAGCAGCTTATCGACAGGATTGACGGAGCCATGGAGAACGAGTGTCTCTACCTCAATCCCGACCTGTCACTCAACGTGCTGGCTGAGCATATAGGAACCAACCGCACATACGTGTCCAAGGCCATAAAGGATGCCAAGGGCTGCAATTTCTCGGATTATGTGAACCGGTTCAGGCTTGATTACGCTATCGAGATGATGCGGAACACGCCCAAGGAGAGCATCGTGGTCCAGAATATCGCGGTACAATGCGGATGCGGATCCATCCAGACGTTCTACCGTTATTTCAAGCTCTTCTTTAATCAGACGCCATCCCAATGGATTGACAAGAACAAATAACAAAACGGGTTTGGGGAACACCCAAACCCGTTTTGTTATTCAGCGATATTACTGTTTTATTTTTTCTGCTGCTGTTTCTGGAGGCGCTCCTGCTCGCGCTGGAGGGCTTCAAGGCGGGCCATCATGCTGCTGCCTCCCTGCTTGCGCTTGGAAGGATCGTTGCGGCTGGCCTCATAATCGGCCTCAAGCTTGGCCAGGATGGCTTTCTCATCGGTCGAACGACGGAGCCAGATCATGGTTATGATACCTACCAGACCTGATATGAAGTAGTAGTAGCAAAGACCCGATGAGTAGTTGTTGAATGAGAAGAAGAATATTACCGGCATGAGGTACATAGTCCACTTCATCATCTTCATGCTCTCCTCCTGTCCGGGAGCCATCTGCTGCTGTTGCATAGAGTAGATGGTGTTGATGATATTGGTAACGCAGAACAAAAGGCAGAATATGCTCAGGTGGTTACCGATGAGAGGAATGTTAGTGTTCCATCTTATGAGCTCGTCAAAACCTGTCAGGTCAGTAGCCCAGAGGAAACTCTGCTGACGCAGCTCGATTGCATTGGGCACAAAGAAGAAGAACGCCATCCAGACGGGCATCTGTACCAGTGAAGGCAGGCATCCGCCCATGGGACTTACGCCGTATTTGCTGTAGACGGCCATGGTCTCCTGCTGCTTCTTCATGGCATCCTCAGGCTTGGGATACTTGGCGTTCACCTCATCGATATAGGGCTTGAGGGCACGCATCTTGGCCGATGACATGAAACTCTTGATCTGTGCGGGGAATACCAGAGCCTTGACGATGAGAGTCATGAGCAGGATTACCAGACCCATGTTCATGTCCCACTTGGAGAGAAGGTTGAACAGGGGGATGATGAGGAAACGGTTAATCTCGCGTACTACAGGCCAACCAAGGTCTATGACGCGGTTAAGACGTATCTTCTGGTCGCCGTTGGCGAGCTTGCTGTTCTGCTTGAGTATACGGTAGTCATTGGGTCCGATGTAGAACTGGAACTTTGTAGGCTGGCTGCCGTTGGGGTCAAAGGCGGTGCTTGTCTTGGCCTGGAGTTTCTTGAGGTAACCCTTTCCCTTCTCATATGCTATGCCGGAGAGTTTTGAGCCGCCTGCATAGGTATCGGACGAAATCATTACGCATGAGAAGAACTGGTTCTTGAAAGCAACCCAGTCCAGAGGCTCCTCAATGGTCTTGGCCGATGACTTGGGTGTTCTCTTCTTGGTGACGGGAGCTACGTTGAGCACCTTGGCCTTGCGATGGTCTGAACGCTTGTAGGTGAGGGTGGTGTAGCGCTGCTCAAAGTCGAATCCCTTCTCCTGCTGGCGCAGGTTCTGGATCCAGTCGGCCGACAGGGTGTTCAGGTCGGCGGTAAAGAAGTCGCCCATACCTACAGCCTTTATGTCGAGGTTGAGCATGTAGCTCTCGGGATTCAGGGTGTAGACAAAATCCAGGTAACCGTAACCGTTGGTGTTCATGCGCATGGTCACTGAGCTTGCGCTTGACTCTACGGTCTCGAAATAGAGGTTCTGGGTGTTTATGTTCTGGTTCTTGCCTGTGATCTTGAAGTTGAGGTTACGCTCGTCCTGTGAGAACAGCACGATACTGTTGCCTTTCTGGTCGTTGTATCCGGCCAACTGTGCAAAGGCGGGAACGGCACCCTTGGTGGTGATACCGATCTTAACCAGGCCGTTGTCCAGGTAGACCATGCTCTCCGTTCCGCTGAGTGAGGGGAACAGGGGTGAGAGTGAATCCGCCTGAGTTATGGCCGATGCCTTGAACTCCTCCTGTGTCTTCATGGAATCCTGCTGTGCCAATTCCTTCTGGTATTTGGTTGTAGAAGGCTCGCTGTTTCTCTTGCCGATACCTCCCCACAGCAAAACAAGTAATAAAAGGGCGCTTATGAGCACTACCCCTAAGAATGATTTTCTGTCCACTGTATAATGTTATTATTTGTTCACGGAGCGCAAAGTTACAAAAAAAGACATTATTAAGTAACGCGCGGGAAGTTATAACGGGTTTTTATTGTATTTTTGCAGTTGTCATACATGAAGACTTATGAAAAAACGTTTTGCGCTGATCGCATTACTGTTCTTGTCAATTACCTTATCCGCACAGGATATTTCCGACTCAATCAGGCCCATTCTCCCGGACTCCGTATTTATGTCCGAGGAATTCAGGGCGCAGCTTGATACGCTTTCATTCGATTATACCGAGGACCTGGATGTCACTTATGATGACATATCCGATAACCCTCTCTATTTCAGACTCTTCATGCCGCTCGTGCTTTACGGGTCGGCTGTATCGGACGCTATTTCGCCCGATATCAGAGTGAGCGCCGATAACGACAGCCTGCTGCCTATAAGCCCCGTTGAGAGCTCCACTGACTATACCCTTGCCAAGATGATTGACGAGGCCCTGGTCCGTATCTACCTGGAGCATCCCGAGCTGGTCAAGATGACCGAGAAGGAGCTTATGGACGTGCCTGGCATCGTGCCCATATCCGAGGACCTGGCCCGCGGCATCCATATAGCCGACTACGGCGCCATGTCACGCCGCCCCTCCAGCGACAACGGGATTGAGATGGTGAGGCTCAAGCCCCGCTACTGGAAGACATTCGGTAATTTCCAGGGCAAATATACCCAGAGCCACTATTCCGATAACTGGTACAAGGGCGGTGAGAGCAACCACTCCATCATGGGACAGCTCAACCTGGAGGCCAACTACGCCAAGAAACAGACCACCTTTGACAACAAGCTGGAGCTCAAGCTGGGTTACTATACCACTGAGATAAACGGTGAGAATACCTTCCGTACCAATGAGGACCTTATCCGCGTGACCTCAAAGTTCGGAATGAAAGCCTTTGACAACTGGTCCTACTCGGCACAGGTACAGGGTTACACCCAGTTCATGCCGGTGTACGACACCAAGGTGACCACCAAGCTCAAGTCCAAGTTCTTTGCTCCCGCCTACGGTAACGTATCGGTGGGTATGGATTACAAACCCAAGTTCAAGAACAAGAAATTCAAGGACCTCACGCTCTCAGTGCTCATGTCGCCTATCTCATACAACTGCCGTTACGTGAGTGTGGACAGCATCGCCACCACATTCGGTATCGATCCGGGCAAGAACTTCAAGTACACCATCGGTTCGCGTCTTGACGCCAACGTAAAGTGGAAATTCATGGAGGACTTTACCTGGACCAACAAGACCCAGTTCTACACCAGCTATGAGAGCACGGAGTTCAACCTGGAGAATACCATAGACTACAGGCTCTCCAAGTATCTCTCGCTGCAGTTCTTCTGCCACTGGCGTTTTGATGACAGTGTAAAGCGCAAGAAAGACAAGAAAGGTAACATTATGGGTTACGGCCAGTTCAAGGAGTATCTCACCCTGAACTTCAACTACTCCTGGTAATTATTTCCGATTGGCGCGGCGCTCCCTCATTATCTCACGTCTGGGCTTGAAGGGAGAGTCCGGCTCGCGTGCCATGTACCAGTACTCCATGTGGTCGGTGATGGTGGGGAACAGGCGTGTGAGCACCAGCAGCAGCTTGCTCGTGAATGTGAGCGTGGCCCTGCGCGAACGGCGGCGTATGTGGTTGAGCATGATCTCTCCCACACGCTCGGATGTCATCATTTTTCCTTCCTCACGAGGGGTCTCGCCCTGCATGCTGCCATCGGCCATGAGGGCCGTCTTGCGTATGTTCGATGCGGTGAATCCGGGAGCGTATATCATCACGTGCAGACCGTCATAAAGATGCTCGGAACGCAGCGTGTCCAGGAAACCGTTTATGGCGAATTTTGATGCCGAATAGCCCGTACGGCCCGGCAGGCCCTTGTATCCGGCGGTCGATATCACTCCGACCACCGAGCCTTTGGACTCCAGCAGATATGGCAGGGCGTACTTGGTGCAGTATACCGTTCCCCAGAAATTCACATCCATCAGGCGCTCTATCACACTCAGGTCCAGGTCCTTGAACATGGCCCTCATGGATATGCCCGCGTTGTTTATGAGTATATCGATTTTTCCGAATCTCTCAACTGTCTTCTCTATGAGGTTACGGCAGTCTTCGCGCACGGATACATCGGTCCTGACGCTCAATACCTCAGTCTGTTTTGAGAGCTCACGGCTCAACTCTTCAAGTTTGTCCTCCGATCTTGCGGCAAGAACTACTTTTGCCTGATATTTAGCCAACAAGGTTGCGGTTGCGAGTCCTATTCCGGAACTTGCCCCGGTCACGATAGCCACTTTGTCCTTAAAATAAGTGCTGTTATTCATCTGTATGGTGTCTGAACTACGGGTAAAGATAAGGAAATTTTATTAATCGGTACGATTAAAGCGGTTTTCGTGCCCTTATTAATACATATTTGTTCCATTTTGTGTAATTTCGCGCCTTGAAACAGTTTATACAATGAATGTAACGCTTTTACTGCATTGCCCTGACAGGTCGGGAATCATTGCAGACATAACCAACTTCATAACTGAGAACCGCGGTAACGTTGTTTACCTGGCTCAGTTCGTGGACCACGTGGAGAACGTGTTCAATATGCGCATTGAGTGGAACATTGATAATTTCCTCATTCCCAAGGATAAGATATCGGACTATTTCGGCACTCTCTACGCCAAGAAATATGACATGAATTTCCGTCTCTACTATGACGACGTGAAACCCCGCATGGCCATATTCGTATCCAAGATGTCACACTGCCTGTTCGACCTACTGGCACGTTATAGCGCCGGTGAGTGGAACGTGGAGATACCTCTGATCGTGAGCAACCACCCCGATATGAAACACGTGGCCGATATGTTCGGCATCCCGTATTACGTATATCCCATCACCAAGGAGAACAAGCTGGAGCAGGAGACTGCCATGATGGAGCTGCTCAAGGAGAACAACATAGACTTTATCGTTCTTGCACGCTATATGCAGATAATCGGTGACCGTATGATTGCCGCTTATCCCAACAAGATCATCAACATTCACCACTCGTTCCTGCCCGCGTTCGTGGGAGCCAAGCCTTACCAGGCTGCTTTTGACCGCGGCGTGAAGATCATCGGCGCCACCAGCCACTATGTGACTGCCGAGCTCGATGCCGGTCCCATCATCTGCCAGGATGTGGTTCGCATATCGCACAAGGATATGCCCAAGGATCTGGTGAACAAAGGCAAGGACCTGGAGAAGATCGTGCTCTCACATGCCGTCCAGAAGCATATCGAGCACAAAATCCTGGTCTACAAGAACAAGACAGTAGTCTTCAGCTGATTTGTGATTGCTTGATACTTTCAAGCTTGAACATCTCGTCACGATATTGAGCGGCCTCCATGAAGTCCATTCTGGAGGCTGCTTCATTCATGAGGCGGCGGGTGCGGGCTATGGCCTTGTCAAGTTGCTGCGGCGTCATGGATGCGATGACGGGATCCGCCACGTTCCGGGCTTTCTCCTCCATAACGTAAGGCTTGGTCTCATCCTGACGGCGCTCCTGTACCAGTACCGATGTGTTGAGCGCCTTCTCTATCTGCTTGGGAGTGATGTGGTGCTCCTCATTGTAACGCATCTGTTTCTGGCGGCGGCGTGCAGTCTCGGCCATGGTCAGGTTCATGCTCTCCGTGATCTTGTCGGCATATAGTATTACCTTTCCGTTCACGTTACGGGCGGCACGTCCGGCAGTCTGTGTCAGGGAGCGGTGGTCACGCAGGAATCCCTCCTTATCGGCATCGATTATGGCTACGAGCGATACCTCCGGCAGGTCCAGACCCTCACGCAGCAGGTTCACTCCCACCAGTACGTCATAGAGACCCTTTCTGAGGTCGGTCATTATCTGTATACGCTCCATGGTGTCCACGTCACTGTGTATGTAGTTGCATCGGACTCCGTTCTTGAGCAGGTAGTCGTTGAGCTCTTCGGCCATGCGCTTGGTTAGTGTGGTCACCAGCACACGCTCCTCACGCTCGGAGCGTACCGCAATCTCTTCCATAAGGTCATCGATCTGGTTCTTGCTGGGACGCACCTCAATCTCGGGATCGAGCAGACCGGTAGGACGGATGACCTGATCCACCACCACGCCCTCGCTCTCGGCCAGCTCGTAGTCGGCCGGCGTAGCGCTCACGTAGATGGTCTGGCCCGTCAGCTCCTTGAACTCCTCGAACTTGAGCGGGCGGTTGTCAAGTGCGGCGGGCAGGCGGAATCCGTACTCCACCAGGTTTATCTTACGGGCACGGTCGCCTCCGTACATGGCATGAAGCTGAGGAACGCTCACGTGGCTCTCGTCAATCACCATGAGGAAATCCTGGGGGAAGAAATCCAGCAGGCAGTAGGGGCGGGTGCCGGCGGCGCGTCCGTCAAAATAGCGGGAGTAGTTCTCAATGCCGCTGCAGTGTCCCAACTCGCGTATCATCTCTATGTCATACTCCACGCGCTCCTTAAGGCGTTTGGCCTCAAGCGGCTTGCCAATCTCCTGGAAATAGTCCACGCGCTCCACCAGGTCATCCTGGATGGCGCGTATGGCACGCTCCTGGCTCTCCTTGGTAGTCATGAACAGGTTGGCGGGGTATATGCGGTAGAAATCATAGGTCTCAATGCGCTCGCCCGTGAGTACGTCGAACTCCTCGATCGAGTCAATCTCGTCATCCCAGAACTGGACCCTCACGGCGGTGTCGTTATATGCCAGGTTTATGTCCACGTTCTCACCCTTGACCCTGAAGCATCCGCGTGCCAGCTCAATGTCATTACGGGTATAGAGCGACTCCACCAGCTTGCGTAGCAGGTCGTTACGATCTATACGGTCGCCCTTGCGCAGCTCTATCACGTTGTTGTAGAAGTCCGCCGGGTTGCCCATGCCGTATATGCATGAGACCGATGAAACCACGATCACGTCACTGCGTCCCGACAGCAGGGCCGATGTGGCCGACAGCCTGAGCTTGTCAATCTCATCGTTTATCTGCAGGTCCTTCTCTATGTATGTGTCGGTGGCGGGCAGGTAGGCCTCCGGCTGGTAGTAGTCATAGTAGGAAACGTAGTATTCAACGGCGTTTTCGGGAAAGAAAGCCTTGAACTCGCTGTAGAGCTGGGCCGCCAGAGTCTTGTTATGGCTGAGCACCAGGGTGGGGCGTCCCACGTTTTTGATTACGTTGGCTATGGTGAATGTCTTACCCGAGCCGGTGACGCCCAGCAGAGTCTGGGCCTTGGCGCCGGAGAGCACCCCTTCAGTGAGTTGCTGAATGGCCTGAGGCTGGTCGCCGGTGGGCTTGAACGGTGAAACTAACTTAAAATCCATCTGGTCTTGGAAAGCGTGAAATGCAAAGATAGTGCATTTGCCGTTCTTTTTGCTTATATTTGAACGTTTAAAATGATTACAGCTATGACAGTACAGGAGAGAGAAGACCGTGCGCGTGAGCTTTTCAAGGCTGGTTATAACTGCTGCCAGGCGGTGGCTATGACATTTGCCGATGTGATTGGACTGCCCGAGGAGGAGGTGGCCCGTCTGACCAGCGGATTCGGCGGTGGAATGGGCCGTATGCGTGAGGTCTGCGGTACCGTATCGGCCATGACATTCGTAGCCGGAGCCATGATCCCCGCCAACGATGTTACAAACAAGGAGGCCAAGACAGCCAACTATGCCCTGGTGCAGGAGATGGCCGGTGAGTTCAGGGAGATGAACGGCAGCATCATATGCCGTGAGCTGCTCGGACTGAGCAAACCCGAGGGAACCCCCGTGCCTCAGGACCGTACCGCCGAATACTATAAAAAACGTCCATGCGCAGAGCTTTGCGCGCTCGCCGCTGGTATCATTGCACGTAAAAATAATTAAATAACATACAAAGGGTTTGCGCCGTTCAACCAAAATAGATAATTTTGCAGGTTGAAATTTCACAGTATGCGTAAGACTGCATCCATATTCTTCTCTTTGATGCTTGCCCTTGTCATGATGACGGGCTGCTCGGGATACAACAAGATCCTGAAAGCATCGGATTATAATACCAAGTACAGTCTTGCCAAGACATACTTCCTGGAGGGCCGATACACCAGCTGCAGCTCGATCCTTGAGGAGTGTGTGGCTTATCAGCGCGGTACTGCACAGGCTGAGGAGTCCATGTATCTGCTTGCCACCTGTTACTACAACCTGGATGACTATCTGGCAGCGTCACAGTACTACATGGCGTGCTACAGGGCTTTCCCCAACAGCACCTTCTCCGAGAATTGCCTCTACTGGTCGGGACGTAGCCTCTTCCTGGATACTCCTGATCCCCGTCTGGACGCTACCAGCACCACCAATGCCATTGAGCAGCTCCAGCACTTTGTAGAGACATATCCTCTGAGCAAGTTCCGCCCCGAGGCCGAGGAAATGATATACACCATGTATGACCGTCTGGTGGAGAAGGAGGTAGGCACCGCCGAGCTCTATTACAATATGGGCAACTATATGGGCAACAACTACCGCTCCAGCATCATCGTGGCAGAGAACGCCCTCCGCGACTACCCCTACACCAAGTATCGCGAGAAGCTGGCCATGATCATACTGCGTTCCAAGTTCCAGATGGCGCAGGAGAGCGTCCTGGAAAAGAGGGATGACCGCTACCGTGACGCGATTGACGAGTACTACGCTTTCAAGAATGAATTTCCTGAGAGCTCATACATGAAGGAGGCCGACAGGATACTGCGTGTCTCCACCAGGAATTTAGGAAACAAGAATCAAATAATAGAAGAAGATTAACATGGATTTCAAGAAGACAAATGCTCCGACCAACACCGTTACACGTGACCTGGTCAATTTTGTAAAGGACACCAACAACATCTATGAGAGCGTTGCCATCATGGGCAAGCGTGCCAACCAGATCGCTGTCGAGATGAAGGATGAGCTCAAGTCCAAACTGGAAGAGTTCAGCTCAACCACCGACAACCTGGAGGAGATGTTCGAGAACAGGGAGCAGATTGAGATTTCACGCTACTACGAGCGTCTTCCCAAACCCACTCTCATTGCAGCCCAGGAGTTCGAGGAGGGTAAGGTTTATTTCCGCAATCCTGCCAAGGAGAAGGAGAACCTCTAAATCATACGTCCGGTAACCAGTCCGGAAGGTCTTTATGAAGATAGAATTCTACCTCCATCAAGTATGGCTGGCTCTCATCTGTGTGCTGATGTTTGCCGGCCTTCTTCTTCCCGTCGGCCAGCTGGTCAATGCGGAGGGAGCATCGGCGGAACTCACCAATTTCCGCCTGAATTTCATTGAGGGTGACAGCAGCGGCGCCATGTGGGCCATGGGTGTGATCATGATCGTGACACTGGGAGTGGGAGTGTTCGAGCTCCTTCTGTCGGGATTCCGCAATTTCATACTCCAGAAACGTCTGCTGGTGTTCATGATGCTGCTCACTGCAGGTTACTACATCCTGTTCGTAGCCTACGTGCTGCTCATGAAAGGTGACGCTACGTTCACGCCGTATGTGGCATCGGCCTTCCCCCTCATATCGGTCGTACTTGAGTACATGACCATACACGGAGTCTCAAAGGCTGAGGCTCACATAATCGCCAAGGCAAGCGGATTCCGCCTTCGCGACTGATTCCCTAAGATTTACCAGAGATTGAAAGAGTAGGTTGCGCGGACAGAGATTGTGCTGTTCGCGCATCTTGCAAAATAGTCCTTCTTGGTGATGTTGAATATGTTGCCAAGACCAAAGTAGTAACGGGCCTCAAGACCGAAGTTACCCGCGCCGGTACGCATCTCGATGCCGGTGCTGGCGGTGATGCCGTAGTCGAGTTTGTTCTGTGTGGCCTTGCCGTACTGGGCCGTCACGCCGTTGGGACGGTTGGCGGTGTTCCAATGGCCGCCGTATACCTCTTTCTCACCTATCAGATAAGAGACCTGAGGGCCCATGTTTATGTGACCCTGGAATCCGCGGAACTCGCGTCCGAACCCCAGATGTGCCAGGAACGGTACCTCTATGTACCTGAGCAGGCGGGTGTATTCGTTGTCTGTTCCGTCCTCAATAAACTCGGTCCAGCCACGCTCGGCGTAGTTTACCTCCAACTGCGTTCCGCATATGAGGAAGAAGTATTTCTCCGATACATGCCTTACGGACAGGCCGAATGTGCGTCCCAGACTCATCTGCTGCTTGATGGTAGGTATGAACGATACCCTGCTGGTACCCATACCGCCCGAGAATCCTATGGAGAGATCATTGCGGGGATCACCCACTTGGGCCTTTACGGCCGATGCCGCGAACAGCAGACCTAATATAATTGCAAGACTGCGTCTCATTTGTCAAAATCAATCTTCTCCACCTTGTAGTTGTTGGAGAAATGTACAAAGAATACCTTACGGTTAATGAATCCACCCCAGTTGTTCACGCGCTCGAACTTGAATCCCATCTGCACGGGCTCTGTCTTGATCTCGTCCAGGTGGTCCTCAAAGTCACGTCCGAATGTGGCCAGGCCCTTGAGGAAATAGTAGCCGGTGTCATATCCGTATGATGCGTAACTGGGATAGCTCTGCATCATCTGACGGCTGAATCCGCGGCGGAAAGCGGAGTTGAACTCCACAGCCTCGGGCAGCATGTTGTTGGTGTAGAACCAGCTGTAGAACCAGGTATCGACCTCGTAGAGCTCCTCCAGATGGCCGATGGCATAGACCTGATAGTCGGGATAACCGAACAGGCAGGTCTCGATCTCGGGTGCCTTGGTGCGTGTAATGAGCTGGAGCACCGGGAGCATGGTGATGAGAGGTGCGCTGTTGGGGGTGTTTATAATGAATATGTTCTTGCGTGTGGGGTCGAGCGCGTTCATCATCTCCTGGTAGGCGGTATCGACCATGACGGTGGTGTAGGGTATGTCACGGTCGTTCATGACGGTCTTGAGGCCCTCTATGAACTCCTCGCGTTTCATGTCATCGGCATCGAGAAGTATCACGTTGGGGTTGGGGAACATCTCCAGGAAGTGGTTGTAGATCTCCTGATAGTAGTAAGACTGCGGGGTCTTGATCTGGAACACGTAGGGGTTGTTGAACACGTCATCGGCGTTGTTGGTCAGCGAGAGCAGAACCAGCGGTATCTTATGCTCGGTTGACCAGCGGGTGGCGGCCGATGTGTGACTCTCGCACTTGGGGCCGAACACAATATCCACGTCATCCAGCTCACCGCTAGCCAGCAGAGGCTCGATCGATGAGTCCTCACCCTTGGAGTCGAACACCTTGAGGTTGACCGATACGTTCTCCCTCTTGAGCTTGTCGAGCGCCAGCAGGATACCCTGGTAGAACTCCACCATACGGCGCTGCTCGACCGATGTGGAGTCATCGAGCGAGAAGGGGAGCAGGACGGCGGCCGTGATGGTGCCGTCTATATCGCGTGACTTGTCCTCATTCATGGAGAACAGTACGTCATCGGGGATGGACTCAATGCGGGTCTTGGCGCGCTCCATATCTTTCCTGCGGTGCTCAAGCTCCTGCCTGGAGAACGGAATGTTCACTACTGCACCCTGCTTGAGCTTGGTGTAACGGTACTGGGGGTTGGCCTCCAGGAACTCGGTCTGGCTTATGTCATAGGTGCGGCATATGCGGAATATGGTCTCACGTTTCTTGACCACGTGGGTGGTCTTGTATCGGGCCGTATCGGTCAGTATGGTCTGGGCATCCTCACGCAGCTCCTGCGGGGTCTCCACGCCTGCGTTCTTCAGGGTCGATGCCAGCGGGTCGGCATCGGTCGGGGCGGGTATGGTTATGACCTGACCCACCTTGAAGTTATCGGCTGAGAGTCCCGGGTTGGCGTCACACAACTCCTTGACCGATATGCGGTACTGCACCGACAGACGGAACAGCGTCTCGCCTTTCTGTATGGTGTGGAAGCGTCCTTCGCTCACCATTGCCTTGTTGGGTATGCGCAGCTGCTGGCCGGCGCGGATCACCTTCTCGCTGCCGGGGTTGAGCTTTATGATCTCCTCCTCGGAGACACCGTATGTGCGGGATATCGAATAGAGACCCTGTCCCTGGGTCACCGTATGCATGAAATATTCCTGGGCCCCTGCCTGAGCGCAGAATAGGAGGGCTAGCAGTGCTGTAGTAAAGGTCTTGCCTAGAATTCTCATCTCTAAATATCTTTCAGTGGGGCAAAAATACAAAAAAGCCTCAAATCTACGTTTATTATATTATCATAACTGGCAAAGTTCAAAACTGCCGGCGTGAAACTCTCCCTGCTTTGCAGGGAAGATTATTTTGAGTACTTTTGCGATTTGAAACGGAGCTATATGAAAAAGAGCGTCTTTAATGGTGTTGTACTGACTGCCGTAATGGCGGTCCTGTCCTGTCTTACCGCCGTTGCAGGTGAGCCTCAGGCCGATGTCAAGCTGATACTGATATCCGTATCGGGCGATTCCACCGTCCTAGGTCCGGGCGAATCGGCCCCAACCACGCTCAGCGCCCCTCTGAGGGTCATATTCGTATCCTCGCTCAAGACCGATGACGGCAAGGATTATGTCATGTTCCCGCAGTGGACAGTGACCCATACCGATGACCAGGGTCGTGAGGAGAGCTACCTCAAGCGTCAGGAGGCGGTCACCGAGTACCGTATGAGCGACAACGGCAGCTTCAAGGTGGAGTTCGCCTGGTCCTACAGGGAAAAAGACTCGCTCGAGACCATACCCGGGGCCGATGTCCAGCCCATGACATTCTCCATCATAGCCTCCGAGATACGTCTGTACAATGCCTTCTCGCCCAATGGTGACGGCATCAATGACGTGTACAGGATATACACCCGCTCCATCGTGAGCATCAAGATAGCCATATACAACCGCTGGGGCCAGACCATCAAGACCATATCGGGCCCTATGGACCAGGTCCTGCCGGCCGATGCCGAGCCCGAGAACGAGGGATACCTCTTTGAGATTTGGGACGGCACCTTTAACGGAAGCGTGGTGAATGACGGAGTCTATTTCATCAACGTGCAGGCAACCGGCGCGGGAGGCGAGACCTATGAGAAGAGGTCCGATATCAACGTACTCAAGGGATTGGGAGTGGGAAACTGATTAACTGAGCAGATTCATTGTGCTGATGGACAAATCAAAGATCATAGTAACCGGAGCCAGGTCTAACAACCTGAAAAACATAGATGTAGAGATACCTCACAAGTCACTCACCGTAGTGACCGGCCTGAGTGGCAGCGGCAAGTCGTCGCTCGCTTTCGATACCATCTATGCAGAGGGCCAGCGCCGCTATATAGAGACCTTCTCGGCCTATGCGCGTAATTTCCTGGGTAACCTGGAGCGTCCCGACGTGGACCGCATAACAGGACTCAGCCCGGTTATATCGATCGAACAGAAAACCACCAACCGCAACCCGCGCTCCACCGTGGGCACCGTGACCGAGGTCTATGACTACCTGCGTCTGCTTTTTGCACGCGCCGGCGAGGCTTACTCGTATTTATCGGGCCAGAAGATGGTCAAGTTCACCGAGGAGCAGATAATCAACCTGATAATCAACGACTACGAGGGTCAGAAGATATACGTGCTGGCGCCGCTGGTACGTAACCGTAAGGGACACTACAAGGAGCTGTTCGAGAGCATACGCCGCAAGGGTTACATAAACGTGCGCGTGGACGGCGAGCTGCGTGAGGTCAAACCCGGCATGAAGCTGGACCGTTACCGCAACCATGACATCGAGGTGGTGATTGAGAAACTCGTGGTCAATGAGAAATACCGTCACCGTCTGACCGAGAGCGTGGCGCTGGCCATGAAGCAGGGTGAGGGCATCATGATGATACTCTCCATGCCAGAGGAGACCATACCCGGACGCCCCGAGCCCGGCGTGCTGCGTCATTACAGCAAGCGCCTTATGTGCCCCGAGACCGGCATCTCGTACCGCGACCCCGCGCCGCATAACTTCTCGTTCAACTCCCCGCAGGGATTCTGCCCCAAGTGCAAGGGCCTGGGATATATATCGGCCGTCGATGAGGACAAGGTGCTGCCGGACCGCACACTCTCAGTGCGCAAGGGTGCCATCGCCCCTCTGGGGCCGTTCAAGAACACACTTATATTCAGGCAGATAACCGCTCTGCTCAATAAATACGACTATACTCTCGATACCCCTATTGCCGATATGACCAATGACGTGGTCGATGAGCTGCTCAACGGCAGTGATGACCGCATCAAGGTGCAGATAACCGGCATAAACAGTGAGGCCGATGCCGTGTTCATGGAGTATGAGGGCGTGGTCAAGTACGTACGCTCGCTGCAGCAGCAGACTGACCTGAGCGCCGCCGAGCAGAAATGGGCCGACCAGTTCGCCGTGACGAGCTGGCATCGATGGATATTCAGGACCTCTATGACTGGACCTGTAACGTGGAGCCGCGTCTGAGCGAGCGCCAGCGTACCATCGCCAACGAGATACTCAAGGAGATACGTACCAGGCTCAAGTTCATGCTTGAGGTGGGTCTGGATTACCTCTCGCTCAACCGTCCCGCCGAGTCGCTGTCGGGCGGTGAGGAGCAGCGCATACGTCTGGCTACGCAGATAGGCTCCAAGCTGGTCAACGTGCTTTACATACTTGACGAACCGAGCATCGGACTCCATCAGAGGGATAACGTACGTCTGATCGAGTCACTGAAAGAGCTTCGTGACGGCGGCAACACCGTGCTTGTGGTGGAGCATGACCGTGATATGATGCTCTCTGCCGACTGGGTCATCGACCTGGGACCGCGTGCCGGCCGCAAGGGTGGTGAGGTGGTGTTCCAGGGCACCGTACCTGAGCTCCTGAGTACCGATACGCTCACCGCCGGCTATCTGAACGGCAAACTCGACACCTATGAGGGCGTGCTCTCCGAGCGTCGTGAGGGTAACGGAAAGAGCATCGTGCTGCGTGGCTGCCGGGGCAATAACCTCAAGGGCATCGACGTGGAGTTTCCGCTCGGCAAGCTCATCTGCGTGACGGGTGTATCGGGCAGCGGCAAGTCCACGCTGGTCAACGAGACGCTGCAGCCTATACTCTCGCAGCGGTTTTATCGGTCATTAAAGGAGCCGCTCGCGTATGATTCCATTGAGGGCGTGGAGTTTATCGACAAGATCGTCGATGTGGACCAGTCGCCGATAGGGCGCTCGCCGCGTTCCAACCCCGCCACTTATACCGGCGTGTTCAGCGATATACGCCAGCTTTTCGTGGAGCTGCCGGAGTCCAAAATCCGTGCTTACAAGCCGGGCCGGTTCTCGTTCAACGTGAGCGGAGGCCGATGCGAGGCGTGCGGCGGAAACGGCTACAAGACCATCGAGATGAATTTCCTGCCCGATGTCATGGTGCCCTGCGAGGTGTGCCGTGGCAAGCGTTACAACCGCGAGACGCTCGAGGTCCGCTATAAGGGCAAGTCCATTGCCGATGTGCTGGATATGACTATCAACATGGCGGTGGAGTTCTTTGAGAACGTCCCCACCATCCTTAATAAGATCAAGGTGCTTCAGGATGTGGGCCTTGGATATTTGAAATTGGGCCAGCCCTCAACTACCATATCGGGCGGTGAGAGCCAGCGTGTCAAGCTGGCCACCGAGCTTGCCAAACGTGACACCGGCCATACGCTCTACATCCTTGACGAGCCTACCACAGGACTGCATTTTGAGGATATACGCGTGCTCATGGGCGTGCTCAACCGCCTGGTCGAGAAGGGCAACACCGTGATCGTGATTGAGCATAACCTCGACGTAATCAAGCAGGCCGACTGGATAATCGATATCGGCCCCGAGGGCGGTCGCGGCGGCGGCATGCTCGTTGCCCAGGGCACCCCCGAGCAGGTAGCCGCCTCCGGCAAAGGCTACACCTCCCGCTTCCTAGCCGAAGAACTTTCCCGAAACTAACACATTAGGAACCGTCCCTAATGTTGCAGTTTTCCCGCAAAACTAACACATTAGGGACGGTTCCTAATGTTGCAGTTTTGGGGAAAACTGTTGATTCTTTAACCGAAATAGCATACTTTTACAGAACTATCAGAATTACTGTAATTGTTATGAGATTTCTTTTCCAAAGTGTTTGCATTAAAAGAACGTCCTTGCTTGCGTTTTTTTTGCTTTTTTGCTGTACTGCTGTAACAGCCAAGGTTTTTGACAAATCCAGACTTAGCTGGAGAGCCGGTGTTTCATGGAGTGTAACTAATTATATCGATAATAGTTATGACAGGGGGCTTGAAGAGTCGCTACTGTATTATCGGGATTATACTGTTTCGCTGTCTGAACGATATGGCAGTTATAGAGGATCATTATACTCAATTCCTCCATTATCGGCCGATATAGACTATCGAGTATTAAAGTTCCTGGATCTGTCGGCGGGATTGACTTGGGTATGTATGTGGGGAACTGTATATAATTCCTGGAATTCAGATTGGATGGATGCAGAGAATGTCACTTCCAATTCCTTTTATCTTATTCCATCGGTCAAGATCAATTACAAGAACACCGATAGATTTACACTCTATTCAAAAATCGGTTATGGGTTGGGTGTCCATTTTAACAGGTCTGATTCAAATATCGCAGGATTGGATATTTTTGGCTCCCATAATGATTATTTGTTAGATAAAGGAAAGAACAGCATTTCAGGACAATTGGAGGTTGTAGTTCTGGGAGCAAGATTCAAAAGATATTTTTATGAGTTCGGCTTTGGTTCCAGATACTGGGGGTACGGAAGCAGGTTAGGTGTTGAATTTAAATTCTGATGTTCTATGAAAAGATTAGCAATTGCCCTTATAGCGATATCCCTTATGGCTTCATGTGAGGTAAACATGCCTAACGGACCAAAGATATTTGAGGAATCCTTGAAATATGAGTTGTGTGAATTAACTGACTTTACCGTAGGAATGATAGTACACTGGGTTGAGTATATCATTAATGACGGAGAACCATTTTCATACAGTTATGTTGAGTTGAATAAGATTTCCGATGACCGATGGGAATACTTTGATGGATGGCAAACCGGTACGCCCGATTTTCCTAAAAGTCATAAAGCTAAATATCCTGTAGTTTTACAGAAACAGGCCGATGACTCATGGATAGCTTCTTATCACGGGGATGGCATGAATATCTCTGATTATAAGGACTTTACATTTACGACTAAGCTTAAGCAAGTCGGAAATACCTGGAAGGTAAATGTTGAGGGATTCGTGCTGGATAAGGATGATTACCGCATGGATCTTGGTTCGGACAGTGTGTTCGTAATTACAGAAAAAAGTGATTCTACATGGAAAGATGGCTTAGATGGAGTTAGAGGAGAATTCTATTTGTACATAACTAAAGGAAATACATATCTGCATAGCATTAAGGCAATCCTGAGAGAAACCGATGAATATAGCTGGTATAGAGGATTTGACAACCCATATACCACCTGGATATACAGTGAGCTTTCCAAACCGGAATGGTTGGTTGCTCCATAAAAACTGCAACATTAGGAACCGTCCCTAATGTTGCAGTTTTCCCGCAAAACTAACACATTAGGGACGGTTCCTAATGTAAAATTTTTGGACGTTTTTGGGGTGATTCTGCAGTTTTTGGGGATGGGGCTCGGAGAATTGGGCGAAGGGGTGATAACTTTGAGGTGACAATCAGACTTGCCTTCTATGATCCTGCACTATTTGAAAACGGCGCTGCGGAACATCCGCAAATACGCACTCCAGAACGTGATCTGCATGCTGGGCCTGGCCCTGGGCTTTATCGCGCTCTCACTCTCCGCCTACTGGTACTGGTTTGAAAACAGCTATGACAAGCAGTATCAGGACTGGGAGAGGATATACTGTGTGGAGGGCGCATTCCAGATGAACGGATTCTCCCCGTACTCCGAGGAGGCGGTGAACAAGATGCTCCGCAACCCCAGGATAGAGACCGTCGCCCGCCTTTACTCGCTGTCCTACAACAACATGGTATGCGACGACAATTTCATGCGCATGTTCCGGATAACCGAGGTCAAAGGTGATCTGGACAGGGCCAATGAGGTAAATTACGGTAAAGTCCCCGTGGCGATATCGGAATCAGGCGCACAGAAAACGTTCGGTAGTGCCAACCCCATAGGCCGTGTCCTGACGTGCGGTGACATGAAAAAACTGACCGGCACGATATACTGGGGCAGCGAGGATACGGAATTGGGATTCCAGGTCTGCGCCGTGTACAAAGACCTGAACCACTCGTTCCTCAAATCAGTCGTCAACACGAGCGCCGACATGCTCTACCGCACAAACGGTCCCAAGAGATCCATGCCATTCTTTGGCCCGTTTGACTACTCCGGCCCTGCGGTATTCATAAAGGTAAGACCCGGGACCGATGTCACCGACCTGCGTGATGAACTTGTCCGCGACCTTGAAGATGAATACACCAAATTAAAGAATGTCAGTACGCTCCATGAGGCCATGGTGAAAGGGCCGATGGACATCCGCAACATCCGTGTCTTTACCCTGGCCAGCCTCTTGCTCATGCTCTGCGCCGTGACCAACTGCGTAACCATGACGGTGGCGCGCGTATCGGGCCGTAAGAAAGAGATGGGACTGCGCCGTTCGTGCGGCTCATCGTTCCGCGGCCTGATAGTGATGCTGGCGACCGAGCTGGGCGTGCTGTTCCTGCTCTCGCTGATACTGTCGCTCATTTTCGTGATATGGATCAGGGACCCGTTCTCCGAGTATGCGGTCATCGGCGGCATGTCCCGACGTATAGTGTGGGGATGTGTGGTCGTGATGGCATCGGTCTTTGTGATATCGGTCCTGGCGGGCACCGTCGTGATGGCATCGGTCATGAAGGGATCGCTGAACTCCGTCATGACCAGGAGCGTACAGCGTAGCCAGCGGTTCCGTATAGGCGGACTGGCGGTGCAGCTCAGCGTGAGCATGTTCTGCCTGCTGTTTACCGTCATGATCCTGCGCCAGCTCCATTTCGTGAGCAATCAGAACTGGGGATTCCGCGTTCATGACACGGTCAGCCTGGAGATGCTCAGCGATCAGGATGTCTTTTTGCGCAAAACCATGGGCAACGATACCACAGGGTGGGATATGGAGACCCTCAGGCAGGATATCACGCTCAGCCGTAAGGAGTTCCTGAGCAGAGCGCTGAATGAGCTGAACGCCCTGCCTATGGTGGAGTATGCCGGGCTGTCGGATGTGGCGCTGGTATCAACGAACAACCCCAAACTGTCATACGAGGTATCGGCCCTATATCCGAACGACACGCTTACGCTGAGGGTGACGGAGATCCCGTTCCTGGATATCAGGGATCAGGGACTGGGCGTCACGGTGCTCGAAGGCAGTCTAACCGATGAACTTAAGACCGATGAGATAGTGCTGACAGAGACCGTCTGCAAGGCCCTCGCGCTCCAAGACCCCGTTGGTAAGACGGTTTACGATGGCCAGTATCCGATGAATCCGACCAAGAGAGTGGTTGCGGTGGTATCGGACTTTTATCTTAACGGACCGCTTGCAGACCCCGTTCCGATTGTGTTCAGCAAGACGAACAGGTGGAATGGACTGGACAACCAGCTCAGGAGGTTCGCTGTGGTCGTGAAGTACGCGCCGGGCATGCGGAAAGCCTTCTCGGAGGCACTGGAGGGTATTCTGGCCGATGCTCCGTCGGAGGTGAGAACGATTTATATGGATGACTGGATGGATGATTACATGGGGTCGTCCGATACGCTCCTGCGGTATATGATCGCGGCGGTGATAATGTGTATGATTATTGTGATCTCCGGCATTTACATGGTCATTACGCTGTCGTGCCAGGAGCGGCGGCGCGAGATTGCCATCCGCAAGGCTCACGGCGCCAAGGTGAGGGATATAGTGCGTATCCTGTACCGTGAGTATGTGATTGCGGTGGTGGCGGCATCGGTGGTGGCGTTCCCCCTGGCGACCGTAGCGGTGCATCTGTGGCTGCAGCAGTTTGCCAAACAGCAGACCTTGGCGTGGTGGGTTTACCTTGCGGTGCTGGCCTGCATGGCGCTTCTGATCGTGGTGACCGTAGGCAATCGCGTGCTCCGTACATCGAGCGAGAATCCTGCCGAAGTGATAAAAGCCGAATAAAACTGCAACATTGGGGACGGTTCCTAATGTTACAGTTTTTCAAAAAATAACACATTAGGAACCGTCCCCAATGTTGCATAAAGAGTATATCCTCCCTTTGTGTACTTTTGCTTACTTTATCAGAACTTTTATGTTCTCGGGCTCTCCGTTGCCCTGGAGAGTTATATTGAATATGTTTGAATCGTTGTCCGGTGCGGAAAAGGTGACAGAACCTGAAGCCGGTGCACTGTCTATCAGCTTTCCGTCCATTCCTGTGAGTGAGACACTCTCATTGGCCTGAGCCTGGGAGATGTTTACCGTTATTCCCTGGGCTGAGCTGTTTACGCTCATGCGGTTAAGAACTCTGCCTATGGTTTGAACTGAGTTCGTGGAGGGATTGATAAGGTACATTCCTGAATGAACCTCCTGGCGGCTGTCAGAAGTATGTCCTATCAGTTCAAGTGTGCACATATAAAGCATACCGTTCATCTTGGCAATGTAGTAACCCTCTATCTCATTGGTGATCTGGTCATTTTTATCCGGCATCTCGCAGTAAGCCAGCTGGGTGCCATTCTGGCTCATGATCTTGAATCCCTTGATCTTCTTGGTCCTTACTACATGGCGGTAGGTGACGTTGTCCGATGTGTACTCTGAGTCTTTTTCGGGCTTATCCAATAACTCGACATCGGCAACTATATACTCCCATTTGTCGTCGTTGTTGAAGATATTCTGACTTGCGAAAACTCTTGACGACGGATAATAGGAGTTGTCTACATCGCGGTAATAGAACGAAAGCAGAGTGTGGTCGTAGCCGTCATCGGTAATGTATGACATGTCGGAATCATACGTCCAGTCGCCGCCGTTAACGGATTTCTGCCAGAAGTTGTTGGGTTTCTGGGAGTTGACGATATTTACCGAGAACTTGACGTCCTCCTGGCTTTGGGCAACCATAAGCTCGGACTCACTGCGGTTATGATGGTAATTGAAGACAGCCATATTAACGGAGTTGTCAACTGTCAGTTCTACGGGGACTGGCTCGAATCCGCCCTCGCTCATACGGTCGGTCATCAACAATGTCTGCGCATTTGCTGATACGAATACGGTCAGCAGCGCCAAGGATAATGTGTACTGTTTCATAAGCTCTGTTATTAAAAAGATATTGGCAATATTTCAGAAGATGATATTGGCAAAAATAATAAAAATTTCTAAAATTGAGTTATTTGCTCAGGTCCAGAAGGACGCGCTTGCCGTCCGCAAGGGTGGTGGCTATCAGGTAGCGGGCGCCGCCGTCGCGCAGCTTGAGTTTTTACCATTGGGGACGGTTCCGTTTGGTATCATTTTGTGCTGTACCAGGATTGGAGGATGTAGAAGGCTTTCTTTTTCTCGCCCTTGTCAGAGTAGAGGCCTTTGCGGTTGTAGTAGTCCTGGATGCCGTCCAGCACGCGGCGCGGTGAGCGGAAATCTTTCATGATCCAGGGGGTGGTGCCTACCAGACCCTCTATCTTATCCAGCATGGCCAGGTTCTCTATGTAGAGGTTCTCCTGGAACTCCTCGGTCCAACGCTCGTTCTTATCACCGTGAAGGCCGTATCGGGCGCCTCCTCCGAACTCGCTTACTATAACCGGTTTGTCATACGGGATTTCCCATTCCATCTTGGGCGCGTCATTGACATCCCTGTACCAGCCGATGTACTGGTTGAACGATATCACATCCACATACTCGTTCATGTTGTCCTGCAGGCGGTTCTTGTAGTTGGAGGCCGATGTCACCTCCATTGCCATCGATATGAGACGGGTATCGTCCAGGCTGCGGGCGGTCTTGGCCAGGCTGCTCAGGAACTTGTCACGCTCGGGGCTGTGGGGAGTCTCGTTGGCTACGCTCCAGATGATTACGTTGGCGCGGTTCTGGTCGCGGCGTATCATATCGGTAAGCTGGCGCTCGGCATTGGCGTAGGTATCGGGATTGGTCCAGGTAATTGTCCAATAGACCGGAATCTCGGACCATACCAGGATGCCCATCTTCTCGGCTTCACGTACCATATACTCGTTGTGGGGGTAGTGGGCCAGACGTACGTAGTTGCAGCCCAGTTCCCTGGCCCAGGAGAGCAGGGTGCGGGCATCTTCAACGCTGTTGGTGCGGCCTCCGCCGTTGGGCTTCTCGTCATGGATGCTTATACCTTTCAGGAATATGGGCTTGCCGTTCAGCAGCAGCTGCTTGCCTTTGGTCTCGATGGTACGGAAACCAATCCGATCCTTCAGGGTCTCATCGGCCAGTGTAATCTCCACATCATAGAGTTTAGGGTTATCGGGTGACCAGAGCTGCAGCTTTTTGGCCTTGAACTGTACCTGTGCGGTTCCATTGTCATCGGTCACAAGTTTTTTGGTAATCTTGAGCTCGGGGATGCTCAGCGTTATCTGCCGGCCGGCCAACTTCTCATTCAGATTGACGTTGAAACTTATCTGGTCCGGGGCCGATTTGTCCAGGCAGAGCTTATAGTTCTCAATATAGACGGGTGTCACATCGATGAGCAATACGTCGCGTGTTATGCCGCCGTAGTTCCACCAGTCAAATATCTGGGTGGGGACATTTTCGGCCTTGCGCTTGTTGTCCACCTTGACAATCACAAAGTTATCGCCATCGGTGAGCAGGTCCGTAATGTCCATGTTGAACGGGGTGAATCCGCCCACATGATAACCGGCGTTCCTGCCGTTCACCCACACGCGGGCCTCGTAATTGACTGCACCAAAGTAGAGTATGGTCCTGTGGTCATCGGCCTTACGGTGCCACTCAAACGAGCGCTTGAACCAGACGGTTCCCTCATAGAAGAACAGCTGTTCATTCTGGGTGTTCCAGTCGCCGGGTATGTTCATGACTGTTGCCTTGTCAAAATCATATTCTATAAGGTCCTCGGGTCGCTGGGGCTTGGCGTTCCTGAAGAATCCCCATGCGGTGGGGTTCATTCGGTAATCATAGTAGCCTTCCTCCTGCACATCGATTATGTAATTCCACTCTCCGTTGAGCGATGTGATGTTACGCGCCCGGACGTTGGCAAGCTGCGGCACCTCTACGGCCGTTGCGTTGGTTGCTGCCAGGCAGATGGTCAGTAATGCGATAATTCCCTTTTTCATTTGATGAGCAAAATTTGTTTTGCAAACATACAAAATTTTGCCAAAGTGTCCCACAACGACCCCGCTCACAACGCTTGTGGGGCGCATCGGCGTGGGACATACCCTCTGTATGAGGGTGTGTAACACAACGAGGGGCGCCAGGAGGCTCACATGGCCGATGGGCGTGGGACACTTTGGCGTAATTCAATTTATACCCTTTTGGGGTGGATACGTCCGGTATTTTGATTATCTTTGCGCCAAAAGGGTATAAATTATGACGCGAATTAGTGAGTTTGTAAAGAAGAACCGTAAGGAGCTGCATCTTACTCAGCCGGAACTTGCGGCTCGAGCAGGAGTGGGGTTGAGGTTCCTGCGTGAGCTGGAGCAAGGAAAGCAGAGTCTCAGGATGGACAAGGTGAATCAGGTCTTGTCATATTTTGGAACCACATGCGGCGTGGATGTGGAGGCATCGGCCAGATCCGATATCAAGTCATACAGGCTTTCATCATTAGAGGAGCCTAAGGAATATATGCTTGAGGAGATAATGCGTCAGGTGTGTGAGGCGGCGACCTGGTCATCGGCCCATGCAGCAGAGGTCTTAAGGAAGGAATTTGATAAAATCTGATACAATGAAAAAGAAACCGGTATTATGCATCGTTGCAGGTCCAAACGGATCGGGCAAGACAACAACCACAGAGCAATTGCTCAAAAACGAGTGGGGGGCTGATAGTTTTTACATTAACCCTGATAATATAGCTAAGGAGGTGTTCGGAGACTGGAATTCGTCCGACGCTGTACTGAAAGCTGCTCAGAAGGCTACCGAGCAGCGTTATGAATGTCTTGAGAATGGTGTGGATTTTGTGTTTGAGACGGTGTTTTCATCGGACGAGAAGATGAAATTCCTGCGCAAGGCAAAAGAGGCCGGCTTTTTTATCAGGATATTCTATGTATGTACCGAATCACCGCTTATCAACATTAACCGCATAGCACAAAGATATTTGAACGGCGGCCACGAGGTGCCGATATCCAAGACCATATCCCGTTATTTCGGCTCGCTCAAGAATCTTGCGGAGGCGATAAAAATAGCTGATAGAGTTTACCTGTACGACAATTCCGTTGAAAATTCCGCTCCACGCTTGATACTCAGGACATCAGACGGCAAGATTGCAAAAAAATATACTGACGATATTCCTCTTTGGGTGAAAAAGGTAATTTTGTAATCAGATAGAACCTTTGCTTATGAGAAAACTTTGTTTGCTTGGCGGAGTGATTGCTTCCGCTCTGTTGATTGGTTGCAAAGACACCGTTGACGAATCAATATTCCTGGTTGATGCATCGCAGGCCGTTGAGGCCGATCTTACTGATGTGGCAACTGATTTCCGCATCATTCGTCTTAAGTCCGATGAGCCTATTGACGGCATATCCAGGTACTTCTTTTTTGACAAGTGGATTCTGGGACTTTCCGAGTTTGAGGGAAGAGGCTATCCGCGCGTAAGCCTATTTGACAAGGAGGGTAATCTGATATCGGTCCTGAACCGTGTGGGACGTGGGCCGGGAGAGTATCTGGGAATAAACAAGATCGTATCGCTTGATGAGGAGAACGGGGTTCTTTATGTCGATGCCTATATGGATGCATCCATGGCCATACTCAAATACTCCGTTCCCGATTTCTCATATCTGGGTAAGGTCGATTTTGGCGAAGGTTATGAGATCAGGGATATCGGCCCGTTGGACAGCGGAAAGTTCCTGGTTCTGCTGAATCATGGCGGTGACGGAAAAGGTTATTATTCGGGCGTTGCAAGGACCGTGCTTTTTGATGTGAACAATCTTAGTGATACAGTCGTTATATATACTGATTCCTGGAACCACCACAACAACTTGTTTGAGAATTTTGCTTATGGTATCAACCGGCACAATCCGTTACTCAAGACAATAGGATATGTGAATACGATATACAGAATCCAGGACAACAGGCTTACGCCAGCCCTGAGGTTTACATTTGGAGACAATGGCGTTCCCCAGAAAATCTTTGACGATTTTGAGAAGGATCCCGATCATGAACGTAATGTCTCGGCAATTGACGGCGGTGTGATGGATTATGTCCTGAACAATGACGGCTGCCATCTTCCGTATATCTTTGATGCGGCCCAGAACGGTGAGCTGATCAGTTTTATGTATCTGGCCTATGACGAGTCGAAAGGATTCGGCTTTAATTCGTTCTTTTATGTAAATGACGGACATAAGTCGGCGAGCTACAGCAAACTGAGAATTCCCGGACTCAACGAGACCGCAACCATAAGCGCGATTGACAAAACCAAGTACGTTTGGGAGATTCCCGCTACGGGTAATCTGGTTGATGAATCAGTCCCGATGTCCGGTCTGGCCCGTGAGATTCTGGATTCTCTGGCAGTCCAGAATGATGACAATCCCGTACTCCTGGAGTATCGGTTTACCTTCTAAGATCCAAAATTATTTTTTTGTTGTCGCTGAGGGTGGTTGCGATGAGGTAGCGGGGACCTCCGTCACGGAGTTTCAGGCGGCGCTGGAGTGCGGTGGCGGACTCGGGGAAGTTGCGGACGGAGAGATTGGCCTGGGTTTTTATTAGTGGAGCCAGGGATTTTTTGTCAAAGGGGATTATTCCTTGTATCTGGAATGTGCGGCCGGGGAATGACTCCGGCTTTTCTTTGCTCCAGAACAGGTGGGTGTCCGGGTGGAGCAGGGCGGTGCCGGTCCGGGCGGCTATGGTGCGGAACAGGGCGGACTTCATGTAGGGGGCCGATGGCTCGCTGATGAATGTGCCGGGCTGCAACTGCTGAGGGTCTGTAATGGGCAGAGGCAGAGCGTTTTCATTGCTTTTGGCCGATGAAACCGCCATTTCCGGAGTTCCGTTTGAGTTTATGTCCACTGCGGTAATTGTGGGCTCGGCATCAAAATCGCGCTGCATGAGCAGGGTGATCTCTTTGCATTCTCCTTCCAGACCTATTACCATTACGCGGCTTACGTGCCTTAGTTCCGTGAGTGCGCGGCTTACGTCCAGCATGGGTGAGAGTTTGACCATCACGTTGGCCGATATGCGAAGCAGGTCGTTTTGGAGCGCTACGGTATCCGGTTGGCAGTCACTGATGGATATGAGTTTGCGACCGGCATCACCTCGGCGGGCGGGATCCAGATAGATGAGGTCAAGGGAATCCGGC
>CACZCX010000016.1 GCA_902779875.1 uncultured Bacteroidales bacterium | reverse complement strand
CTCCGCTTTTTTTATGCATTTGGTTGTTTAAAGTTATTTTATTGTTAAGTTTGCAATCCGATCATTTCTAATTAACATAAAAATAAATGAAGAAAATTATCCTTTCACTTATGGCGCTCGCCTCTCTGACAGCGTCAGCACAGTTCGGTGCCAGAGTAAATCCTACTGTGCCTTCAAGTGCAGTTCTTGTTGAAGATTTCAAGCCTGCTTCAAACAATCAGTCCGGTCACCAGTATCCCGAGGTTAACTCAAAGCGTCAGGTTCGCGCTCAGATTTCAGCTCCTACCGCTACTTCTGTAGGACTTGATATTTGCGATACAATCTATTCAATGGTTAAGGATGAGAACGGTGTTTGGACCGGTGTCTCAAATCCCGTTGATGTAGGTTTCCACTACTATCAACTTAACATAGACGGTGCCAATGTACCCGATCCGGGAAGCCTCTACTATTATGGCGCCGGCCGTTGGGGCAGTGCTATAGAGATTCCTTCAGATGATCAGGATTTCTGGCAGGTTAAGAACGTTCCGCAGGGTAGCATGAATGAGGTCTATTACTACTCATCAGTTACTGAAGCTATGCGTCACTGCTACATCTATCTTCCCAATGAATATTATACTAATCCCACCAAGAAGTTCCCTGTTCTGTACCTGATGCACGGTATGGGTGAGAACGAGCACGGTTGGGCAGAGCAGGGCCACACCGCTCAGATCATGGATAACCTGATTGCTGAGGGTAAGGCTGTTCCGTTCATCGTTGTTATTGACTGCCTCGATGCTCAGATCCCCGGTCAGCAGGGTGGTATGGGCTTTGGCGGATTCGGCGGTTTTGGCGGCCAGCGTCCTGCCGGTCCCGAGGCTGAGGCTCAGGCTCCCGCAGCTGCACGTCCTCAGGGTGGTCAGCGTCGTGCCGGTGGTTTTGGCGGCGGATTCATGATAGGTGGTGCCTTTGGTGACGTTCTCATCAAGGATATCATTCCTATGGTTGAGAAGAACTACCGCGTAATAGCCGATACAGAGCATCGTGCTATGGCTGGTCTGTCAATGGGTGGTATGACCACACGTTCAGTGACTCTTGCCAATCCTAAGGTATTCGCTTATGTAGGTATGTTCAGCGGTGGTACCATCTCTGTTCAGGACATTGAGGGTGCTGAGGGCTACAAGGAGACCAACAAGGCTCTCTTTATGAGCGCCGGTAGCCACGAGGGTGGCATGGGCGTTATGGATGCCGCTGAGAATCTCAGGAAGATCGGTATCAATGCTACCGGTTACATCTCAGAGGGTACCGCTCACGAGTGGCACACATGGCGTCGTAGCCTGTACCAGTTCGTACAGATCTGCTTTAAATGATCAATTACCTAATTTTAACTGATTTATAAAATGAGAAAGTTTTCAGTTGTATTAAGCGCTGCTCTTATGACAGCCGGCTTCTGTGTTGCACAGGAGGTTAAGGAGGACTTCAAGTCCTCAACAAAGAACCAGCCCCAGCAGGAGTATCCTATGGTTAACTCACAGGGCTATGCACGTTATCGTATCGTTGCTCCCAACGCTCAGTCTGTAAGGGTTGAGGCCGGTCTGGGTGCAGGTGGTAATGTCGATCTCCAGAAGGGTGAGGACGGTGTTTGGACCGGTATTTCATCAACTCCTCTGGATGAAGGTTTCCACTACTATCATCTGAATATTGACGGCGGTACATTCAATGACCCCGGTACAAATAACTACTACGGCTCAACCCGTTGGGAGAGCGGTATTGAGGTTCCTGCTCACGATCAGGCTTTCTATGAGGAGCGCAATATCCCGCACGGCTTTGTACAGCAGATCCTGGTTTGGTCTGAGAGCACCAAGAGCCTGCGCAGGGCTTTCGTTTACACTCCTCCTACATACTATGCCGATAAGGCCGATGTAAAGTACCCCGTTCTCTATCTGCAGCACGGTTGGGGTGAGGATGAGACCGCTTGGATGACCCAGGGTCACGCTAACCTCATCATGGATAACCTGATTGCTGAGGGTAAGATCAAGCCTTTCATCATTGTATGCACCTACGGTATGACCAACGAGGGCTTCCGTCCCGGTGGCATGGGTGGCATGCGTCGTCCCGCAGCCCGTCCCGCAGCAGGTGGTCCCGAGGCTGAGGCTCAGGCTCCCGCAGCTGCTCCTCAGGGTGGCCAGCGTCGTGCAGGTGGCATGATGGGTGGTTTCAACTTTGACGGTTTCCAGACATTCCTCTGCGATGAGCTTGTTCCTTACGTAGACGCTCACTTCCGCACTATCGCCAACAAGGACAACCGCGCTATGGCCGGTCTGTCAATGGGTGGTATGGAGACTCACACCATTACTCTGGCTCGTCCCGAGATGTTCGGCTACTACGGTCTGCTTTCAGGCGGTCAGTACACCCCGCAGGAGATTCAGGACAAGAACCAGGTTAAGAAGATTTTCATGAGCTGCGGTAGCAAGGAGCAGCCCGATGGCATCAAGAACGCTACAGCTGCCATGAAGGAGGCTGGTTTTGATGTTATGGGTTATGTATCAGAGGGTACTGCTCACGAGTTCCAGACATGGAGACGCTCTCTCTATTTCATGGCTCAGTTCTTCTGGGGCAAGTAATCTGTAGAGTCCGATAATTTAAAGCAACCGATTCCCGACGGAACCGGTTGCTTTTTTAGTAAAAATATGTTCTCCACTTCAGCTAAAAGTTGTAACTTAGTGGGCCAATTGTGTGATTACATTTTTATTATAAACCTTTTTTATAACCAAAAGTTCACTATGAACAGAAATTTCAAATTAATTCTGGCGGTGGGAATGGCAGCCGTATTGGTCGGCTGTGGCTCAAACGGTTCATCCATTGACCCCCAGCGCAGAGCCAACAGAAATGTTGATTACGACCAGTACTTTACTGAAATTAAGGCTGATGCCGCTCCGGCAAAACCTGATGAGAAGGGCTTTATCCGTCGTTGGACAATTCTCGAGCCTATCAACAAGCCCAACAGTGGCAACAGTGGTTTCACTGACAGCTACATTCTTACTGAGCTTACTAAAGAGTATTTCAAGGGTCAGTTCACAGCTGACATCAACTCACTCCCTGTTACAGGTGATGAGGTAATAGTAGAGTCTGAGGCTCCCCGTGCCGGTGGCCGTGGTGGCTTTGGCGGATTCGGTGGTGGTGCTCCTCAGGGCGCTTCACGTCCTCAGGGCGGTGCTCCCGGTGCAGGTGCTGCTCGTCCTCAGGGTGCTCCTCAGGGCGCTCCCGGCCAGGCTCGTCCCCAGGGCGCTCCTCAGGGTGGTGCTCCCATGGGTGGATTCGGCGGTTTTGGTGGCATGATGGGTGGCGCTCCCGCAGCTGCCGCTGCTCCCCAGACTGTAAAGGATACACTTGCTTGGCACTCAGTTGACAGCAAGCTGTTCAATATCAAGCTTATCCGTTTTGCTACAGGTACATCAAACGGCCAGAAGCGTTATGGTCTTATCTTCAACGCTTTCACAGTTGTAAACTGCGAGGAGGATATGGTCGTACGTCTTGCCGCCGGTTCAAACGCATCTTCTATATGGTGGGTTAACGGTGAGAAGGTCCTGACTCTCCAGGCTGACCGCCGTATGGTTGCCGATGACGGTATGTCAAAGCGTATCACCCTCAAGAAGGGTAAGAACCTGGTTCGCGCCGCTGTTATCAACGGCCCCGGTATGAGCGATATGTGCATGCGTTTCTACAACGAGGATGGTTCTATCGTAAAGAACATCACTATTACCAACAAGTAATTAAAACAGGATCAGATTATGAAAAAGATATTTCAGTTGGGCTTGGTAGCCCTTGTTTCAGTCTCAATGTCTGAAACCGTTATGGCTCAGATCGGTTCTCCTTTCATTCACGATCCGGCCACAGTAATGGAGTGCGACGGTAAGTATTATACATGGGGAACAGGCGGTTCAGGCCTTGTTTCAGAAGACGGTTGGGTATGGACCAGCGGTCAGAGCATTCCCCGCGTAGGTGCTGCTCCTGATATGATCAAGATCGGCGACCGTTATCTGCTTGCCTACTCATCAACAGGCGGTGGACTCGGTGGCGGCCACGCAGGTGCTATCGTTACCCAGTTCGGTAAGACTTTGGATCCCAAGTCTCCTGACTACGGATTCCCTCCTGAATCTCGTGACACTGTAGCTTACTCTGTTGCCGATGAGGACTGCGATGCTATCGATGCCGGTCTTATCCTGACTCCCGAGGGCCGTCTGTTCGTTACATTCGGTACATATTTCGGTTTCATCCGCGTGTGCGAGCTTGATCCTGCTACCGGTAAGCGTCTTGAGAGCTTCGGTGAGGATGTAAACATCGCCGTTGACTGCGAGGCTACCACAATGATCTATCACGACGGTTACTACTATCTGCTCGGTACCCACGGTACTTGCTGCGATGGTATCAACTCTACCTATAACATTGTTTGCGGTCGTTCTAAGAGCCCCACAGGTCCGTTCATTGACAACGTAGGCCGCGACATGGTTGAGGGTGGCGGTAAGATGGTTCTCGGCTGCCGCGACGGTTACACCGGTGCCGGTCACTTTGGCCGCGTAGTTGTTGAGGAAGGCGTTGAGAAGATGTCATTCCACTGGGAGGCTGACTACTCAATGAGCGGTCGCAGCACCCTGGCTATCCTGCCTATCGTATGGCGTAACGGCTGGCCTGAGGCTGGTTACAACGTAAAGGACGGTGTATACGAGATTGAGTCAGAGCGTCGTGGTTATGCCCTTGAGATTGCTACTGAGTATGTTCGTATGGCTGGCGGTCGCGGTATGGGCGGCATGTTCGGCGGTGGCGGACAGCAGCAGGCTAACACCTCTATTCCTTTCCAGAAGCTGGAGGATGTTATCGGCAACTGGCCTAAGGGTAACATCGATGTTCGCGTTATCGACTATCAGTTCCGTCCCAACCAGAAGTGGGAGTTCGTTGCTCAGAACGAGGGTGCCCTGGGTACTCCGTACTACAAGATCGTGATTGCCGGTACAAACCGTGCTCTTGCCGCTACTGCAGGTAAGGAGCTCACCACTGTACCTGAGTTCACAGGCGCTGACGAGCAGCTCTGGAGCGTTGATCAGCTGACCGACGGTACATATCGTATCTGCCCCAAGGCTGTTCCTGGAACCACCGATAAGGTTTGCCTTATCTCTGTTGGTGACTCTAACGCTTCACTCGGCAAGTTCGATTTCAACGACGTAAACTGCAAGTGGAACCTCCGTCAGTATTAATCTGACAGGATCACAGATAAAAAAGGGGCCTTCGGGCCTCTTTTTTTTTTTGTCCTTTGTTTTGACAATTAATGATTTAGCGGTAATATTGCGCTGTATCTAATATCAACTAAAATCTTTAAGCTATGAAAAAAAGATCCATGAGGCGGACTTCGGCCTTACAGAAGTGTGTTCGTAAACAGGGTATAATGACCTGCATGGCGCTGTCGCTTACGGCGGCCGCTTGCTCCGGCCGTATTCACGAGGTTTCTCAGACCGATGACGGCAAGATACCCATCAGCATCAGGGTTGTAGAGATTGACCAGGTTCCTTTCGGTGCCGCGACAAGGGCATCGGACGTGGGTGACGTATGCAAGAGGATTACCTATGCCATCTATCAGGGCACGGGTGAGAAGCCTGACAAGATCCAGCGTGACCAGCTTAAGACCGATGCCTCGTTCGGCACCCTGAACATATCACTTGAGGAGGGTGACTACACGCTGGTGGTGATTGCGCATAACGGTGACGGCAACCCGACCATGACGGTCCCGGCCAAGGTGACCTTCAACAACAAGAGCGCCGGAAAGGTGACCGATACGTTTGCCTACTGCGCGCCCCTGTCGGTACGCAAAGACATGGCGCCGGTCGATGTGCAGCTGGAACGTGCGGTGGCTAAGCTTGAGCTGAAACTGAGCGACAGCAGCATCCCGGAGCAGGTAAGCAGGTTCCTGTTCGAGGTTACGGGGGTGAGTCAGTCGTATAATGTCTTTACAGGATGGGGCCTGAACAGTTCCAAGGTATCGGAGTCATTCAATGTCATGCCGGTGGATTCGGTCTATGAGATGTACATGTTCCCGCGTGAGGGCTATTCGACCATGAACGTGACGGTATCGGCTCAGGATAGTCTGGGACAGGAGTACAAGAAGATTACGGTCAGCTCCGTGCCGGTGACCAAAAACAAGATTACCCGATGCACGGGCGAGATGTTCCGGAAACAGATACTTGACGCTGCTGTATCGGTCTCAATCGGCGATGAGTGGGAGGGCGTTCACAGCCAGCTCTTTTAAGGTCCTTACCGGACTGTAATGTGAAGGCAGGTCTGCTTCTTCTCGTATTTTACGTAGCAGCGGTTCTGCCTTTGCATATCATATGCCACCTGGTATAGGATCTGGCGCATCTTATCGACCGATGCAGCCTTGCCCACCTTGGGAGTGCTGTATGTAAAATAGGAGATATCGAACGTGGTGCCGTAGCAATGGCATGAGTTCTCGGTGGAGTTTACGTTGCTCTTACGCAGCTGGCGTACCGTCTCCTGGGTGCGCAGGACGCTGGTCACGGTGAACCGGTGGTTACGGTTGTAGCCGCGGTTGAACAGCGAGTCCTGGAAGGCACGGCCCATGTCCTCAAGCAGTTTGGCGGCCCTGGGAACCAGATAGGGAACGGAGTGGGTGAGCTTGTCTATGTCATAGTACTGGTTGGGCTCTATGAGCTGCAGGTGACGGTTGTTCCTGGCCTCATCGAGCGTGATGGGCTCCCTCAGACCGTTCTTGCGGGCTGCAACCAGCTGTACGTCATTGAGGTCGTTGAACAGGCGGTCGTACTGGCGTATGGGCTCGCGTCGGTCGGTGTTATGGTTCACCTCACCCTCATCGATATACTGCTGTATGTCGGCGCCCTGACGGGTAAGTGAGCCTGACAGGCGGTAGCCGCCTACGAACAGCATGATTATGAGTGCCACGGGTATGAGCATGAACAGCAGGAACACTATGCTGTTTACCGATTTGAGGTGGAACGTGCGTTTGATAAGGTTGCCGTACCAGCGTATGAATGAGGTGAAGTTATGCTCTATAAGGAATCCCCATACGGGCATGAGGGTGACCGATATCCTGTAACCTATTAGTGATGAGCCGCCGTAACGGTAGAATCCGGTCCAGGCGAGTATGGTTATGAACAGCGCCAGATAGAGTGCGGCGGTGGTCCAGAGGAGCCACTTGTGTGAGATCCTGCGCCACAGGTAGAACTGGCAGGCGCCGGTTATGAAGCAGAGCACCCAGACGAGCATGGAAAAGAGTCCCGGGACGGAGTCCTGCTCAGGCAGGAACCATCGGCCTATGGCATCGGAAATGAAATAGAGGACTGATGAAAGCAGCACGAACCTTATGATGCGTATCTTGCTGTCTATCCGGTTGCTGCTCAGGTTACTCGGGTTGTCTGAACCCTCGTTGAGGGGGGCGTTTTTCGCATTATTATCCATACTTGACGCAAAATTAGTTTAAATACGCCTTGTGTTGGAATAAAGTAGTACCATTTTTTGTAATTTCGCGGTTGATTCAAATTTTTAGAGATATGAAAGAACTTGACTGGGCAAATCTGTCATTCGGTTACATGAAGACTAACTGGAATCTCAGAATTAGCTTTAAAGACGGAAAATGGGGTGAGATTGAGGAATCGAACTCCGAGTATGTACCCATGCATATTGCCGCCACCTGCCTGCACTACGGTCAGGAGGCATTCGAGGGCCTGAAGGCTTTCCGCGGCAAGGACGGTAAGGTACGAGTGTTCCGTATGGAAGCCAACGCCGAGCGTCTGCAGAGCACCTGCCGCGCTACGATGATGCCTGAGCTGCCTACCGAGACATTCTGCAAGATGGTTAAGCGCGTGATCGAGCTCAACAAGGAGTTTATTCCTCCTTATGAGAGCGGTGCATCACTCTATATCCGTCCGCTGCTTATCGGTACAGGTGCTGAGGTGGGCGTTAAGCCGGCCCAGGAGTACATGTTCCTGATATTCGTAATGCCGGTAGGCCCCTACTTCAAGGGCGGTTTCTCGGCCAATGCATATGCTCTGGTTCGTTCTTACGACCGTTCAGCTCCTCTGGGCATGGGTAAGTACAAGGTAGGCGGTAACTACGCAGCCAGCCTGTACGCTCACAACATCGCCCACGAGAAGGGTTACGGCAGTGAGTTCTATCTGGATGCCAAGGAGAAGAAGTACATCGATGAGTGCGGCGCCGCCAACTTCATCGGAATCAAGGGTGACAAGTACATCACTCCCAAGTCTGAGTCAATCCTGCCCTCTATCACCAACAAGAGCCTGCAGCAGATTGCCAAGGACAACGGCATGACTGTTGAGTGCCGTCCGGTACCTCTGGAGGAGCTTAACGAGATGGATGAGGCCGGTGCTTGCGGTACCGCTGCCGTTATTTCACCTATCTCACGCATTGATGATATTGAACTGGGCAAGTCATATGTAGTTGCCAAGGACGGTAAGCCGGGTCCTGTACTCACCAAGCTCTACAATCAGCTGCGTGCCATCCAGTATGGTGACGCTCCCGATACTCACGGCTGGGTAACCGTTCTGGATATCTGATATGGGTAAGGGTAAACTGGCCAAGTTTGCCGATATGCGGACATATCCGCACGTGTTCGAGCCGATGGGTTCGTTCCGTGAGAATGTCCCGTTTGAAATGAGGGGCTGTTGGAACAGCTCCTTCTTTCATAATGACGGCCCCATAGTCCTGGAACTGGGGTGCGGTCAGGGCGAGTATACCGTAGGGCTGGCAGGCCTGTTCCCTGATAAGAACTTTATTGGAGTTGACATAAAGGGTGCACGCATGTGGACGGGCGCCAAGATGTCACTTGAGCGCGGCATGACGAACGTGGCGTTCCTGCGTACCGTGATTGAGCTGATTGAGCGTTTCTTCGCTCCGGGTGAGGTGAGTGAGATATGGATCACGTTCCCCGACCCGCAGATGAAGAAAGCCACCAAGCGTCTTACATCGACCTGGTTCATGGAGCGTTACCGCAAGATTCTTAAGCCCGGCGGCAAGATTCACCTCAAGACCGACAGCAACTTCCTGTACACCTATACCTGCGCTATGGTGGACCATAACCGCCTGCCGGTGGAGTTCCGGACCGATGACCTCTATGCCAGCGGCGATGCAGGCCACATACTCTCCATAAAGACCCATTATGAGCAGCAGTGGCTGGAGCGCGGCAAGAGCATCAAATACATTGTGTTTTCGCTGCCTGCCGATGGTGAGCTCTCCGAGCCCGACATTGAGATCGAGCTTGATGACTACCGCAGCTACGGCCGCAGCAAGCGCAGCACACTTGAACGAAGTAAATAACTATGGCACTATATCCAAATCTGATTAAGGAGGCCTTGCAGACTGTCCGCTATCCGGGCACTGGCAAGGATATCATCTCAATGGAGATGCTGGAGGACGATATCCGCATTGACGGAAACTCCGTTTCATTCTCGCTCATATTCGAGAAACCTACCGATCCGTTCATGAAGTCTATCGTGAAGTCGGCTGAGACGGCTGTCAAGCTCAAGGCCGGACAGGACGTTCAGGTTGAGGTCAAGGTAAAGACCCGTCAGGCTCCGCGCCCCGAGGGTCCCGACCTGCTGCCGGGCGTGAAGAACATCATCGCGGTGGCATCGGGCAAGGGTGGCGTAGGTAAGTCAACCGTTGCTGCCAACCTGGCTGTGGCTCTGGCCGGCCTGGGTTACAAGGTAGGATTGCTGGATGCCGATATTTTCGGCCCCTCCATGCCTAAGATGTTCCACACCGAGGATGCGCGCCCCTATGCCGAGAACAAGGACGGCCGTGACCTGATTGTTCCTGTGGAGCAGTACGGCATCAAGCTGCTCTCCATCGGCTATTTCGTGGATCCCGGTCAGGCCGTGCTGTGGCGTGGCGCCATGGCCAGCAACGCCCTCAAGCAGCTCATTGCCGATGCAGACTGGGGCGAGCTTGACTACTTTGTGATTGACATGCCTCCCGGCACAAGCGATATCCACCTTACACTGGTGCAGACTCTGGGTCTGACCGGTGCCGTGATTGTAAGCACCCCCCAGGAGGTGGCATTGGCCGATGCCCGCAAGGGTATTGACATGTTCAAGAACGAGAAGGTGAACGTACCTGTACTGGGCCTTGTGGAGAATATGGCGTGGTTCACACCCGCCGAGCTCCCCGAGAACAAGTACTACCTGTTTGGTAAGGAGGGTTGTAAGCGTCTTGCCCAGGAGCTGGGCGTACCTCTTCTCGGTCAGATCCCTATCGTACAGAGCATCTGCGAGGGCGGTGACAACGGCGAGCCCGTTGCCCTCAACCCCGACACCATAACCGGCCTCGCTTTCCGCAACCTGGCTCAGAGCGTAGTTTCAGTGACAGAGTGACGAATTGGGGCCAGGCCCCAATCCGTCACTCTGCTGAGAAGAGGGCGGTTGAGAGGTAGCGCTCACCGGTGTCGGGCAGCAGGACGAATACGTTCTTGCCGGCGAACTCGGGACGTGATGCTACCTGGCTGGCTGCGAATGCTGCGGCACCGCTTGAGATACCGACCAGCAGGCCTTCCTCCTTGGCAAGGGCGCGTGCTGCATCAAAAGCATCCTCATTCTGTACGGGGATGATTTCGTCAACTACCTCCTTGTCATAGTTGCCGGGAACAAATCCTGCACCGATACCCTGGATCTTGTGGGGACCGCTGGGGTTTCCGCTCAGTACGGCCGATGAAGCAGGCTCCACTGCTATCACCTTGGCGCCGGGGAAAGCCTCCTTGATGGCCTTGCCTGTGCCGCTCAGGGTACCGCCGGTACCTACGCCTGCTACGAAAGCATCGATAGTGATTCCGGCTGCCTTGGCATCGGCCACGAGCTCGGGACCGGTGGTGTTATAGTGTTTCTCGGGGTTGCTGGGGTTGTTGAACTGCTGCAGGATGACTGCTCCGGGTATGGAGTCGCGCAGTTCCTCTGCCTTTGCTATGGCTCCCTTCATGCCGTTGGCTCCGGGAGTGAGCACGATCTCGGTTCCGTAGGCTGCTGCCAGCTTGCGGCGCTCGATGCTCATGGTGTCGGGCATGGTCAGGATAACCTTGTATCCTTTTACTGCACCTACGAGTGAGAGACCTACGCCGGTGTTGCCCGATGTGGGCTCGATGATGGTGCCGCCCTGCTTAAGGATGCCTTTCTTCTCGGCGTCCTCAATCATGGCCAAAGCTATACGGTCCTTTACTGATCCGCCGGGGTTGAAGAACTCTACCTTGGCTACGATGTTTCCCTTGATACCTCTGTTTGAGGCGAATTTGTTTAATCTGACTTCAGGGGTCTTACCGATAAGTTCAGTGATTGTGCTGTAGATTGCCATAGTTTTTGATATTATTTGTTGTTTGTTTCTGGTTTCTGGTGCAAAGTTATCCCGAGCCGAAACAACGAACAAAGAAAATGTAAAGTAAAGAAAATATAGCTACTTTAGGGTAATTTCTTAGTGTATTTATTCTACTGGTTTACATCAGTCGCTTAATCAGGGCGAATAATTTATATGGCATGTACCTTACCGGCAGGTCTATCCAGGTGGGAGCCTTGACGATGGAACGCTGGTGCGTGAACGCGTCAAAGCTGAGCTTGCCGTGATAATGTCCCATGCCGGAGTTGCCTACGCCGCCGAACGGGATATGGCTGTTGGCTATATGCATGATGGTGTCATTGATACAGCCGCCGCCCGATGAGGTACGCTTAATGAGGTCCCAGCCGTCTTTCTCGCTTCCAAAGTAGTAGAATGCCAGGGGCTTTTCGCGCTCGGTGATGAACTTGGCCACCTGCTCCTTGAACTCCCCGTCCTTGGGGCTGATGGTTATGAGCGGGAATATGGGGCCGAATATCTCCTGGGTCATGACGGGGGCATCGGGCCTTACATTATCAAGTAAGGTGGGCTCTACAAAGCGCTCCTTGCTGTCGGTGCGTCCGCCATATACTATATCGCCGTCCTTGAGGTAGCCGGTTACGCGCTCAAACGCCTTGTCCGATACAAGACGCACAAAATGCTGTGATTCCTTGATCTCCTTGCCGTGCAGATACTCCACCTGACCGGCAAACTCCTTTATGAATGCTTCCTTGACCTCCTCATGTATAAGGATGTAGTCGGGGGCTATGCAGGTCTGGCCGGCGTTGAGGGTCTTGCCCCAGGCTACGCGGCGGGCGGCTATTTTGAGGTTGGCGCTCTTGTCTATTATGCAGGGGCTCTTGCCTCCCAGCTCCAGCACCACGGGGGTGAGATGCTCGGCGGCAGCTGCCATGACCTTACGGCCCAGGTCGGGGCTGCCGGTAAAGAATATCATGTCAAAGCGGCTGCTGAACAGCACCTTGTTCACGTCACGGTTACCCTGAACCACGGCTATGTAGCTCTCCGGGAATGTGGAGCTGATGAGTTCCTCAAGTACGGCCGATACGTTGGGTACGTAGGGTGAGGGCTTGAGTATGGCGGTGCAGCCTGCCGAGATGGCGCCTACCAGCGGGTTGAGCAGGAGCTGAACGGGGTAGTTCCAGGGCGATACTATGAGGGCCTGTCCCAGGGGTTCGCTTACTATGTATGAGCTGGAGGGGAAAAGGGTCAGGGGTGAGCGTTTGCGTTTGCATCGGGCCCATCGGCCTACACCTTTCAGATGGTCCTTGATCTCTCTCCTTACCAAGCCTATCTCAGTCAGGTAGGCCTCCTGGTAGGATTTGTGCAGATCGGTCCAGAGGGCATCGGCTAGACGCGACTGGAAACGGTCTATTGCTGTGAGCAGTTTGCGGAGCTGCTCCTTGCGGAACTTAACCGGCAGGGTGGCGCCGGTGCCGAAATACTCTTTCTGCGAGGCAAGGATTGCCCGGATTTTCTCCTCGGGGGTGTTTGTTATAGTCATTTCTTGCGACCTGTAAAGTGATCCATTGTGCTGTAGATTCCAAAGATAGTGCCAAAAACAAAATCAAACAAGCATACGGGAAGTACGGCCTGCCAGAATCTTATGAAATGGAATCCGAACGGTATGCCGCGGAAGTCGCGGTTGCGCTCTATGGCGCGTATGATCTTGGCAGCGGTGTGCTCGGGGTCGAGTATGGGGAATATCTTGGAGTTTACTCCGTCAAACATTCCGGTGTTGATGAAGTAGGGGGCTACGGTGGTGAATCTCACCTTTGACTTCATCTGGGCCAGCTCGATGCGGACTGAGTCGGACCAGCCTATCACGCTCCATTTGCTGGCTGAGTAGACGCTCATCTTGGGCATGGAGAGCATGCCGGCGGCCGATGCGATGTTGCATATGTGACCACTGTTGCGCTTGATCATATCGGGCAGCATGGTCAGGGCTACGTTCATGGGAGCCACGGCGTTGATCATCATGGTGCGCTCTATGTCCCTGGAGGTGAGCTTATCGAAAGTGGCGTTGCTGGTCACGATGCCGGCGCACTGTATGAGCAGGTCGATGGGACCGCACTCCTTCACGGTATCGGCATAAGCCTGCTCTATATTCTCGCGGGCCGATACATCCACGCGGTAACCGCTCACCTGGCCTTTGGCGGAGAGCTCGTTCTTGACCAGCTCTATGTTATTCTCGTTGATATCCCAGATTATAAGTCTTGCAGCTCCTTTCTCCAGGGCCATGCGACCCATTATCCTGCCTATTCCCGATGCTCCACCGGTGATAAGCACGTTCGCGTTCTTAAAATTCATGTCTGTTAGAGTTAATTGTGGCACAAAAGTAGGATTACGCGCGCGTGCGTGGCGTACGTTTTAAGGTGTTTGTGGCTAAATGGGCTGTACTTGTGGCAAAACTTAAACATTAGGAACCGTCCCTAATGTGTAAGTTTTTACGGAGTCGGCGCAACGCTCGCCGTCTATGGCCGATGAAACTATGCCGCCGGCGTATCCGGCACCCTCGCCGCAGGGGAACAGACCTTGAAGTCCGATGTGCTGGAGGGTCTCGCTGTCACGCGGTATGCGTACGGGCGATGATGTGCGGGTCTCGACTGCAATCATCACGGCATCGTTGGTCAGGAAGCCGTGGCTGCTCCTGCCGAACTGGAGGAATCCCTGTTTGAGTCGGCTGGTTATGAAATCGGGCATCCAGAAATGCAGTGGCGATGATATGAGTCCCGGTGAGTAGGAGCTCTCGGGCAGGTCATAGCTCAGACGGCCGTTCACAAAGTCCGCCATTCGCTGTGCGGGCGCGGTCTGACGCATGTTGCCGGCCTGCCAGCAGTCACGTTCCAGCTGCTCCTGGAAGCGCATCATCAGGAGCGGGTCTTTGAGGTCGCTGTCATTCTTGGCTACGTCCTCGATGCGGGTCTCGACCACCATGCCGGAGTTGCTCCAGCGTGAGTTGCGGCCCGATGGTGACATGCCGTTCACCACGATCTGTTCGGGGCCCGATGCAGCCGGAACCACGAATCCGCCGGGACACATGCAGAAACTGTATACGCCGCGGCCGTCGACCTGGGTTACGAAACTGTATTCGGCGGCGGGCAGATACTTGCCGCGACCTGCTCGGTTATGGTATTGTATGCTGTCGATAAGCTGTGAGGGGTGTTCCAGACGGCATCCTACGGCCAGTGCCTTGGCCTCGATGCTGAATCCCTGTGCGGCCATGTAGCGGTACACGTCACGGGCGCTGTGACCGGTGGCCATGATGACGGGGCCCATGAATTGGCACTCCCGGCCCTGGTGTACGGCCTCGACTCCGATCACCCTGTTGCCCTCGAGTATGAAACCGGTCATGAGGGTCTCAAAATGCACCTCACCGCCGCAACGCAGTATGGTGCCGCGTATGTTCTCAATCACACGGGGCAGTCGGTCGGTGCCTATGTGGGGGTGCGCATCGGACAGTATGGACTCGCTGGCTCCATGCTGGCAGAATATATTCAGTATGCGGTCGGTGTTGCCGCGTTTCTTGCTTCGGGTGTAGAGCTTGCCGTCAGAATAGGCTCCGGCACCGCCCTCGCCAAAGCTGTAGTTGGACTCGGGGTTGACCTTGTGCGTGCGGGTTATGGCGGCAATATCGACCTTGCGTTCGCGTACGTTCTTGCCACGCTCCAGCACTATGGGGCGCAGACCCAGCTCAATCAGGCGCAGCGCTGCGAACAGTCCGCCGGGGCCGGCTCCCACCACTACCACGGTCGGTTTGTCATCGACCGGGAAATAGTCAATGGCGGTGTATTGGGTCTTGGGCGGCTCCTCATTAATGAAAACGCGGAGCGTGAGATTTACGAATATGGTGCGCTGGCGGGCGTCGATGCTGCGCTTAAGCGTGTGCACGGCGGTGATGGTGCGCACATCGACTGCGCACTGGCGCGACACCGTCTGCTTAAGTGCCTGCTCGTTATAAGCGAACTGTGGCTCTACCCTTAACTGTACCTCCTTTACCATATGTATTGCGCTGTTGGGAAATAGTCTTCCATAAGGTGATTTCCGGATGCAAAGATAATATAAAGCACGGACACGCGGATACTGCGACACGGAATCACGCGGACGCTACGACATGGATTCAGAGCTGCGGTGTATTCTGGCTGCTGTAGTGTCCGATGAAATGGATTGCACCGCCGTTTTGCGGACGCTATGACACGGAATCGGACCTACAACGTATCCTGACTGCTATAGCGTCCGGACAAATAAATGTTTTTGGAGAATTGGAAGGAATTGGATGCTCCTTTTTGTGTACTTTTATGGTCTTAATTGGAAATACATATGAAAGAGATACTGGATTTTCTTAGGCGTCTCAGCTGCAATAATGAACGCGGCTGGTTCATGGAGCATAAGGAGGAGTACAAGAGGGTGAAGGAGCGGTTCGATGCCTTTGCGCTGGAGTTGCTGGCCGATATACGCAAGTTCGACCCGGCTATAGGTGACTTGCAGTTGAATGACATAACCTACCGCATATACCGCGACGTGAGGTTCTCGGCCGATAAATCCCCGTACAAGACCCATATGGGCGTGTACATATGCCCGGGCGGCAAGAAGTCTCCTTACAGCGGATACTATTTCCAGGTGAGCGCATCGGCCAAGGACAGCTGGGAGGGAACCCACATGCTGGCTGCAGGTGATTACTGGTGCGACCCCAAGGTGCTGGCCATACTGCGTGAGGATATTGAGATGAGCGACGGCGGATTCCGCAAGATCCTGGCTCAGGCTGCTCCCGGATTCGAGCTTGATTACGAGGGTGCACTCAAGAAGGTGCCCGCCGGATTCCCGACCGATACCCCCGACTCGGACTATTACAGGTTGAAACGTTTCTGCATCGCTTACATGCCAGATGACGACTTCATCCTGGCGCCGAACCTGGCTGAGCGCGTATCGGCCCTGTTCAAGACCACCAAGCCGTTCCTGGATTTTATTAACCGCGCCGTCACCTGGTCACGGGAAGAGAAGTAGTTACAGATTGTAATAAAAGAGTATATTTGTACCAACTGAAAAACATATGATATCATGAGTGAAGATTTGATTGTTATCCAGAATCTGATACATGAGATTCGCGGAAAGAGAGTAATGCTGGATTTTGACCTTGCAAAATTGTACCAGGTTGAAACCAAAGTTTTAAACCAGGCAGTAAAGCGCAATATCAGGAGATTTCCTCCGGATTTTATGTTTCAGTTAACCATTGAAGAAGTCCAAAATATGAGGTCACAAATTGTGACCACATCAAGAAGAAGGGTTTCTAACCCTCCTTTTGCATTCACGGAGCAAGGTGTAGCTATGCTTTCAGGTCTTTTGAAAAGTGACGTGGCCATTGCTGCTAACATTGCTATAATGCGGGCTTTCGTCCAGATTAGAGAATACCTGTTAACGACATCAACTATTTCTGCTGAGTTGAAAGAGCTAAAAGCGAAAGTTGATTTGATTCAACTACAACGCGAAGAAGATCTTACAGCTATGAATGACCTGTCGGAGGACGTTAGGCAAGATATTGACAATCTATATCTGGCAATTGGTGAATTGGCTACACGTTTGGAGAATAAAAAAGATGAACCCCAAAAACGTATCGGGTTTAATTGAGCATTTTTGAGTAGTGGAACGAAATGACTACATTTGTCAAACAAATAAGGAATATGGGTGATAATAGAAAGATAGAGATGCCAAAGTTTACTTGGTGGGACTGGTTCCTGATACTGGGATTCATTTCAGCGAGTTTGGCTGTAAGTATACTAAAGGGAGAATTTAGTACACTAAGTTTTATTGCAGGAACATGCAGTATATTGTGCGTAATTTTTGGTGCAAAAGGCAATATGCTCAACTTCCTATTCGGGCTTGTCGGCTCAATTATTCTTGGCTACATCATGTTTGGAACGGGCGTAGTTGGAATGGCTGTATTCTATTTGCTATATAATGCTCCCATGCAAATTGTTGGATGGTTTAAGTGGAAACAGCGTAGGCTTTCTCCTGATTCGGTCGTAATCAAAACACGTTGGATGTCTTGGGGCCAAAGAATACTAATGATTATCTCTACACTATTGTTAGGGACGGTTATGTATTTCGTATTAAAAGAAGTTCCCCATGAAGACCAGCCGTTGTCTGATGCAGCAGCAGTTGCGGTTGCAGCCGTTACTCAATTTGTTCTTGTATTTGCATTTATTGAGCAATGGTTTCTTTGGATAGTATTGGATATTGTTATGAGTATAGTTTGGATTGTGGCCTGGCAAGCAGGCAAGCCTCATGCCGCTATACAACTTATACTACAGCTCTTTTATCTGATAAACGCTTTTAGAGGTGTTTATTTGTGGTCTAAATTAGAGAAGAAATAGCCTATGGCACAGCTCAAGGACAAGACCATGTTCGTATGCTCCGAGTGCGGCTTTGACTCGCCCAAATGGAGCGGCAAATGCCCCTCTTGTGGCATGTGGAACACCATGAAGGAGATATCCGTCAAGGCACAGGCCTCACAGAATGCGACCGCTACGGCCAGGAGGGAGGCATCGGGCAAGTCCGATGACAACGTGCCCCATACGCTCGGCGAGATCCAGAGCACTGATTATCCGCGTATTGACATGCGTGACGAAGAGCTGAACCGCGTGCTTGGAGGCGGTCTGGTCCAGGGTTCCATTGTGCTGCTTGGCGGTGAGCCTGGAATAGGCAAGTCCACACTCACGCTGCAGACGGTGATGAGGCTCAAGGAGCTTAAGGTGCTGTATGTATCGGGCGAGGAGAGTGCACGCCAGATCAAGATGCGCGCCGAGCGTCTGGCTGCGGCAAGTGGCGGCGGCGAGTTGAGCGATGACCTGCTTGTGCTGTGCGAGACATCGCTGGAGAGCATATACGAACAGATCAAGAAACAGAAACCGGGGCTGGTGGTGATTGACTCCATACAGACCATAAGCAGCGAGTATGTGGATTCATCGGCCGGAAGTATCACGCAGGTGCGTGAGTGCGCGGCTTCGCTGCTCAAGTTTGCCAAGGAGAGCGGTACTCCGGTGCTGCTCATTGGCCATATCACCAAGGACGGAACCATAGCCGGACCTAAGATACTGGAGCATATCGTCGATGCGGTGCTGCAGTTTGAGGGTGACCAGCACTACCTGTACCGCATACTGCGTCCCATCAAGAACAGGTTCGGAAGTACCGCCGAGCTTGGTATTTATGAGATGCGCGAGGACGGTCTCAGGCAGGTGAGCAACCCCAGTGAGCTGCTCCTTACGGACAGTCATCAGGGCATGAGCGGAGTGTCGATCGCCTGCACCATCGAGGGTGTGCGTCCGTTCCTGATTGAGGTCCAGGCACTGGCCAGCACCGCGGTTTACGGCACGCCCCAGCGCAGTGCTATCGGCTTTGATGTGAGGCGCATGAACATGCTGCTGGCTGTGCTTGAAAAACGTGTCGGATTTAAACTGGGTCAGAAGGATGTGTTCCTGAATATTGCCGGCGGACTCAAGGTAAGCGATCCCGCAATAGACCTGGCCGTAATCAGCGCCATCCTTTCAAGCAGTCTTGACATTGCTGTTGACCGCACCGTCTGCATGACCGGTGAGGTGGGCCTGTCGGGCGAGATCCGTCCCGTAAGCCGTATAGAACAGCGTATATCCGAGGCCGCCAAGCTGGGATTCGAGCGCATAATCATACCCAAGAGCAACATGCACGGGCTTGAAAAACGCAAGCTTGGAATCGAGCTCGTTCCCGTAACCAAAGTCGAGGAAGCCTTCAAGCAGTTGTTCGGTTAATTGTCAAATCCGTTGATATTGCGATATGAAAAAAGGAACTGTTCTTGCGTTGTGTCTGTTATTTGTACCGGCTGTGGGCTTGCTGGCCCAGAAGCGGGGTATGAGTAATCCGAATGCGGTCTTTGTTGAGAAAGGGATACGATCTGTCGGAATATCAGTGGGTTGGAACTCGTGGAATGCCCAGGGTGAGGACGGCGTTGACCTGCTTGGAATCATATCGGGAGTGAAAGGTTCTGTAAATCTTTTTGACATAACGGCCAGCGGTGCCTGGTTCGTGAAGGACAATCTGTCGGTAGGACTCAGGGTGGGATTCTCCGATGCCCGCGCCGACATAGACTCCACCCGGTTCCTGGGTAATGACGAGCGGGACCGGCACCTCATCCGTGAGGCGCTCAAGGGCTCTGTCACATGCCGTCAGTACCTGCCCCTTTTTGACGGCAGGATAATAGCGCTCTTTGTTGAGGGACGTCTGACCGGACAGACCGGATTCTACAAGAACTACAACATGACAGCCCAGGGGAAAGAGGGTTCATATACCGGCACGGGAGGCGTGTCGCTGGGTTTCTATCCCGGTGTGAGCGTGTTCGCCACGGACCGTATATCGTTTGAGCTCTCGCTGCCTCTGCTTGAGGGCGGCTACGCATGGAACGACGAGAGTTTTACAAGCAGCGCCGATGCCACTCTCGACCATGGCTATGTACGATTCAAACCCTCACTTATAGGCCTTGACATGGGTCTGATATTCCATTTCTGAGCATCATGAAAAAACTGTTTCTACCACTCGCAACCGCCGTCCTGCTGTTTTCCTGCACGGAATGGAAGGATGACCTGTACAAGATCGATGAACCTGAACAGGAGGAGAACAAACCTGCTCCCGTACCGTCCAGGGCTGAGGAGGGGCAGCTCTATAACATGAGTCTTGACGAGTGGAGCAAGAAAGGCTCTGTCGACGTATGCTGCGGGGCCGATGTAAACGACCAGGACCGCGCGGTGTGGGGATCGGCCAATGAGGCTACCTCAATCCTGGGTATTCAGAACTGTTTGCCGGAGAGTTCCAAGGTGGCGGTTGCCGGTAACGGCAAGCAGGCTGCCAGGATACAGTCCAGGTATATAAACAGCCTGCTGGTTAAGAAGTTCGCGGCAGGCACTCTGTTTACCGGCCAGATGGATAAGATCAACATAATGAAGGGAAACGCAACGCTCAAATGGGGCATCCCGTTTACCCTCAGACCCAAGTCGCTCCAGGGCTACGCCTGCTATCAGCCGGTGGCTATAACACATACCAAGGCTCCCTATGATGACAAGAAGGGGCAGATGGATACCGGCGTCATTTACGTGGTGCTGGGTGACTGGAACGGGCAGGTGACCATCGACCCCGCTGAGTCCAAGTTCCTTGACGTGGAAAACGATCCGGCCATAATAGGCTACGGCATAGTTGCCTACAACAGCCACATGGATGACTACGCCAAGTTTACCATCGACATAGAATACCGCAGCGACAGGACTCCCACAAGGGCTATAATCGTAGCCTCGTCGAGTGAGCTGGGTGACTATTTCACGGGTGGTGACGGCTCGACACTTTACCTGGACGAGCTCCGTTTCGTATACTGATTCTTTCTTACGCAGGTCCCGCGCATCGGCCTTAATACGGTTTGGAATCCCGCTTAATTTAATCACTATTGTGTAAAAATACACAATAAGAGGAACCCTGGCTGTGTAGTTTGCTGAAAAAGGAGTAAATTCGCAGTCGGAAAAATAGTTGTTACTGTGAAAGTACTTAAATTCGGTGGCTCGTCCGTGGGATCCAAGGAGAGCATCACCAACCTGAAGCAGATTGTTGAGTCACAGCAGGATGATGTGATAGTAGTGGTTTCGGCACTTGGCGGAATCACTGACAGGCTCATTGCCACAGCCCGTATGGCTGCAGGCGGCGACCGTCAGTATGAGGCTGAGATGGAGGCCATGCTCACCCGTCATGAGAACATGATAAGTGACGTGATCATCCCGCAGCGCAGAGCCGCCGCGCTTGACGGCGTGCACGGCCTGTTCGGTGAACTCAAGGAGATCATGCAGGGACTTTACCTGCTGCATGACCTGTCAGAGAAGACCATGGATATCATAGTAAGCTACGGCGAGCGCCTGTCATCACAGATCGTGGCCCAGCTTATTGACGATATCAAGTTGTATGACTCCCGCCAGTTTATAAAGACAGAACACAAGACCACCACACACACCATAGACAGCGACCTTACCTACCGCCTCATCCGCGAGACCTTCCAGCCTCTGTTCAAGAAGTCGGGTAAGGACAAGGTCAAGGCCCTGGCACCCGGATTCATTTCGTCCGATGCCCAGACTGCCGAGATCACCAACCTGGGTCGCGGCGGCTCGGACTATACCGCATCACTCATCGCGGCTGCACTCGATGCCAGCGTGCTTGAGATATGGACCGATGTGGACGGATTCATGACGGCCGATCCCCGCGTGATTTCAACCGCCTACACCATCGATGAGCTCAGTTACGTGGAGGCTATGGAGCTGTGCAACTTCGGAGCCAAGGTGGTTTATCCGCCCACCATCTACCCGGTTTGCCAGAAGAACATACCCATCCTGATAAAGAATACATTCAACCCCACGGCCCGCGGCACCGAGATCGTGAACGAGCTCCCCGCCGGAACCAAGGCCATCAAGGGTATATCAAGCATAAGTGACACAGCCCTGATTACCATGCGCGGTCTGGGTATGGTAGGCGTAATAGGCGTGAACTACCGCATATTCAAGACCCTGGCCGAGAACGGTATCAGCGTGTTCCTGGTGTCACAGGCATCGTCCGAGAACAGTACGTCAATCGGCGTACGTAATGAGGATGCCGCTCCCGCCTGCGAGCTCCTGAACAAGGAGTTCAGCAAGGAAATTGCGCTGGGTGCCATATTCCCCATATCGGCCGAGATGGACCTGGCAACCATTGCCATCGTGGGTGAGAACATGAAACGCAGCCCCGGTATCGCCGGTAAGCTGTTCAGCGTGCTGGGACGTAACGGTATCAACGTGATTGCCTGCGCACAGGGTGCATCGGAGACCAACATATCATTTGTGGTACAGAAGAGCTCGCTGCGCAAGTCACTCAACGTTATCCATGACTCGTTCTTCCTGTCAGAGTATCAGGTGCTCAACCTGTTCATCTGCGGTGTGGGTACTGTGGGTAACAGCCTGCTGGAGCAGATTCGCGGACAGCGCGAGAAACTCATGCAGGAGCGTGGACTCAAGCTCAACGTGGTTGGTATAGCACGCGGAAGCAAGGCCCTGTTCTGCCGTGAGGGAATAAGTCTGGACAACTACCGCGAGGAACTTGACAAGGCTCCGGCCAGCAACCTCAAGACACTGCATGACGAGGTCATAGGCATGAACATATTCAACTCCGTATTTGTGGATTGTACCGCAAGTGCCGATGTGGCCGGGCTGTATCAGGATTTCCTGGACCATAACATATCGGTTGTGGCAGCCAACAAGATTGCCGCATCATCGGAGTATGAGAAATACCAGGCCCTTAAGCAGACTGCACGCCGCCGTGGCGTCAAGTATCTGTTTGAGACCAACGTGGGTGCAGGACTGCCTATCATCAACACCATAAACGACCTGATAAACAGCGGTGACCGCATACTCAAGATTGAGGCTGTGGTAAGCGGCACGCTCAACTTCATATTCAGCACCCTGAGTGCCGACTGTCCGCTGAGCGAGACCATCCGTCTGGCCAAGGAGAAGGGCTACAGCGAGCCCGATCCGCGCATTGACCTGTGCGGCAAGGACGTGCTGCGCAAGCTGGTCATACTGGCACGTGAAAGCGGTTACGCCATTGAGCAGAGCGACGTTAAGAGTGACCTGTTCATACCGCAGGAACTGTTTGACGGTACTATTGATGAGTTCTGGAAAAAGCTGCCGCAGCTGGATGCCGAGTTCGAGGCACGCCGTGCACGTGTGGAGAAGGACGGCAAGCGCATGCGTTTTGTAGCCAAACTGGAGGACGGCAAGGCAAGCATATCACTTGCCGAGGTCGATAAGTACCATCCGTTCTACAACCTGCAGGGCAGCAACAACATAATTCTGCTCACCACGGAGCGCTACAAGGAGTATCCTATGATGATTCAGGGATACGGTGCAGGCGCCGCCGTTACTGCAGCAGGTGTATTTGCCGATATCATGAGTATAGCTAATATCTGATTTTGCAAAAATGAAATACATAATTATTCTGGGCGACGGAATGGCCGACTGGCCTGTAAAGGAGTTTGGTGACAAGACCATCCTCCAGCACGCCCGCAAACCATACATGGACATGCTGGCCCGCAAAGGCCGTACCGGCATGCTCAAGACCGTGCCCGATGGATTCCACCCCGGCAGCGAGGTGGCCAACATGACCGTTATGGGTTATGACGTGACCAAGTCATTCGAGGGCCGCGGTGTACTTGAGGCCGCCAACATAGGCGTAGACATCAAGCCCGGTCAGATGGGCATGCGCTGCAACATAATCTGCATTGAGAACGGACTTATCAAGAACCACTCGGCAGGTCATATCTCAACCCCTGAGGCCGATGAGATAATCAAGACTCTGGAGAAGGAACTTGGCAATGACCGTGTCCATTTCTATACCGGCATCCAGTACCGTCACCTGCTGGTGATTGACGGAGGCCGCAAGGAACTTATCTGCACACCGCCTCATGACGTGCCCGGACAGCCGTTCAAGGGCCTCATGATCAAGGCTGCAACACCGGAGGCCGAGCCTACCGCACAGCTGCTCAACGACCTGATACTGCGTTCACAGGAGATTTTGGCCAAGCATCCCGTTAACCTTAAGCGTATAGCTGAGGGCAAGGATCCCGCCAACAGCATCTGGCCCTGGTCACCTGGTTACCGTCCGGCCATGCAGCCCATCAGTGAGCTGTACCCCAACATACGCAAGAGCTCGGTGATATCGGCCGTGGACCTTATCAAGGGAATCGGACACTACGCCGGCATGAAGGTGATTGACGTGGAGGGTGCGACCGGTCTGTTTGATACCAATTATGAGGGCAAGGCACAGGCTGCCATCGATGCCCTTAAGACCGATGACTTTGTGTATCTGCATGTTGAGGCTCCCGATGAGGCCGGACACGAGGGTAACTACACCCTAAAGAACCGCACCGTCGAGGATCTGGACAGCCGCCTGATAGGTCCCATCTATGAGGAGGTTAGCAAGTGGGACGAGCCTGTGGCGATAGCGGTTCTGCCTGACCACCCAACGCCCTGCGCACACCGTACGCATACATCGGACCCCATTCCGTTCCTGATCTATGCTCCGGGAATGGAGCCTGACGGCGTTACCGCTTTTGACGAGGAGAGTTGCAAGCAGGGCGCTTACGGCAACATTGAGGGCATTGAATTCACTAAGATTTTTCTTTCACTTAAATGAAATATTACAGCACAAACCATAAGTCCGATGACGTGACCCTGCGTGATGCGGTGGTTCGCGGACTGGCACCTGACCGCGGCCTTTACATGCCGGAGCGTCTTAACAAACTGAGCAAGGAGTTCTTTGAAGGCATCGACAAGATGACATTCCAGGAGATGTCATTTGAGGTTGCCAAGGCATTCTTTGGCGAGGATATCCCGGAGGCTGACCTCAAGAAGATTATCTATGACACCCTGGCATTCCCCACACCCGTCGTCAAGGTTGATGACAACATCTACTCACTGGAGCTTTTCCACGGTCCCACACTTGCGTTCAAGGATGTTGGCGCACGCTTTATGGCCCGTCTGCTGGGTTACTTCAACAAGGAGGAGAAACAGCTTGTGAACGTGCTGGTGGCCACATCGGGCGATACCGGAAGCGCCGTAGCCAACGGATTCCTGGGCGTGGAGGGCGTGCATGTGTATGTGCTCTATCCCAAAGGCAAGGTAAGCCCCATCCAGGAGTGCCAGTTCACCACATTGGGCAAGAACATCACTGCTGTCGAGGTTGACGGCGTGTTTGATGACTGCCAGGCTCTGGTCAAGAACGCCTTTATGGATGCAGAGCTCAACCAGAGGATGAAGCTTACATCGGCCAACTCAATCAACGTGGCCCGTTTCCTGCCGCAGGCATTCTACTACTTCAATGCCTACGCACAGATGAAGGCACTTGGCAAGGCCGATAACCTGGTAATCTGCGTGCCCAGCGGTAATTTTGGTAATATTACAGCAGGACTGTTCGGCTGGTTCATGGGATTGCCCGTAAAGCGTTTCATCGCCGCCAACAACGCCAACGACATATTCTACAACTATCTCCAGACCGGAGTATACAGCCCCAAACCATCGGTCCAGACACTGGCCAACGCAATGGATGTGGGCGATCCCAGCAACTTTGCACGTGTGCTTGCCCTTTACGGCGGCTCACACAAGGATATTGCAGGTCACATTAGCGGTGCAACCTACACCGACGAGCAGATTAAGGAGACCCTTAAGGAGTGCTTTGAGCGTACCGGTTACCTGCTTGACCCGCACGGAACATGCGGTTACCGCGCTCTGCGTGAGCAGCTGAAGCCCGGTGAGTACGGCGTGTTCCTGGAGACCGCGCATCCGGCCAAGTTCAAGGAGAAGGTTGATGCCATCACCGGCGGTGACGTTGAGATTCCCGCACGCCTGCAGGCCTTCATGAAGGGCACCAAGCAGAGTGTTGAGATTAGCAAGGACTACGCAGCCTTCAGAGAATTTCTGTTTAACGAGTCAAAATGACGCAAAGGGGTCGTTTCGTTTTGCGTCGTTTTTCAGCATATGTGGCAGCAACTCAACTTGAACAATCTTGATATTCCTTTAAAGGAGGTCTATTCATTCATGGGGTACAAGGACGGTGAGCCCGATGCTCAGACCGTGCGTACCACCGAGTATCTGCTGCGCGAATCAGCCCAGTTCCTGCGCCCCCAGTTCAAGTATGTGATCGTGGACGGATCACTTGACCTGGAGGAGAATAAATTTACATTGATAGGGGAGAAAGGCCCCGTAACATTTGATGCAGGCAAGATAATCTGCCGCCAGTTGCGCGGGGCACAGAAGTATGCAGTGTTCGTGGCAACTGTGGGAAGCGGCTATTTCCAGTGGACCGATGCGGTCAAGCGTCGTGACGATATGTTCCAGACCTACGCCATGGACTGCGTGGGCAGCCAGATTGTAGAGAGCGTGGCCGATTATATGGAGACGGTGCTGCAGACAGAGATTGATCCTGCCGGATACAAACGCACCAACCGTTTCAGCCCCGGTTACTGCGGCTGGCATGTATCGGCCCAACCCGCGCTTTTCAGCCTGTTCCCCGATAAAAACCCCTGCGGCATAGAACTCACCGAGTCCTGCCTGATGCTGCCCATGAAATCGGTTAGCGGCGTCATAGGCATCGGCCCCGATGTAAGATATCTGCCCTATGCATGCGGTATATGCGATAAAAAGGATTGTTACAAGAGAAGGACTAAATAATGTATTCAGGAGAGGAACTGTTCTTTAGCGTATCTGTCGCAGTTTATGTAGCTATAAGTTTGGCAATCGCCGCAATCCGATGGGGCCACAAGTGTCAGCCTTACGCACGTCATGCTGATTATTATTACCCGGCCTGGAAGACGCTGGTGTTCTGTTTTGGAATGGATGTCCTGTTGCTGCCCATCGTTTTCATGCCTCAGGATGCCGATGCGGTCCTTTATCTACGTATGCTGCTCATCCTGGCATCGCCGTTTTTCTGTGCGGTGGTGCTGTTCAGTTACTTTGGCAAGGTTCTGAACGTGGGGTGGTGGCGCAATCCCGTGCATGCACTCTATATCCCGTTTGATTTGATGACACTGACCGCGCTTGTGCTCACCCTTATTCCGGGAACACAGCTTGAGGGTCCTTTCTGTAAGTGGTTTTTCAGTATCTCAGGTGTCCTGGCAGTTGTTTACCTGCTCTGTTTCGTGATGGCAATCAGCATGATTACCCGTGCCATTCGCCGTTACTCTAAGGATAACTACTCCAATCCGGAGGACTTTCCGCGCCAGTTTGCCAAGGGTATTATCTGGTTGCCGATAATTCATCTTGCTATCAGCTGGGTATCTACGTTTATAGGTACATATTTCTCCCTGTCCATAGGTATGCTGCTGCTCTCCGTTCTGGGAGTGGTGTTCATAATAGGCGCACTTACACCTCACCGCACGCTCGATGTGGAGCGCCTGGAGTCAGGAGAACTTCAGGTTGATACAGTGCCCGATATCCCCGAACCGCAGTTGCCTGAGCCCGATGCCGAACCTGAGCTTGCCGAGGAGACCCTGTCACAGGAGCGTAAAGATGAGATTGCAGGCATAGTACGCCGCTGCGTGGAGGATGATCAGGCCTATCTGGACAGCCATCTGACTCTCAATAGCCTGTCTCGCATCTGCGGTGTGAACCGCACCTACCTTTCACAGGTCATAACCGACAGCATGGGTGGCTTCTACAACTACGTAAACCGCTGCCGTCTGGCTCACGCGGCACGCCTTAAAGTCCAGCAGCCCGATGCATCGATCGAGGAGATCGTGATCGCCTCCGGTTTCGGCTCCCGCCAATCATACTACAACGTCCGCCGTCAGCTAGAATAGCGCGCAAAAGGGGGCCAAAGGGGACGGTTCTATTTGGCCCCTTTTCCCAAAAAATAAAAAGCAGTGGGGGTATTAACCTTCACTGCTTCTGTCTATGTTAGATAAAAAGGGGCCAAATAGAACCGTCCCCTTTGGCCCCCTTTTTTTTACTGATTTTGACAAAATCGCCCTGACAATTTTACTGATTTTGACAGGGCGGGAGGGATTTGTTGCGAAATTCGCGACCATATTTAAAATAGAAACTCTTCTACATTATTCACAATATGGAGAATAAGAAGTCCTTTTTCAGAGTCTTATTTGTGCTTATCATTTTTACATTGTTGACCGTCAAAACAGCGTGGGCGCAGAACCCAGCGACCATCGGCAGTATCAGTTACAACTCGACGCTCGGTGCCTACGAGATTGCCAGCGCGAACAACCTCCACGACCTGGCCGTGTATGTGAACGGCTCGGGTACCTACAGCGATAACACGACGAAGAACAGCACTGTGCACGACTGCACGGGGCTGACGTTCAAGCTGACTGGCAATATAGAACTCGCGCATACCACTGCCTGGAACGATACCTACAGCACCGAGGAAAACTACACGCCCATCGGTCGTGGTGCAAAGACCTTCAAAGGTACTTTCGACGGTTGTGGCTATACCATCAGCGGCATCCGCATCTATAGGACCGGTCAGAACAGCGAGGTTGTCGATTTTCTTGGGCTATTCGGGCAAATTGAAGGGACAGTGCAGAACGTCACGGTTTCGGATGCACGAATTACAGGCCGTCAAATAATCGGCGGCATTTCCGGGGACAATTGGCAAGGCACCATCAGTAACTGCACTGTGACCAATACTGTATGCATCCATTCCAGGCAAAATAATGCACACACTCACGGCGGCATTGTAGGCAGGAACTATAGTGATTCTCATGATGCGATTGTCAGCGGATGCACCAGTTCCGTACAGTTTTCCATGACCGACTACCATACTGGTATTGGAAAACAGGGCGGAATTGTTGGATGGAATCGTAGATGCTCCAGCGGACATAATTCTGTCATATCCAACTGTCTCGTCCTTGGCGCTACCATCATGACAAATAATGATGATTATGCAAAGACTGGCGCTATTATAGGAGAGAACATTGACTCTGGTGATCTTAGTCATGCTGCTACTAATAACATCGGCACTCTTACCAACAATTATTACAGCAACTGCACCGTGAGCAACTACGCTTCGTCAGTCAGTACCAATATCGGTGTTGGTAACACCAGCGGCGTGCCTGGCGATGTGACAGAAAACGACGGCGCGCGCCACGTCGGCAAGATTACCCTGGCAGCGGGCGTATCCGTGACCAATGGCATCTGCGTCACCGTAGGCAGCACGAAGTATTACTATGTCGGGGCTGAGATTGCCCTTGGACACAACCGCGAGGGCTATACCTTTGTCGGCTATTCGAGCGACGACGTAACCATCAGCGAAGGTGGTACGTTCACGATGCCCGCCACGGATGTAACCATCAATTCAACGTGGAGGAAACAAATCACCATCACCGCAGATAGCGACACAAAGACCTACGACGGCACGGCACTGACTAAGAACACCTATACCAACACCGCACTGGAAACTGGCGATGTCATTGAGAGCGTCACCATCACAGGCAGCCAGACCAATGTCGGAACATCGGACAACGTGCCTAGCGCTGCCGTCATCAAGAATGGCTCGAACGAGGACGTGACGGCAAACTACGAGATCACCTACGTCAATGGTACGCTGACCATCACTCCCTACGAACTCAGTGAGATGGATGGTATTACTGACCAAATTGCTACCTTGGTGGCCGGTCAGCAGGTCAAGTTTACCCGTACATTTGCAGCCGATAAGGCATCGACTATATGCTTGCCGTTTGCTATGACAAGCATTAGCGGCGGAAAGGTTTATGAGTTCCGTAATGTGACATATGATGATGTAGAGGGCTGGGTAGCAACGATGAGCGATGCAACACCCGGCGGCAACAAGGTGACATCAACTGTTGCCAACAAACCTTATCTGTTCCTGCCTGAATCAGACGGCGAGGTGACATTCCGCGGCAAAGTACCGGCATCAGTAGCCGCGGATACGATTGTAAACGGTGACTGGAAATTCCACGGCACATACAGCCGTCTGGATTACGGTGATGAAGGATTCTCAGGTATCGTATTCGGATTTGCGGCAACAGACGGTAAGGCTGCTAATGGCGTGACCGATGTCGAGGCCGGTCAGTTCGTGAAGGCCGCCAGCGGCGCATACATACTGCCGTTCCGCGCATACCTTACATATTCCGGCAGTAACAGTGCTCTGAAGGCTCCAGGAAGAGGTATTATAGAAACTCCAGCCATCCCTGACCGTATCAAGGTGCGTCTGCTGAGCAGTGACGGCACTACAACCGCCACCGGAACCATAGACATGAATACCGGTGAGATAACGATAGATCAGTGGTATTACCTGAACGGCCAGCCCGTAAATGGAGATCCTACCACTCCGGGCCTGTACTTTAACTCAGATGGCAAGAAAGTGATGATAACAGAGTAACCGTCCCCTTTGGCATTTTTTTTACTGATTTTGACAAAACCGCCCCAAGATTTTTACTCTTTTTGACAAGGTGTGTCCGTTTGCGAGCGAACTTTGTTAATGTTTTAAAAGCAATGGGCTTATTTTATTTTATCTCTCGTTCTTTTAGTCCTTTCCATCCCGAGACAGGGGAGGGTATGCCCGTATCTCCCCAAATCAAAACCCTTGAAATCATCATGACAATTATCCTGGTGGTCTGTGCGGCATACATCATATGGTGCCTGTACAAGACCTCCAGATATTTGCGTGAACATCCGGACGATCTGCGTTGGCCCGATGCTCCGTCTTACAGAAACAAATTGAAATAAATGATATGAGTAATATGAGTAATAGGTTTCTTTTAATTGTCACCTTCCTTTGCGGCTTTTCAGGGTATTTACAGGCGCAGGAGCCTGCACCATGCGAACATGACTGGGGGTTCCCCACTTGGACATGTGCCGATGACTATAGCGCAGCTACGGCGCACTTTACCTGTGCTCTGTGCGGAGCAACCGAGGATGTGGATGGCACCTTAGCCGATTGGATTGAACTGGCTGACGGAAACAAGTTATATGAAGTTAATCATAACGGCTTGCACCAGCAAATCCTTGGTCCCAACGCGTTGAACTTCGGACTGAACCAGACATTACCAACCAACCACCCTTATTACATCCTTACTCCCGACCCTAGACGTGGAGCCTACCGTATCTGGAGCGAAGATGTGAAGACTGTTAATTACTACATATTGGACGATGACGACGGCTCAATAGATTACAGTGTCAATGGACAATCCATGTATTTAGTCACAGGCTATGTTAATTACCGTAGTGATTTTGACGGCAACTTAAACTACTTTGATAATAACAATTTCGTCTTCGGTATCGTTTTCACGGCTAAGGACCGTGGCGACGCCGTAACTGTCAACGTTAAGGGCGTCGCGCCCCACACCTATACCGTCAGCAACGCCATAGTTTGTGGGACCGTCACCGCCACATCGCGCGGCACTAACAACGCCTGGTTAACAAAGTACAGCAAGGCCTACGAGGACGACATCCTCTGGCTTGACCCGACCCCCGATGAGGGCTTTGAGTTACAATCCATGACTGTGACCGATGCCAAGGGCCGCGACGTTGAAATACTAGAGCATGACGACCGACGCTACATTATCATGCCCGATGTGGCAGTCACTATCAATGCACAATTCAGACCAACCACTTGGGCTGCACTGCAAACTACGTTAAACAATGCCAGCACAGATGCAAACAATCCTACTGTAATTACATTAGCCAATGACATTACCGCAACAGGTAGTGATGCTTACCTGGACTTACCATACGGCCACCATGTCATACTGGACCTGAACGGCCATACCATAGACCGCGCACTGACCGAGGCCGCCAGCAATGGCTATGTGCTAAAGGTAAATGAAAGCTCCACGCTCACTATCCGCGACAGCGGCACTGGCGGAACCATCACCGGCGGTTGGATAGATTACGGCACAGCATCATGCATCAGTTTCCAAGGCCAAACACTACGTCTGGAGGGCGGTAGCATAAGCGGCAACCGCTCAAACCACTTTGGTGGCGCGATAGCCTTCAAGAATGAATTTTATATGACCGGAGGTGCCATTACCGGCAACTGGTCAAACCTGGCCTGCGATTACGGCCCCAACATGTGCGGCCAGGTATTCTTTACCAACAAAGGAGACTTTTATCTTAGCGGTGGCGCCATCACCGGCAACCGTTGCGGTAATACTACCGCCGGCAGCGCAGGCATCGGTCTCAACAACGCAAGTTCAAATAGCCGCACCGTACATCTTAGTGGCACATACACCCTGAGCGGCAATGAACAGGGCAATTACAATAGCGCTACCGGAGAGTGGACCGACCTAAGCGCCAGCGACATACTCAACTCCGGCTACATAACATACGTCATAGACGACGTCATCACTCCCGCTCCATCAGCATCCCCTTCCGCCATGATTCTAAACACTGCTGATGGCGGAACAAAAGCTTCCTTCACCAGTGGCTGGGCTACCTATATGGGCGATGCCGATCCAGAGACCTGCTTCGTGCTCAGCGCCGCCGACACCATGCCCGGACGTGAAATCGACATCCTTGGTGGCGAAGTTTCCGTTGGACTATTCTACATCGACGCGCAGGGCGAGAAAACTGTTCATGGCGGCGACCATACTGCCATTGCGAGCGGCGCCTTCACCTACCTAGGTACAAATAATCAGACGACGTGGTACTACATCAACGGCAACATCAGTTCAGATGACTACATCGACCTTCGGGGCGATGTGAACCTGGTCCTCGCAGACGGTTGCAGATTCAACGGCAAATCATTCTTTATCGACCAATCCTTAAGCATCTACGCCCAAAGCACGGGTGACGACATGGGACGCTTCACCACGGAAGGAGAGTACGAATTAGATAGCGGTAAAAGTCTGAATATCCACGGCGGCAGGGTCTACCTCTGTTGCTCTGGAAGCGCCACACCACTATTCGAAGATTTTAGTGGCAATCTCAATATCACCGGCGGCAGGGTGACGCTTGACTGCACAGAGAATACACTATTCCGCCCTTATAATAAGGATAATTGCGTCACCATCGGCTGGCACGTCCCCGGCGACTATATCCAATTGCAAAGTTGTGACAACATCAACCCCGAAGTCAGCATCACCATCCGCAACGGTCAGGCCATGACTGACGGCACCACTACTTATACCGGCCTCCTCACCTCTGATCAGGTGTGCGACCTCCGAGACAAGACGCTGCAACCCTGCTATCTAGTTTGTGAGAATAGCGGAATCACAAACGCCATTGCCGGGGTGATTGCCGGAAATACAGTTGCGTTCAAGCGCACGTTCAGCGCTGGCAAGGCATCGACCATCTGCCTGCCTTTCCCGATGACGAATATCAACGGAGGCAACGTTTATGAGTTCATGGATGTAACATATGATGCTCAAGATGGTTGGGTTGCCACAATGATTGACGCTACTCCCAATAGGGTTACGTCAACCGTGGCTCACAAACCGTATCTGTTCCTGCCTGATGCTGACGGTGAGGTGACATTCAGTGGAACAGTAACCAGCGTGCCTGCATTGGTCGTAGCGGGTGAGTCCACCAGCGGTGACTGGACATT